>JAQUQD010000004.1 GCA_028716265.1 Bacteroidales bacterium | reverse complement strand
GATTGTTTCCGGGTCAAAAATTCATTGCTGCCGAAACCACCTCGGCGCTGGCCACCCGTGGGAGTTACGATATGCCAGCAGACAGCGTCCGCGTATGGCCCATCCAGTGGGATATCCCCTTCCAGGAAGGCAATGCCGACATGAGCTGCTCTTCGTATGATAATTGCCGTGTTCCCTGGGGATCCACCCATTCAGAAACATGGAAAATCGTAAAACAGCATGATTTCATGTCTGGAATGTTCATCTGGACAGGCTTCGACTATATCGGTGAACCCACACCGTATCCCTGGCCTGCCCGAAGCTCTTATTTCGGTATTCTGGACCTCTGCGGGTTCCCAAAAGACGCGTACTACCTGTATAAGAGCGAGTGGACCGACGAACCTGTGCTGCAACTGCTCCCTCACTGGAACTGGGAAGCGGGGCAGACCGTTGACGTGTGGGCCTACTCCAACTGCGATGAGGTGGAGCTTAGTCTCAACGGCCGATCGCTCGGAGCACAACGTAAATCCGGCGACAAGCTTCATTTCAGCTGGGAGGTGCCTTTTGAGGCCGGTACCCTTCGCGCCACAGGAAAAAACAACGGCAGGGTGATCCTGACTCAGGAGGTGAGAACTGCCGGAGATCCGTACCGGATTGAGCTTACCCCCGACCGGGATGTGATCCGTGCCGACGGAGACGACCTGTCGTATGTGACGGTCACCGTGGTGGACAGGAACGACGTGGTCGTGCCGCTGGCCGATAACCGGATCTATTTTTCGGTGGAAGGCAATGGAACGATCGAAGCGGTCGACAATGGCAACCAGGTGAGCATGGAGTCGTTCAAGGCCCATGAGAGAAGGGCGTTTCATGGTATGTGCCTGGTGGTGGTCAGAAGCGGGCAGCAACCGGGCAGCCTAATCCTGAAAGCCAGAGCCGATGGCCTTCGATCCGCTGAATGTGCAATTCAACTTATCAATCAATAACGGTCATGAAAAAGCTCTCTTCCTGTCGGTTTCCCTCATCCTTATGATGGCCGGTTCAGCCCAGGTCCCTTTCCACAGGGGTGTCAACATGACCGGTTGGTTCCAGGCACGGGATGCACGACATATCCAATTCGAAAGGTTCTCTAAAAAAGATTTCCAGGACATCAAAAGCCTCGGATGCGACGTCATTCGCCTGCCTATCAATCTGCACAGCATGACAGAGGGCGCTCCGGAGTACATCCTGGATGCACATTTCCTCAGCTGCCTTGATTCGGCCGTTTACTGGGCTGAACAGCTAAACCTGTACCTGATCCTCGACAATCATTCCTTTCATCCCATTCAGGTCACCGATCTCGGGATCGGCAAGATCCTCAACAAAGTCTGGCCCCAGATGGCAGAACGGTACAGGGACCGATCCGACCTGATCATTTACGAACTATTGAACGAACCACACGGTATATCAAACAAACGGTGGGGAGAGATCCAGCAGGAGGCGATTAACGCCATACGAAAAGTTGATGACAGGCATACCATCATCGTCGGCCCGTCGGGATACAATGGATACAAGGACCTTGACAGCATGTCTTTCTACCAGGACCCAAACCTTATCTATACGTTTCATTTTTACGATCCGTTCATGTTCACCCATCAGGGGGCTGCGTGGAACAGCCCGTCGATGGCCTCCCTGAAAGGGATCCCGTTCCCGTATGATCCCGGTCGGATGCCTCCCGTTCCATCGGAGTTCAAGGATACCTGGGTGGAAGACGGCCTTTTGAGATACCCGGCAGAAGGCAACGAAAAAATGGTCAGATCGTTGCTTGACATCGCCATCAACTTCAGGAACAGCCGCCAGGTCAACGTTTTCTGCGGCGAGTTTGGTGTCTACATACCCAACAGCGGCAACGATGACCGCATCTACTGGTATAAGGTGGTCAGGGAGTACCTGGAGAAGAACAACATTCCATGGACGTCGTGGGACTACAGGGGTACATTCGGCCTGTTCAACAAAGGTTCGATGGAGCTCTTCGAAACCGACCTCAATATCCCTCTCCTTGAGAGCCTTGGCCTCGCGGTTCCGGAGAAATGACAAAAAATTGGCAATCGATTAAATGAACACCCGCACGCCCTGTTCATAACTTTCCCTGAGTTCCTTTGGGGTGCAGCCTTTTTTCTTCTTGAAGATACGGTTGAAATTGGAGATGTTGTTGAAGCCGCAATCGTAAGCGATCTCAGAGATGGTCTGCGTCGTTTCGATCAGCTGGCGGGAGGCGTGCCCCAGCCGGATCTCGTTCAGGCTGTCGATGAAGGTCATTCCGGTGCGAAGCTTGAAGAAACGGCTGAAGGCGGTCTCCGTCATGTTGGTGAGCCTGGCCACCTCTGTCAGGGAAATGGGACGATGAAAATTCTGATGGGTGTAATTCATCACCTTCTCTATCCTGCGGCTGCTGTAATGGCTCTTCTCAGCAGCAGTGAACGTTGAATCGCTCAGTATCCGGTAATCCCTGGAAATGGAAAGATCGTGAATGATCGACATCAACTCCAGCACCGAATCGAATCCCTGCTTTTTAGCCAGGCCGATGATCCGGGGAGTCAACCGCCTGGCCGTGGCCGTGGAAAAAAGAATACCACGAACGGATTTATCAAGAAGATTGCGAATGAATACCAACTGGTTCTTTTTCAAAAACTTTTCGTCGAAAAAATCATGATGGAACTGAATGGTCACCTCGGTGATGATCCTTCCGTGAAAATCGGTCCCGAACCATGCGTGCTGTAGGTTGGGCCCCACCAGTACCAGCTCAATATCGCCGATCTCATCCATGTGATCGCCGATCACCCGTCTGGCGCCTTTCGCATTCTGAATGAAATTAAGCTCAATTTCATCATGAACGTGCAGAGGAAAGTCAAACTGTGTCTTTTTCCTGCTAAAAATGGTGAAGCAATCTGCCTGTGTCAGGGGTGTAACTTCCCGCATCACTTTTTCGTACATGGCTTATGATGTTTAATGGATACACCGTATCGGTTTGAAAAAATCATACTATAAAAGTATAAAATAAAACCGGAGTATGTCCCTGTTCTGAAACCTTTTATTTTACCCTGTTACAAACGATTGACAGGATTGAAGGCAGAGGGATTTTCATCAAAAAGTACGTTATTATGCTAAAAAAGTATTACCTAAAGAGATGCCTGAATATGAACTTTACATACGCTTAATTTCTTCCTATCATGAAATCTGGTCGTCATATGATATGCCTCAGAAAAATCCTGTACGGTTTGCCAGCTCTGATCTGTATATTTCTATTAAATTGCAATCAGCTGAAAAACAATGAAATAGCTACAGCAGATCGACAGGCGACCACAGAAACCCAACATCTTCATGCGGGAATGAAACAGCTGACCATCAGTGGTATTATGATCGGCCATCAGGACGACCTGGCCTACGGGGTTGGATGGATGGCCCCCAACGGGCGATCGGATATTTACAGGATCTGTTCCGATTACCCGGCTGTATTTGGCTGGGATCTGGGTCACATGGAAAACGGATCCGCAGTCAACCTGGATTCGGTTCCCTTTGCGGAGATGAAAGCATATTCCCTCCAGGTACATTCCCTGGGGGCCATCAACACATTCAGCTGGCATTGCAATAACCCGCTTACAGGAGGTTCAGCATGGGATACCCAGACACCGGGAGTGGTAGCAAGCATCCTTCCCGGAGGAGAGCGGCATGCAGCGTACCGGCGATGGCTAGACCGTCTGGCTGAGTTCTTTAACGGATTAACCGATGATAACAACAAGCCTATTCCATTGATTTTTAGGCCATTTCATGAACAGACAGGAGACTGGTTCTGGTGGGGACGGAGCCACTGCACCCCTGATGAATTCATCCGGATATGGCGGTTCACCGTGGAGTACCTGAACGAAACCAAACAGGTGCACAACCTCCTTTGGGCCTATTCAGCATCCGACCGTTTCGAACAAAAAGAGGACTTTATGGAACGATACCCCGGCGACAGGTACGTGGATATTGTGGGATTTGATCAGTACCAGCAGGCCGGGCAAAGCAATGAGGATTTCATGGCTGTCATGAAACGTAAAACATCGCTACTGGTTGATCTGGCGAAAGAACATGATAAGCTGCCTGCCATCACGGAAATGGGTTATGAACAGATCCCTTATCCAGCCTGGTGGACCCATGTGGTGTGGCCCATACTGAAGGACAGCGGTTTATCGTATGCTTTGTTCTGGCGGAATGCCGCCGACAGGCCCAACCACTACTATGTCCCTTATCCGGGCCAGATCAGCGAGGAGAATTTTGTTTTATTCTATGACCTCCCCAGAACCCTTTTTCAGAAAGACATCCAGGATATGAACCTTTACACCCATAAATAAAGATCCGTATATCGTATGAATCCGAGCTTTGAAGAACGCCTGCGCTTGCTGAACAGCCATTACGAAGAGCTGGTGGAACGTCCCAACAGGAAAAAGGAAAGTATGAACGGCATTTTCAACCGATATAAAAATCCGGTGCTGACCAGTGCTCATGTACCCCTTTCGTGGCGATACGACCTGAACCCAGCCACCAATCCGTTTCTTCTGGAACGGATCGGCGTCAATGCCGTTTTCAATACGGGAGCAATAAAATATAACGGGAAATATACACTAGTTGCCAGGGTAGAGGGATCAGACCGCAAATCGTTCTTTGCCATTGCAGAAAGCACCAGCGGCGTGGATCATTTCCGGTTTCGTCCATTTCCCATCTCCCTTCCCGGAACGTCAGATCCTGATGTCAACGTGTATGATATGCGACTGACCCGTCATGAAGACGGATGGATCTATGGGATTTTCTGCACCGAGCGTAAAGATCCCGGCGCTCCCCCGGGGGATCTTTCGTCGGCGATCGCTTCGGCAGGTATTGTACGCACGCACGACCTCGATACCTGGGAACGGCTTCCCGACCTGAAATCCAAAAGCCAACAGCGGAATGTAGTGCTTCATCCTGAATTCATCGGGGGCCGGTATGCGTTGTACACCAGGCCCCAGAACAGTTTCATCGATGCTGGTACCGGAGGGGGGATCGGATGGGCGCTGACCGATGACATCACCCATGCCGAGATCCGTGAAGAACGGATCATTGACCCACGATGCTATCATACCATCAAAGAACTGAAAAACGGAGAGGGTCCGCCCCCTCTTAAGACCGACAAAGGGTGGTTGCATCTGGCCCATGGCGTCAGAGGGTGCGCAGCGGGCCTTCGCTACGTGCTCTACCTGTATATGACCGCGCTGGATGATCCTTCCAGGGTGTCCGCTGAACCCGCCGGTTACCTGATCGCCCCCGAAGGGGAAGAACGCACCGGCGATGTGTCCAATGTCGTTTTCTCCAACGGATGGATCGCCGATGATGACGACACGGTTAATATCTACTACGCTTCCTCCGACACACGGCTCCATGTGGCAGTCTCTTCCATCGCCCGGCTCACAGATTACTGTCTGAATACGCCCCCTGATCTGTTTCATTCGGCAGGATCCGTAAATACAATCCGGGATCTGATCCTGAAAAATAATGCCTATCTTGGGTAAAAATCCGTTTGATGAGCCTCCTGTGAGTTTTCACTTCTACTTTTGAAAGGATCGGACAATGGCAACTGAAAAACTCAGGTTACAGGAAAAAATAGGGTACGGTTTCGGCGACCTGGCTTCTTCGATGTTCTGGAAGATATTCGGTATGTACCTGTTGTTTTTTTACACCGATATCTTTGGCCTGCCGGCGGCAGCGGTAGGGACCATGTTCTTGGTGACGCGTATCTGGGATACCCTTTTCGACCCGGTGGTGGGTGTGCTTGCCGACCGGACCAGGTCGCGGTGGGGAAAATTCCGTCCGTATCTTCTGTGGTTCGCCCTTCCCTTCGGGATCATCGGAACAGTCATGTTCATCACCCCCGGATTCAATACGACCGGTAAGCTAGTATATGCCTATCTTACGTACTCATTGATGATGGGTGTGTATTCCATGATCAACGTACCCTACGCATCGCTGCTGGGGGTCATGTCGGCCAACGTCAGGGAACGCAATATCCTCTCCTCGTTTCGTATGGTCTTTGCGTTTATCGGCAGCTTCATCGCACTGCTGCTCATTGAGCCTCTGGTCGGGTTCTTCACTGGCAGCAGTGGCGGGAATACACAAACCGGATGGACGCTGGGCGTCATGGTCATCGCCATCCTGTGCGTGCTCTTTTTCCTGGGCTGCTTTTTTCTCACCCGGGAGAGGGTCAAACCCATCAGCACGAAAAACGACTCCCTCAGGGATGACATCAGGGACCTGGTCGGGAATCGTCCGTGGTGGATCCTGCTGGGCGCTGGCATCGCTGCCCTGATCTTCAATTCGATCCGCGACGGGGCCGCCGTGTACTACTTCAAGTATTTTGTCCGGAGTGACATCACGGTGAACCTGCCCCTGGTGGGAACAGCGATCACCCTGACAACACTGTACCTGGTGCTGGGACAGGCTTTCAATATTATCGGGATCATCATCGTGACGCCACTCTCGAACCGGTTCGGTAAAAAAATGACCTATCTGGGAGCCATGGTGGCCGCCACGCTGTTCAGCCTCCTCTTCTTCTTCCTCCATAAAGAAAGCATCGGCTGGATCATGGTGATGCAATGCCTGATCAGCATGTGCGCCGGAAGCATCTTCCCACTGCTGTGGTCGATGTATGCCGATATCGCCGATTATTCCGAGTGGAAAACCGGACGCCGCGCCACAGGCCTGATCTTCTCCTCCTCCTCCATGTCACAAAAATTCGGATGGACCCTGGGAGGAGCACTGACCGGCTGGCTGCTGGGATATTATGGATTTAAGGCAAACGTCATACAGACAGAAGACGTACAGACAGGTATCCGGCTGATGCTGAGCTTCTTCCCTGCGATCGGCACCCTGTTTTCGGTCGTCTTTATCTCCCTTTACCCGCTCAACGAAAAACACATGCATACGATCACCAGTGAACTGAAAGACCGGCGGATGCAATACCGTACAGACCAGAATCCATGAACATGACCGACAGCGCAAGCATCCGGCTGGCCAGCGACCTTCACCATGAGCTGACGCACCATATCCTCCCGTTTTGGATGGAAAGGATGCAGGATTGGAAACACAGCGGATTTTACGGCCGTATGGACGGGAGGAACAAGATCCATCCCCGAGCGATCCGGGGAGGCATCCTGAACGCACGGATCCTCTGGACTTTTTCTGCAGCCGCCAGGCATCTCCGGCAGGATCCGTACCTGGACGTTGCCCGCAGGACCAGGGAATATATCGTTACGCACTTCGTTGATGAAAAATGGGGCGGGACCTACTGGAGCGTTGACTATAAAGGGCTACCTGCCGATACTAAAAAACAGGTCTACTCCCAGGCCTTTTTTATATACGCTCTTTCTGAATATGTCATGGCCACGGGAGACACTTTATCCAAAGAAGCAGCCATACGGTTGTTCGAACTGATCGAACAGCACAGTTTCGACCCGGTATTCCATGGTTATCTGGAGGCCTTTGACCGGCAATGGCAACCGCTGAGTGATATGAGGCTCAGTGACAAAGATGCCAACGAGAAAAAGACCATGAATACGCACCTTCATATCCTGGAAGCGTATACCAATCTTTACAGGGTGTGGCAGGATGCGTTGCTGGCAAAAAAATTACGATCTTTGATCCAGCTCTTCATGGAAAGGATCATTGATCCGGATTCCAGTCACCTGAACCTGTTCTTTGATGAGCAATGGGACTGCAAGTCGTCGGTCGTTTCCTACGGTCATGACATCGAGTGTTCATGGTTGCTCCTGGAAGCGGCCGGGGTGCTGGGTGACCATGAGCTTGCGGAGACCGTACGGCAGAAATGCCTGCAGGTCGTGGCTGCCGCTGAGGAGGGCATCCGAGGCGACGGCAGCATCGTTTACGAGTCGGACCGACGCACAGGCCTCCTGGATGAGGACAGGCACTGGTGGCCGCAGGCGGAAGCAGTGGTGGGTTTCTATAACGCCTACGAGCTGACGAGGGATACCCGATACCTTGACAGGGCCGTTGCGTGTTTTCGCTACATCAAAGGGCGCCTTATCGATCCCGGCAACGGGGAATGGTACTGGAGCATCAAAGCCAATGGTACAATTAACCGGAACGATGATAAGGCGGGATTCTGGAAGTGCCCTTACCATAACGGAAGGATGTGCCTTGAAGTTATGCAACGAGTTAAATAATTAATATTCAATAAGTTATAATTATTATGAAACCAAAATCTCTGATCCCTTCTCTTTTAATCATGATGATAATCGTCCTTCAGGGCTGTGCCCCGGAAAATCCTCCGCAGGGCAACAAAACGGCCACAGCCACCGATGCAAAAGTGAACGAACTGCTAGCGCAGCTCACCCTGCAAGAAAAGATCGGACAGATGACTCAGGTGTGCATTGATGTGGTCTCGGTGACCGAAAACGGAGCCATCGCGGAGCCGCACCGGATCGATACCGGCAAACTTCGTAAAGCCATTGTCGACTATCATGCAGGCTCCATTCTCAATGTAGCCAACCACTGTTATTCACGTGAGCACTGGTATGAGATCATGTCGGCTATCCGGGAGATGACAGAGCAGAACCATTGCAAGGTTCCGGTTCTTTACGGCATTGATGCCATTCACGGGAACAACTACTGCGAGAAGGCGACTTTGTTCCCTCAGCAGATCGCCATGGCGGCCACCTGGAATCCGGGACTCATGGAACAGGCAGCCTCTATTACGGCTTACGAGACCCGTGCGGCTGCCATCCCGTGGAATTTTTCCCCCGTGCTTGATATCGGGCGGCACGCTGCCTGGTCGCGCCTCTGGGAAACATTCGGTGAAGACGTCTTCCTTGCCAGGCAGATGACGCGGGCCATCGTCAGAGGGTACGAGGGAGAAGACATCAGCGACAAATACAAGGTGGCCTCCTGCATAAAACATTATACGGGGTACGGCTTTCCGGTGTCGGGGAAGGACCGCACGCCTGCCTGGATTCCGGATAACTACCTGCGTGAATACTTCCTGCCCACTTTTGAGGAGGCTATTGCATGCGGAGCCCACACCCTGATGATCAACTCGGGTGAGATCAACGGAGTACCGGTGCATGCGAGCCATTACATGCTCACAGAGATCCTTCGCAACGAGCTGAAATTTGAGGGGCTTGCCTGCAGTGACTGGGAAGATATCATCCGTTTACACACCAAGCACCACGTGGCATCCACACCTAAGGAAGCCGTGAGAATGGCAGTGATGGCTGGGGTTGACATGAGCATGGTCCCTTATGATTACTCTTTCTACGAGTATCTGCTCGAGTTGGTCAAAGAGGGGTCCGTACCGGTCTGGCGTATTGATGAGGCAGTGGGGCGCATCCTGACGGTAAAGGTCAAGCTGGGCCTCTTCGAAAATCTGTTTTATCCGGCTTCCGATTACCCTGATTTTGGGTCGGAGAAGCACCGTCTTGCCAGCCTGGAAGCGGCCAGAGAGTGTATCACATTACTGAAAAACAATGATAACGTCCTTCCCCTGCCTAAAAACTCCCGCGTGCTGGTGACCGGATTTGCAGCCAACACCATGGCCTGCCTTAATGGGGGGTGGTCGCATACCTGGCAGGGAGATCAGGCCGACCGGTATGCTTCGGATAAGCTGACCATCCTGGAAGCCATCCGGGAGGCCGCTGGCGGGCAGAACGTCTCCTGGGTGGAAGGCACTTGGTTCGATTCCATCACGGATGCCGACAGAGCTGTCCGTCAGGCCCGGGATGCGGATTATGTCATTCTGTGCCTGGGAGAGATGGCATATTGTGAACAACCCGGAACCATCGGCGACCTTTCGCTGCCACCTGCACAGGTGGAGCTGGCAAACCGCCTGGCGGCAACAGGCAAACCTGTGATCCTGGTGCTAACCGAAGGAAGACCGCGTCTTATCTCTGCCTTTGCAGACCACATGGATGCGATCCTGATGGCTTACCTCCCGGGAAATGAAGGTGGCATCGCCATTGCTGAGGTTTTGTTCGGCAACGTCAATCCCTCCGGAAAGTTACCCTACACCTATCCAAGCTCTCCCAACGCCCTGATCAACTACGACCATAAATATACGGAACGGGTGCCTGAGGTTATTTCCATCCCCCAGTTTGAATTCGGGTTCGGATTAAGTTATACTTCGTTCAGCTATGCCAACCTTGCACTTTCGACCAGTGAACTTAGCAGCACCGATTCCCTCAGAATAAGCATCGCCGTGACCAATACAGGTGCACGGGCAGGAAAAGAGGTGGTCCAGCTCTATGTTTCCGATCTGTATGCCTCCATCACGCCATCTGTAAAGCGGCAGCGCGGTTTTCAGAAAGTGGAACTTGCTCCAGGGGAGACCACCACCGTCTCCTTTGTCATAAGCCCCTCCGAGCTTGCCTTTGTGAATGCCGACTCACAATGGGTGACAGAGCCAGGTGAGTTTGAAGTGACTGTGGGGAACCAGACTGAACGGTTCACGTTAACCGATTAATCCAGGAATCCGACGGTCCGGCAAATGGACTCCACGTGATGCAGCAGTATTGTTTTAGGTGCATTGGGAGCATAAACATACCCTTCGAGGGTCACCAGCCGGTTTTGTTTTTCATCCACCATCGAGTAGCTGACAAACGGTCCTCCCATGTAATCGCCTACGGTCTCCCAGGCACCCCGCGTTTCAACGGCAAAAAGGCCGTTCAGCATGATGCGTTGAAATACGGGTTTGGTGTTGTTGACATCCGTTGTCATGAATGATCCCTGGCTGGGACCGGGTACCCAATTCATAGTGTACAGGTTCCTTCGCCGGATGATGTTGTCGTTACTGAACTGGAGGGTATCCTTGTAGGGCTCGATGTATACAAGTATGCCCTGGCTTGTCTTGAGGGTCTCCTTCCTTAACCAGATGAATTCGCTGGTATTTTTAGCAAGTACGTATCCCACGGGGATCACAAGGGATATTTTGTATTCATTCTCCAGCTGCCTGATCAGTTGATGTTCGGGAAGCGTTTTATCCGTTTTTGTAGTGCGGGCATATTCCGTTTCCAGGAACAGATCCATGAATGCCTGTTTATTGCTGTCGACCTCGTCAATCAGGTCCTTATAGGATGGGGCGGTGACCTTGATCACCCGCTGGGGTTCGGCCCACAAGTCTTTGCGTGTCTCCAGCAACGGTTTCCGGCTCTGAGAATCCACGGTCAGGATAAGGATGTTATGATGGGACTGGAACATTTTACTGAAGCCGGTCACCTCGATGTGGGCCAGGGTGAAGCGGGGTTCTGGCTGTGAGATGGTGGTTTGGAACTGGCCGAAAAAATTCCTCAGCGTGTCGCCCAGAGATCCATTCCATTGTTCCTTATTGTCTGACACAACAAGGATTTCAAGTGTAGCACCGCTGGAATCCTCTTTGCGGGGCGATTTATCCTGCTTTGGCCTGCATCCGGCTGTGAGCATCGTCATAAGCAGGACACCCAGCATCAGGCAATAGTGCAGGATCTGCCTGCCGGGTGCCCGGGGCGGCAAACCGACCGGAGACAGCAGGCTCCATGAAGAATTCATTCTTTTACCGCGATCTTCAGTTTCTGTCCGGGCTGAATGGTTTTGGCATTGGTGATTTGATTCCATGTCTTGATTTTTTCAACGGTGGCCCCTGGATACAAATTGGCAATATCCCACAGGGTTTGCCCTGACTGTACAATATGATAGACGAAGGTTTCTCCCTGACTGACCTGATCTCTGGTATCACCACGGGAGACAGATGAACTAAGGGTTAGTTTCTGCCTGGGATAAATCATATTGGAGGTCAGGTTGTTCCAGCTCTTTAACTGATCCACCGTACATCCGTATTTTGAAGCGATGGACGCCAGTGATTCTCCTGATTTAACTATGTGAGTGGTTGTCTGATCCTGAGGAGGAGGATCCTCCGATGGGGGTGAAGAACTGGCAGGAGAGCTTACCGGAGAGGTTACGTGGGACAATCCACTCGACTGGTAAACGATCAGCCGCTGTCCCGGATAGATGGTTGATCCTTTGATGTGGTTCCACTTTTTCAGATCGGTCAGCCTCACATTGTATTTACTGGCAATCAGCCCAAGGTTTTCTCCCCTTCGGACAGTATGGTAACGGGTTTCTTTTACCTTGCTGACTTCAGTCATCAACTGCTCGCGCTCGATGCCTTTCTGGGTTTTAAACTGATACAGTGCCTGTTCATTGGCGATGAACGGCCCAATGAATTCCTTAGGCAGACGGAGGACAAACGGTTCATTGTTGACCGAAGGGATTACCCCCAGTTTATAGGATGGATTCAGGAACGTCAGGTCTTCCATAGGAACTCCCAGCATTTCATTCAACTGGTCGAACGTCAGAAAGTTGTTCACGACCACGGTATCGATCTCGTTGTAAAGAATACCTGGATCGATGGGATAGAGCAGGTGTTCCTGGCTGTAATTCATGATATAACAAACAGAGATGAATGCTGGGACATACCCTTGCGTTTCCCGGGGAAGAAAAGGCTGTATGGCCCAGTAATTCTTTATATTCCCGGATCTTCGGATGGCTTTGTTCACATTGCCGGAACCAGAATTATAGGCTGCCAGTGCCAGCAACCAATCCTCATAGATATCAAACAGGTCTCTCATATGCCTGCAGGCTGCATCGGTCGATTTATACGGATCAAAGCGGTCATCCACGTAAGAAGTGACCTTCAGACCGTATAATTTGCCCGTATTCAGCATGAATTGCCACAAGCCATTGGCTCCTACCCTTGAGCGGGCCGTGGGATTCAGTGCGGATTCAACAATAGCCAGGTACTTGAGTTCCAGTGGCAGATCATACCGGTCAAGGCATTCTTCAAACAGCGGAAAATATACCTGAGCAAGTCCGAGAACGCGGGAGGTAAGCTGTCTTTTCTGAGTAGCATAGAGCAGGATCCATCGTTTAACATCTTCATTATACGTTAATTCGATCGGTGTCGTCTTGTCAAGAAACCGGATTCGGTCGCGGTAAACGGTATCCGGGAACTCGGGGGGAGCCTCAAAGGAATACGGGTATACATTAAGGAACGATGTGTCCGCATTGAAGTAATATTCCCTAAAATATTTGATGTCAGCCAGGCTGTCCAGTGCCCTGACGATGGGCGAATCTTCAGTAAGGGTGAATTTCAGGGAGTCAGGCCGGCTGGCGGAGAGGATAGGCGAAAGTGTATCCGTTAATGTATCTTGCTGGAAGAAAATCACTTGTGAGGAATCCGCTGCCACTGTTTGACAGGTGGCAGGAGATCTCAGCCAACCAAAAAAGAGAAAGGGCATGATAAGCAATGAGAAATATCTGCTGTTGAATTTGATCATCATGTGTATTTTTTAAAAATCACTGGTATAAATCCCTCGTCATCCCGATAGATATCGGGACTGGACTCATATTCAGGTGCAAGCACCGGGGACTCTGCCTAATACCCCTCCCCCGTCCCCTCCCTTGCTAGCCGGGGAGGGGTGCAGGGGTAGGGTACATTAAAAAGAAACCAAAAAAACTTTTATCGTTTCCTTGTTTTATTTTTTATTTATATATAAAAAACCTAACAAGCGAAACGGGCTCATTAGGCAGGATGAAACGGATAAAAACCGCTTCTAATCAGGTTAACCGATGAAAAATCCTAATTCTTCTTGGTCAGATCGTCAAGCTTATCTTCCTTTGATTCCTCTCCGTTCATACCATCCTTGAAACTTCGAACACCCTTTCCTAATCCCTTCATTAATTCTGGTATTTTTTTCCCGCCAAAGAAAATCAGAACGATGACCAGCACAATAAGAAGGATTTCCCAGTGTCCAATCACGCCCAGAAGTATCAATCCAGTGAGCATATTGATAGTGTTTAATGAACAAAGATACAATATTTACATCCAAAATGCCTGCTAAGAACAATTTTTAGATTTTTTAACATCCTGTTTCACCATCGCTCAGTGAGTAATCCAATGCAGGGGATCCTGCAATTCCTTTCCTTTCCAGAGCTCAAAATGAAGTTCGGTACGGGAGGAGGATTCATCGGTATGAATGGAACCGATCACCTGCTTGGTCACAACGCTTTCCCCTTTGCTGACCATAACTTCGTCCAGGTTCGAATATACCGACAAGAACTCGCCATGCCGGATGATGACAACGTTGTGGTATTTAGGAACGGAGATGATACGTGTGACTTCCCCTGCAAAGATGGCCCTGGCGGGTGATCCGGAACTTGTCAGAATGTCGATCCCGTTGTTCTTTACCTTGATGCCCTTCAGCACGGGATGCGCCTGTTCACCAAAAGGGCTCGAGACAATCCCTCTCTCCGTAGGCCAGGGCAGCTTGCCCATGTTGGATGCGAATGAATTGGAAAGCTCCCTTTCTTCAGGTGTCAGGGCAAACGTCGTGGAAGATGCTCCTGCACGGGTGTTCATCATTTCATTGGATTTCCGGATCTCCTCTGCAATGATCCGCTCAAGGGCCTGCTGAAGCTTTCTGGCAGCCGCTTCCTTTTCTTTCAGCGTCTTTCGCAATTCACTCTCTTTTTGTCCAAGACGTGAAAGGGTAACGTTTTTGTCATTCTTTTCTCCATCCAGTTTGATAAGTTCACTTTCTTTGGAAGAGAGCAATGTTTCTTTATCCGCTTTCTGCTGCTCGATTTCCCGGGTCTTTTCCGTAAGCTCATTCTGCTTGTCCAGGATCCGCGCAGCCTGCTGCTTTCGGTAGTCGCCGTATTGCTGCATGTACTTCATCCGCTGGTACGCCTGGTTGAAATTTCTTGAAGAAAACAAAAACATCAGTCTGTCATACGCCCCCCGGTTCAAAAAAGCCAGGTAGATCATCCGGGCATACTCATCCTTGAGCTGCTTTAACTCGGCATCAAGTTCACTCAACGACTGTTGGTTCTGAAGGATCATCCTGTCCAAAACAACCAGTTCATCGGAAATAGTCTGGATCAGGTCTTCCCTCCTGCTGATCTTGCGGTTGATCACCGCCAGTTCATTCATGGAAGCTTTCCTATTCTTCTGAGTCTCTTCCAGAAGTTTGTTGGTGTATTCGATCTCCTTTTCAATCTCCGTCTTTTTTTGCTGAAGCGTCTCTTTGTCGCCCACCTGGGCGCTGAGAGGAAAGCTGCTTCCGAGGATCAATATAGATATTATCCATAACGTCAAGAGGATCCCTAGGATTGACGTAGACTTCCTGTTTTCTGTACGGCTTTTTGCGGTCATTCGGTCACTCTTGTATAATCCTCCGGTATGGTAAAGGGAAATGTCAGGGATTCGTTCAGCTTTACGCGGGCATAGCGAAGCGAAAGTTCCATTTGGTGTCTGCCATCCTTTACCAGAAAGTTCGCTTCCGAGGGAATTGCCTGCTCTCCGGAAAGTTTAAAATCCATGTAACTGGCTTCCATGGTCTGGGTTGCTCCCTGTGTTTCCTTTACAAACGTGCGGACGACCTTAAAATTTTCCGGTTCCAGCCAAATCTGAAACGACTGGGGGAGTTCAGCCTGGTCAGGGCCCGATATTGAATCAGCATCGGGATACGCCCTTGTACAATCCAGCCTGTACAGTTTTTTGTCAACGTAAGCCCTGGAATGGTCACCATCGGTGTATGCCAGACATGTACCGGTTAACAGCGCCTGGATCATGCCCAGATCCAGTGGTCCATTCACCCACCGGTGAAGATACCTGAAATCCTGTATGACACTGACTTTACTGATCCGGTCGAGGACCTTCACTGAATCCCGAGTGATGGCCACCCGCATCACTTCGATGCCCATCGCCGGTGAAAAGGACAACCAGACGATGCTGTCCCTGTGGATACGGAGTGTTCCGCTGAAGGAAGCACGTGATTCTCCTTCCTGGTAGGAGGCACTGAATCTGGCGGCAAACGTCTGAAACTCCAGTTCGTGTTCCGTCATCTTTTGCAGAAGAACATCGGCGTTAATGTCCGTCAGCGGTCCCACTGCAGTTTTGCGGGAGGTGCTGCAGGAAGTGACCAGAAACAGAACAGAAAGAATGAACAGGAGGATAACTGAGTAATGATTGAGTAAGAATGAATAATGTCGCAGCATATATCATTCGTATAAAATCCCATCCTTCACTTTTTGTTCGAGCTTGTCGGACCCTTTCCCCTGCCCGACTGCATTCTTCCAGTACTTCAGTGCTTCTTCCGTTCTTCCAAGCCTGTACAGCACATCCCCGTAGTGTTCCAGGATCACAGGATTGTCTGTTCCTCCACGGTCAAGGGCTTTCCTGATCCAGGACTCCGCTTCTTCGAACCGGTTCAGAATATATAGCACCCATCCGTAAGTATCCAGGTTGGACGAATTCCCCGGATCAAGCTGAACGGCTTTTTGTGCCATGGATTCAGCTTTTTCGGGTTTTTCCTTCCTCAAGGCAAGGTAATAGGCATAATTGTTCAATACATAGGAATTGGTGGGATCAAGGAGCAGGGTTTTTTCATAGTACTCAAAGGAAGAAGAAACATCCCCGAGCTGATGGAAAGCATCCCCGAGGTATGCTGTGAACTGGGAAAGGAGGAGATTATTGGCGACCACCAGGCCCGACCCGGCCTTGAAGGCTTCAATGGCTCCCTCGTACTCCCTGAGCTGCATCTGGGCAACACCGTTGAACAGATATCCGATGGGCTGGAGGGGGAACAGGTCGATCATGCGGCGGCTGTCATGCTTCATGGCCTGATAATCCTCCAATTCAGCCTCCACCCTCAGCAGGCTTTCCCATACCAGGAACTTGCTGCTGTCGAGGGAGATGACCTTATGAAAAAGATCACGGGCCTCACTGAACCGACTGTCCCTGACCAGTAAATCAGCATACATCGAATACGCTTTCGGATTGTCGGGATGGGTCTGTATAAGGATCTGCGCCAGCTCCATGGCCTGAGGCCTGATCTTGTCAAATAATTCATCGACCGAATAATAGGTCAGCATCACCTGGATCTTGGTGTCAATATCCAGACGGGGATTGGCAAAACCAAGCCTTAACTCCTCCAGCGCTTTCTGGTCATCGCCCTGTTTCCGGTAATAATCGGACAAAGAAATATGGATATATGGATCGTCCGGAAATCTGTCAGCGATGATCTGGTAGACCTCGATGGCTTTCTCTGGCATATTGTTCGACATATACAACTCAGCCAGCCAGCCATAATAACGGCTTTCCTCCGGATAGGCGCTGATCAGCTTCCGTATGCCGGCAGCGGCCTCATCCACCCTGTTCAGGTACAGGTAAAGCTTTTCTTTCTGCCGTATCAGCTCTTCGCTGATGCCTAGCTTTTCCTCGATCCGGTCGAGCTCTCCCAGCGCATCATTGATTTTCCCTACATATACATAGCAGGCGGCCAGCTGAAAATGATATTCCATATTTCCGGGGAAGAGACGCACAAGCTCTTCATAGATCCTGATGGCTCCGGTGTAATCCTGATTGCGCTGACAAATCTCCGCCAGGGTGATCTTGTACCAATAGTTGGAAGGATCCAATGCCACGGCTTTTTCGGCCATCTTCTGGGCATCGGTCAGGTTATTTTGGAGAACGTAGAGTTGTGCCAGTTCATGATAGGCAGCATCCCTGCGTGGATCTTTATCGATCACCGATAAAAACATTGCCCCCGCTTTAATATGATTTCCCAGCAAGGCCTCCTTTTTTGCGTCGATGAACAGTGCCGTGATCCCGCGCGCCGAATTCTCCCCGGGCTTGTACGCTGAAACAGCGGCAGGATCGAAGGGGATGGCTTCCTGCGGCCCTTTGCAGCCGAATTGAAATACCAGTCCTGCCAGCACGGTGATCACAATGGCGCTCTTTCTCATAACAGGTATCTGTTCGTTTAATGGTTTCCGGTATGACCAAAGCCGCCCTGGCCCCGGTCTGTATCCAACAACTCCCGTACCTCCACCCATTCGGCCTTTTCATGGGAGGCGATGATCATTTGTGCGATACGGTCGCCATCCTGAATATCAAATGGTTCCCGTGAAAGGTTAATCATAATAACCATGATCTCGCCCCGGTAATCCGCATCAATAGTGCCCGGTGTATTTAGCACCGTGATACCGTGACGGATCGCCAGACCGCTTCTCGGTCTGACCTGCGCTTCATATCCCGCAGGGAGCTCTATGAACAATCCCGTCGGGACAAGCATCCGTTCCATGGGCTCCAGCCTGATCGGCTGCCTGAGGTTGGCACGGAGATCCATGCCGGCGGAAGAAACGGTTTCATAGGCCGGGCATGGGTATTTTGACCTGTTGACGATCTTGATCTTCATGGGATACATTTAAACCGGGCAAAATTACGGAAATAATCAATCAGGTAAACCGGCCTGCCCGAAGCGGCTTTTCCCTGATGAGGACAAGAAGTACGAAAACAAGAAATAATCCGGTGTGCGCTGCTGTCTTCAGGAAGAGGGACAGATCCGGCAGCAGCAGGCTGATGCCAAACAGCACCGCCGCAATGATGAAATAGAATGCCATGGTCCGGATATCATAAGGAACTGGGTAGTGCTTCTGCCCAATGAAATAGGACACGGTGACCATCCCCGAGTAACAGGCCAAATGTCCGAGGGCGGATCCCACATATCCCATCAGGGGAACCAGCGCCACGTTGACGATCACGGTGATCGCCGCACCCATCAGGGCGATGTAGGCTCCGTACCGCGTGAGGTTGGTTAGCTTGTACCAGATCGACTGATTGTAGAACACGCCAAGTAAAAGATTGGCAATCAATACAATAGGAACAATATGAAGTCCTTCCCTGAAATCTTTCCCGATGAGGTACTGGAAAAGGTTCATATAAAGGGTGACGGCAAGAAAGATCAGCAGGCAGAAGATGACAAAGTATTTCATGACGTCAGCATAGATCTTCTGCGGATTATCCTGTTTGGCCTGAGCAAAGAAGAACGGTTCGGCCGCAAAGCGAAACATCTGGATGAAAAGGGTCATGAGTACCGCCAGTTTGAAATTCGCACCGTAGATGCCCACCTGCCCCATGGCATAGGCTTCCGGATCGGAAGTTCCCGGAGGAGGCACCACCAGGTATTTCAATAAAATCTTATCCGACACTTCGTTGACCATGCCCGCCAGGCCCACCACCAGCAAAGGAAGTGCGTACGCCAACAGCTGCCTGAGCAGGACAGGATCAAAGCGGATCCTGAAACGCAAAAGCTCAGGCAACAGGAGCAGCAGCGTGGTTGCGCTGGCGATCAGGTTGGAGATGAACGCATAGCCCACGCCTATCCCGGGGGAGTAAATGAACCGGACGACGGAATCGGGGTGATGCGCAAGGACCCTTGGACACACATACAGAAAAAATACATTCAATCCAATGTTCACCAGCACATTGACGATCCGGATCATGGTAAACCGGGCGGCCTGCTGCTGCTGCCGGAGACGGGCAAACGGAATGGCGGTGAATGCATCGATCGCCACGATCAGGGCAAAATACAGGATGTACTCTTTATGGGAAGAGTAGTTGATCAGGTTGGCAATGGGTTGTGCAAACAGGATCACTACCACCAGGAAAAGCAGCGTGGTAAAAAACAGGGAAGTAAGGGATGTGCGGTAGACCTTCTCCTTGTCGGTCTCACTTTCCGCATACCGGAAGAACGCCGTCTCCATCCCGTATGTTAGCAACACCATCAGAAAGGCAACATAGGCATAGAGTTCCGTGATCACACCATATTCCCCGGTAATGAACACACGCGTGTAGAACGGTGTCAGCAGCAGGTAATTCAAAACCCTGGGAACGATGGTTCCCATTCCGTAGATCAGCGTCTGGCCGGCAAGTTGTCGAAGTGGATTCAATCCGTTGTGGAATTTACCTCTGTGCGCAAAAATAGGAAAATTATTGCACCTCTATTTCTTCTCCGGGTAGAGGGGCAGCCTGAAAGAGAATACTGTCCCTTCCCCTTCCCGTGATTCAAACCAGATTTCGCCACCGGAGTTCACTATGATGCTTTTGACAATGGCCAGCCCCATGCCCATTCCGCCCGTTTTTGTGGTGAAACTGGGGGTAAAGATCCGGGGGATCTGTTCAGCAGGTATCCCGATACCGTTATCTTTCACCTGCACCAGGCAGGCAGATTCTTCAGGATGGATGGATACCGATATCAGCCCGGATTGCCGGGAAGGTATGGCCTGCACGGAGTTTTTGATCAGGTTGTTGAACACCCTGAGCATCTGTTTTCGGTCGGCCCTGACAAGGCATAGCTCCTGGGGCATGTCGGAGGTAATGAATGTGATATGCTGGATGTCGTTGTACAGGTCCACCGCGTGCAAAATGACCTCCTTCAGGTCAACCTTTTCAAGGACCGGCTGGGGCATTTTGGCAAAATCAGAAAATTCATTTGCTATAAGTGATAGATTATCAATCTGTTGAATAATAGTGTCGGTAAACCGTTTCAACCGTACATCCCAGTCGGGGGCTTTTTCGTCCCAGGCTTTCTGCAAATACTGGATGCTCAGTTTCATGGGTGTGAGGGGATTTTTGATCTCGTGGGCAACCTGCTTGGCCATCTCCCTCCATGCGCTTTCCCGTTCCGAGCGGGCCAGAAGCTCAGCGCTGTTTGCCAGTTCATCGATCATCCGGTTATATTCTTCCACCAGATTACCGATCTCATCCTTGCCTGGCCAGTTGATCTTCTCGTTGGTCCTGCCCAGTTTCAGCTTCCTCATCTTATCCCGGATCAGCTCCATGGGGCGGGTGATGTAACTCGATACGATCAGGGCAACAAATGTGGCAAGGGCGATCAATATCACGTTGATGTTGACGAACGTGGTCAGAAAAGTGGAAATTTCCTGGCGAAGTTCAGTCTGGCGCGCGAAATAAGGCAGGTTGACAAACGCGATCGTTTTATTCGCATTGTTCTGAAAGGGCACATAGGCGGAAAGGTATTCATAGCTCCCGATCCGTTCCTTGTGGATGAATACCGTCTTGTTCTGAAATGCCATCTGGTGAAAGGCCATGGGGTCCATCTGTCTTGACTGCAAACCTTCCTCAAAGATCTCGTTCCGTGAAGAAGCCAGTAAATAGCCCGTTGTGTCGTACAGGTTGATGTCGGTAAAGAATACCTGGGAAAATTTATTCAGAAGCCCGGTCAGGTAGCCGGTAAGATTGGTGGACAGTGAAGGTTCGGTAGAAAGTTTATGTTCCAGCTCGATCAGCACCGAATGTGTCTTCTCGCTTAGAATATCCATGTTCTTTTTTGTGTTCAGGTTATCAAGGTAGAACAGAGAGGTGATTCCTATGACCAGGAAGGAGACGAAAATGATGGTGATCACCGCAACCTGAAGGCGGGATTTAAAACTGGCAGTTGACATCCTGGTTTTCATCGGGGGATTAAGGATGATCAGGAGTACCAGCAGGGCGATGCCGTAAAACAGGATTAGGTAGGCAAAGGGAGAAAGAAGGCTCCAGAGTGTATCCCTCTGGGTGCTGACGATGATGTCGCGGTCGGGTCCGGCCGTATAATGCAGATGGCTGTAGTCGTCCTTGCTGAAAAACGTGAATTCTTCCGCAGAGTGTCCCAGTTCGTTCTCATTGATCGGGTAAAAGAACTTACCAACGCTCTTTGTCAGCACATGACGGTTGTAAATGGCGTAGGAGTAGTTGGTCAGGTCGGTGAATACCGAGGTCTTCTGATCGATCAGCAACTCGGGATATCCCAGGGCTTTAGGTATATACTTGGAATAAAGTTCGATGAAGAGCCCCGCAGTATCGGCCCCTGTTGGAGAAACAAAGGAGAACCGCGCCAGGTAATTGATATCATCGGTTCCATCGTCAAGAAAGTAAAGCGTAGTGGCGGCGGTGGGTTTTCCGATCTGACGGATCATATCCGTAAAGAATCCGATACATCCTGCTTCGTAATTTTCCGGCTGGATCTGCAAGACTTGCTTCTGGTCACAGATAGTGACCTGATAGCTGTAAGTATCCCTGTAGGAAGACAGGTAACGCTCTTCAACCATCCGGATGAGTCGTTGCTCGACCGAATCAGTGGTGACGGCAGAGAAAATGTCGCTCCTTAGAATGCTGTCGGTTGCGATCCTTTTTTCTGTATCCGAAAACAGGTATTCGGTGATCTGGTCCCTTTCGATCGAAAGTTTGATCGCCATCCATTTTCTTTGTTCCTTTTCCTTCTCCTGATGATAGGAATGAAGGAAATAGGTCGAAAATGCAGCAAAGAGAAAACAAAGGTATACCAGGGCGCTAAAGGAGGGCAGGGGAATCCGTTTATCGCGGATCACCCACAAAGAGATCAGGAAGACGGCCAGGAATCCGATGATGACCGGATCGGGAGAATACCCCAGGATACTGGCCGGGATGTAATATAGGATCAGGGTAGAGACCAGAAAAAGAACAAACTGTTTGAGCGATAAAAGGTAAAGATAGATCCAGACAAAAAGGGTGTAAGCCATCATGAAAAAGCATATCAGCAGGCAGGCAATGACTCCAAAGCCCAGGATGCTGGAAAAGGTGATATCAAAAAGGCTGCTCAGGTCGAGCGAAAAATTGGAATCCAGGATCAACCCCCGCACCAGGTAAAGGACTCCATCCATCAGAAAAAAGATGAACAGGAAGAAAAAGATGGATAGGATATACCGAAAGACTCGCCTGATCCTTCTGGCTTTCAGTGTGGGTCGAACCATGACGAAAAACGCATATGCGATGAACAAGAGTAAAAGTACGTTCACAACGAGATCGCCAACCGATGGAAACAGAAATGATGAGCCATAGTACAGGGGTTTGAACAGGTCGGTCTGATAAAGGTTGTGTGGCAGCTGAAACACCAGGATAAGCACCCTGACGATGGCAACATCCAAGGTAAACGCCAGGAACAACAACGGGGTGCTGATCTTTAAAAATTCGCGGAACCATTGGTACACCTGGTACATTCCGGCTATAAAAAAAATCAGGAATAAAAAATACAGCCCGAATACAACATAGATCTGACTCCCGGTTAAACCCATTGTGGGAGGGAAAACCAGGGAAAACAAATAAGTTCCATCGGTGTAATGGATTGGATAATCTGTTATTTTATTAGTTATCAATATATTATATGGTATATTCAATGACTTGCTGAACGCGTTGTCAAGATACTTATTTTGATAGGAATAATCATTTTTCAGATGATAAAGCCCCACCAGGGTTCTGTCGGCCTGGGTTGTTTTCCGGATGAGGTACCATCCATTCTGAAAAAACATGATCCGGCGGTTGAATTGATCCGGTGACCACGACGAATCCATGGGTAGTGCACTGGACGTCCACATCACCAGTGAATCAGCATGGTATTCCAGAAGGACCATATCCCTTTTTTCGTAGAGCCGGTACAGATCATACAGCGCTGTTTGGTTGTCTGCCTGATTTGTGGGCTCTATTGCCCGGAGCTGTTCAAGATATGTACCGAGGAGGTTGTATTGATCTGCCAGAACCGTTTCCATGCGGCGGCATATTTTTTCTGGTGAGTGGCTCCGGGTCAATCCACGGTCGGTAATAACGGCCATTACCAGAAACAAGAGGGATACCGCGAAGGTCAGAAGGATACTCCTGGTATGGGATGCTGGGATTGTCATGCCGGTTGGTGAAATCAGACTAAATTACGCATTTTCCTGTTTCAAAACATAGATCAGGCTGGAATAGGTATTTTTATTGGCACGGGCGTAACGGTTGGATCGGTATCCGTTCGCAAGCGCCCGTACATAATGGATTTTCCCGGATTTGTACTTCTCGCTCAGCATGCTGATATAATACGCATCCATTTTCAGCGGTAGTGTTTCAATGATCCGGAAGTGATGTTGTTTCATCAATGTCTCCATGGCGGTGCGGGTAAAATGGAGGAGGTGTCTTGGCATATCCCATGCGGCCCAGAACGGGCCGTAGATCATGGCATCCCTTGAATCATGGTTGGGAACGGCTACGATCAGGGTGCCGTCCGGGGCAAGGATCCGCCTGAGTTGATGGAGTGTTTCCGAAAGAAGGGCGATATGCTCGAGTGAGTGCCAGCATGTGATCACATGGAACGTCCCGGGCAACAAATCCTGCAGGGAACCGCTGTCCCCAACCTGGAGGCGGTATCTGGCGATGGCTTTGTTTCGCGTATTTTCATCAGGTTCTATCCCGAAGGCGACCCATTGCTTCTTACTGAACAGATGCAGCAGTTCTCCCGATCCGCAACCCACATCCAGAATCGATCCCCTTGAACAGCCGGTGATACGGCACACCAACCTGTATTTTTTCCGCAGGGTGAAGGTTCGGATAAGAAGGTAAAGTTTATTGATGATCCCTTTGGGTGAGGAAGAATGGGAAATGTAATCCTCTGTCCGGTAATACCTGTTCATTTCCTGTCCTTCTGGCCACGGGTCTGTCACCCCACAGCCGCATCGCTGGCATTTCATCAGGTGGAACGTTTCGCCGGTCAGAAAATGATCACGGATGTCCATTATCGGATCCGGAAGCAGCGACAGGCAGACGGGACAGGCTGTGATCGTTTTCATAGGTAGTGTTTCACGTGGAACGTATGGTTATCTTCTTAAAAAGACGAGTAATACGGATATATCTGCCGGAGAAACCCCGGGTATCCTGGAAGCCTGGCCGATGGTCCTGGGCCGGATTTTGTTCAGTTTTTCCCTGGCTTCAAAAGAAAGCGCATTTATTGAATGATAGTCGATCGTATCCTTGAGAAAGATATCATCCACCTTCGACAGGTGGTAGGCCATTTCTTCTTCCCTGCTGATATAACCCTCGTATTTGATCATGATCTCCGTTTCTTCCATAACTTCCGGTCCGCAGGATCCCATTTTTTGAACAAACTCCCGAAGGGAGGGAAGGCATGACTGCAATCCCTGTATGCTGACCTGGGGACGCAGAAGCAGGGAAGCCATTTTCACGCTTTGATCCAGCGGGGCTGAATTGCCCAGGGCCAGGTAGGCGTTGACCTCATCGGGTGCAACACTGGAGGTAAAAAGAAATTTCCGGAGCCTGCCGATGTTCCCGGTCTTTTGTTCCAGGCGCTGCATACGGTCAGGGCCTGCCAGTCCAAGCCGGAAAGCAAGCGGTGTCAGGCGTTGGTCGGCATTATCCTGTCGCAGCAATATCCGGTATTCTGCCCGTGAGGTGAACATCCGGTAAGGCTCATCTACTCCTTTGGTGATCAGATCGTCGATCAGGACGCCGATGTATGCTTCGGAGCGCTTAAGGATGCATTCGGATTGTCCGTTGATCCTGAGGTGAGCGTTGATGCCTGCCATGATCCCCTGTGCGGCGGCTTCTTCGTATCCGGTGGTGCCGTTGATCTGGCCTGCAAAAAAGAGATGCCTGATCCGTTTGGTCTCAAGAGAACCCTGTAGCTGTACCGGGGGAAAATAATCATATTCAATGGCATATCCCGGGCGGAAGATCTTTACGTTTTCAAAGCCCTCAATGAGCCGCAGGGCATTGTATTGAACATCTTCCGGCAATGAAGATGAAAAACCGTTCAGGTAGACCTCAACGGTATCCCACCCCTCCGGTTCCACAAACAGCTGATGAGAGAGCTTATCGCTGAACCGTTCGATTTTGTCTTCGATGGAGGGACAGTATCTTGGCCCGATTCCTTTTATCCGGCCTACGAACAGAGGGGACCTGTCGAATCCGGTCCGCAGGACGGCATGCACTTTTTCATTTGTCCAGGCAAGGTAACAACTGCGCTGACGGTTCAGCGGGGGGGTGTCCGTAAATGAAAATCGGCCCGGTACGTCATCTCCTTTCTGTTCCTCGAGTTTTGAATAATCAATGGTGCGTCCATCCAGTCGGACAGGGGTACCTGTTTTCATCCGGTCCGTTTCAAAACCCAGGCTAACCAGGTTTTCGGTCAGGCACCGCACTGCTCTTTCACCGATCCGTCCTCCCTCCCAATGGCTTTCGCCAATATGGATCACGCCATTGAGAAAGGTTCCGTTGGTAAGGATGACCGCCCTGGAATAGATGGTTTGTCCCATCTGGGTGGTCACGCCCTTCACCTGATGGTCAGTGCAAACCAGACCAGTCACCATATCTTCTCGAAAGAAAAGGGTAGGGATGCTTTCCAGCACGTGACGCCATTCCCTGGAAAAGAGGGCGCGGTCGCTCTGGGCCCTGGGGCTCCACATGGCGGGGCCCTTGGAACGGTTGAGCATCCGGAACTGAATCATGGTCCGGTCGGTGACGATCCCTGAAAAGCCACCAAGGGCGTCGATCTCCCTGACGATCTGTCCTTTGGCGATACCTCCCATGGCGGGATTACAGCTCATCTGGGCGATGGTGGTCATGCCCATGGTGATCAGCAGCACACGGGAACCCATGCGTGCGGCTGCAGCAGCGGCCTCACAGCCTGCATGGCCTCCTCCGACAACAATGACATCATATTCACCAGACATAGCACCGGAATGTTTCACGTGAAACAAGGACTTCAGAGTCCTTTCGGGCGTAAAGATAGGTAAAGATTTTCCTTTTCGGTCATCCGGTGTCTGTCCCTGGGCCGTTTGTCATTATAGCCCGACAGATGCAGGATGCCGTGAATGATCACCCTGTGTATTTCGTCTTTGAGATAACTTGCGTATTTATTTGCGTTCTCTCTTACCCTGGGCAGGCTGATGTAAATATCCCCCGATACAACCTGATCGCCTTCCGAAAAGTCAAAGGTCATCACATCGGTGAAATGATCCTGGGAAAGATAGGTGAGGCTCAGCTGGTTTAAGAATTCGTCGGAACACAGGATGATGTTGACATCATGGTATTCTTCGTGCTCCATGGTGATGACCATATCGATCCATTGACGCAGTGTGGTTTTGTTTTTAAGCTGATAATCAATGCCTTCATGAAAGAAGTGGATCTTTTGATCTTCCATAACCGCCGGTGGATTATCTATTTTCCTCGTGTGAAGGCTTCTTTTCTGTCTTCTTGAACGACTCCATCTTCTTCTGGCGGTCAATATTTACGGCTTCACGGATTCCGCTGATCTTGAAATGAAGCTTGATGCAGTTGCCTTTCTCGTTGAAATGGACTTCGTCGGCCAGCCGCCGGATGATAAACAGCCCGCGTCCCTCAAGTTCGGAGGAAGGCTGGTTGGTATCCGTCGGATCGGTGATCTTGTTCACATCGAATCCGTCGCCTTTGTCCTGGATCTGAAAGATCAGCCTGCCGGGCTTGGCCTCAAAAAGAAGATCGATCATTTTATCTTCCTGTAATCCGTTGCCATGGATAATGCTGTTTTCAACAGCCTCCATCACGGCGGCAGCAATGTTACCGTAATAATCCATCCCAATGTTGTACCTGTCGCAGATCTCTTCAATAAACTGTTCCACCAGGTGAATGTATTTCATGCCTGAAGGAATCCTGATGGCTAACCGTTCAAATCTCATATGTCCTCGGATCAGTCTTCAAAGTTAAATAAATATTCGTTCACTTTTCTTTTGTAGAAGGGTTTTAAGCCTGGTGGAATGCTCTTTAGGATTTCGGTCTGATTGTCTTTTATACCTTTATACTTAAAAAATTCTTCAGGGTTACTTATTTTTTGATTTTTACTTTCCTTTGATTCCCTCTTTTCTTCCATCTCCCGCATGCGTTCGGCTTTCTCGGATTCCAGCAGCCGTGTCAGGATATCCTGCTGCCGCATCAGGGTCTGATTGGTGATCATTTTGTTCACCAGTTCCGTCTCCGTTTTCTCCATATCCTCAAGCATTTTCTTCATGCTGCCGTCGTCTCCGATACCCTGTTCCTTCAGTTCGTCCATGTACTGCTGGAGCTGATTGCGAAGCGCTTCCTGCTGAGCGGCCAGCCGTGCAAGCTGTTCGCTCATGGTAGGCATCCCTTGCCCCTCCTTTCCCTGGTCCATACCCTTTTTCATTTGCTCGAGCTGCCTGTTGAGCTGCTCCTGCAGCTGCCGCATCGTGCTGATCGATGGGGTTCCCATTCCCGGATTGGGACAGCTTCCTCCTCCCGCATTCTGGCTCATCTGATTCATCTGTGACTGCATGTTCTGAAGTGCCTCTGACAGCAACAGGGCAAGGTTGTTAACGGAGGTCATCACATACTGCTGGTTCATCTGTGCGTTGCTGATATCTTTATCGATAAGGTCTTCCAGCGTCCTTGATATCTTGTCGTTGATTTCATTGATCTCCCGCTGCACAACAGACTTAATGGAAATCTGCCGCTTCCCCAGCGCCGTAAGAGAGTCCTCGATCATCAGCAGGTCGTCCCTGAGCTTTTTCTGATCCTGGACAATGCGGTTGTATACCGGGTCATTCCTGTTGACGACCCTCAGCCCATCCATCAGGTCCTCCTGGTCAAATGAGACCTGCAGCAGGTTCTCCAGGATCTCGCGCAGGGTCCAGATGTCTTCCCCAAGCTGATCCGACATCATACTGTTCATCATGTTCATCAGGTTGTTGCTTAGGTTCTTCATCTTCTGGGCTGCACTTTTCTGAGATTTGGAGGCTTTTGACATCTTTTTCGTGGAAAGCTCATTCTTGCTGTGTTGCATGTCGTTTCGGATATCCTCCTCCTGCTGATCGGTATTCTCCAGCTGGTTCGGATCTTCCAGTTCCTGGTTCATCTGATCCAGTTCATCGAGGTCCTGGCTGATCTGTTCGAATTCTTCCTCCACTTCCTCCTGCTCCTTTAACAAATTACCGGATTCTTCATCCCGGCTCTTGTCGGTTTCCTCCGACAGATCTTCCTGTTTCCCGGCCAACTTATCGAGCTTACTGATCGTTTCTCCCAGCTTCTTTTCAAACTCAAGCTTCTTAAAAAGTTCAAAGCTTCTGTCGAGTTGCTCCTCAATGTCTTCGTTGGCCCATTTCATCTTTTCGAGCATCTCGTTGACCTTCTCCTTATCCATTTCGTCGATCATTTTCTGAAACTCCTCAAACAGTTTTCTGACATCTTCCGACAGGATCTCGTTAAACAGTTTCTCCAGTTCTTTTTGTTTTTCAATGACATCCGGATCTACCTCCTTGTATTGCTGTTCCCTGAGCGATTTTTCCATGTTCATCAGGTTCAGTTCTTCCATGCGGTCCTGGAGGGACTGCTGCTTTTGTATAAGTTGTTCCAGTTGTTGCTGTTCCTGCCAGTTGAGGCTCTTCTTGTCGATCAGGCTCTTGTGAAGCTCTTCGATCTCTTTCTGCATGCCCTTCAGATCCATCAGGGCAGATTGCATCTCGTTCTTGATGGACTCACTGGCAGCCTGGGCCTGCTGATCGATCTCTTCTAGCGATGGCGCCCTGAATGTCATTCGCGGTGTGCGGCTTGACTTGCTCCCATTGACGCCATCGTTATCCCAGACCTCGAAAAAATAGTCGATCTCCTCGCCAGGGGAAAGCACCAGGGTTGAAACGTCAAAAAAATGGTAGAACGATTGCTGCGACTGACTGGGGTTAATGGCAATCAGCTGAACGGAATCGGCAGCATGCTCCCAGATTTCCTGCGAACCTTTCCTTTCATAATGAAAAAGCAACCGCGTAAAACCATAATCGTCCTTTATGTTTCCCCTGAAATACAGCCTGCCGGCAAAAAGGGTGTCATGGTATTCGTCGCACAGGATCGTCGGATACAGGTCAGGTATCACGTTAATTGTATAAAACAGGGAATCCGGATCCTGGACGTACCGGTTGATGGTCCTGACCGAATAATAGGAGCTGCGGAAACAGGAATGATCAGCCACAAACAGGTTGTTGCTTTTCGGAGGGATGGTGGTGGTGTTGCCTTCAATGGTAAACCGAAGGGAATCCGTATCTGTGGTAAAGAACTTCCAGGAAAGCCTTGTTCCTTCGGATACCACCAGGTCCCCGGTATTTTCCAGCACCTCCTTTTTCTTACCCGTATAGGAAGGAGGTGATACATCTATCTCAAACCGCCCGATGACCGGGCTGGGAATGACAACGATCTCTTTCCTGTCGGAACGGTACCTGTCAGCCGTAATGACGAAACTGACATTTTTCTGAATATTCCGGAAAAGATAGCTGAAGCGCCCGCTGGTTTCACGCGACAGCTTCAGGCTCTGGCCTTCTATCTCCAGGAAAAACATTTCAGGAATCTGATCCCCTGCAACACCGATCAAGAGTTTGAAATCTGTGTTGCGCAAGGCTTTAAGTTCTTGATTTTCAACAATTACTGTAAAAGGGAGCTCCCTTTCGAAATAGACGTTATGCTTTACGATCCTCTGGGTGGGTCCCTTGATCATGCTGGGAGAAGCAATCAGGATGAACAGGAGCACGCCAAGGGGCACGACCGCGTATTTGATATATTTCCTGTTTTCTCGAATATTGACGGCGGCATGGAAAGGAACGGGTTTGAGCTGCCGTATTTTCTGGTTAACGCTGGCCTCGATCAGATCCCGGTTGGAATCATCCTCCATCTGGCTCAGTTGCAATGTGTTCAATAATTTATCCCGTACTTCAGGAAAATGACTCCCGATGATCTCCGCTGCCTGCTCGCGTGTGATGATCCTGCCAATCCTGAACAGCTTGAACGTCGGTATCACGATGAGCCGAACAAGCACCAGCAGGATGGCGCCAAGAAATCCGTAAAAGAGCAGGGTGCGGACCGTCATCCCGAAATGACCGAGAAATTCAAGAAGGCTGACTACCAGGTAGAACAGCGCAACAAGGGCAACACTATAGATCAAACCCCTGATGATTTGATTTTTATAGTATTTTCTGATAAAATGATCCAGTTTGCGGATCAGAAACTGATAGTTGTCGTTCATGCTGCCGGTTTACAACCGTGAGAATTTCTCTATAATCGCGGTCGGGTGCAAAGGTACGCAAAGAATCCTCATGATGGATCATCCATTCTCCGTCCACAGCTGGCGGAATGATTTCTTTCGGATGATAGGCAGTATGCGGCGCTGACCCCATGCCTGGCCGAAAAAGTACGCAAGGGCTCTGTTTTTGGTGGTAGCCCTGAAAAAATCCATCCTGTAACGTTTGAGCATAATGTACTTCCATCCTTTCATGATCACCTTTTCTCCGGGATGAAGCTGTCCCCGTCTGACAGACTCGTAACGGTTAAACAGCAGCAATTCATGGAGGTTTATTTTCACCGGGCAGGTTGCTGTGCAACGCCCGCAAAGGGAAGAGGCAAAGCTCAGGTGAATGTACTGACTGAAGTCATGAAGATAGGGATTGATCACCGATCCGATGGGTCCCGTATAGGTAGCATCATAGGCGTGGCCTCCGATGTTTTTGTAGACCGGGCAGACGTTCAGGCAAGCGCCGCAGTGGATGCACGACAGGGCCCGGCGGTGAGGCGTCTGTTTAAGCAGATCCGTCCTTCCGTTGTCTATCAGCACCACGATCATCTCATCCGGCCCGTCGGTCTCCTTTTCTTTCCTGGGCCCGGTCAGCAGCGTATTGTACACGGTGATGTTCTGACCAGAACCATGACTGGACAGCAGGGGCCAGAAAAGGTGCAGGTCGGACAGCGAGGGGATGATCTTTTCGATGCCGGCAACCACAATGTGGAGTTTTGGAAAGGCCATTGACATCAACGCATTGCCTTCGTTTTCAGTGACCGCGACCGCCCCTGTGTCGGCGATCAGGAAATTGGCACCGGTCATTCCCGCGCCAGCCTGAAGAAACTTCTCCCGGAGCTTTTCCCTGACAAACAAGGTTATTTGCTCCGGAGTACTGTCGGCAGGAATGCCAAATTTATCATGAAAAAGAGCGGCCACATCCTCTTTTGACTTGTGCATCGCAGGGGTTAGAATGTGATAGGGCTTCTCCCCTGCTACCTGCACGATATATTCTCCCAGGTCGGTTTCAACCGGTTCGATACCGTTCCGCGACAGCATTTCGTTCAACTCCAGCTCTTCAGTGGTTACCGACTTGGATTTGACCACCATGTTCACATCATGTTCCTTCAGGATTTTCAGAATCTCCCTGACAGCATCCTTCTTGTTCAGGGCCCATACCACCCTGCCTCCCATGTGTTTCAGATTGGACTCAAACTCGATCAGGTATTCATCCAGATGCTCGATGACCTTGTGTTTGATATTGGATGCACGCTCTTTGGCGTTTTCCAGGCTGGCAAATTGCAGGACACCGTTGCTCACGGCATCCTCATACCGCGAAATATTATGGTTGATGGTCTTCCTGTGTTTCGTATCAAAGGCTTTGCGCTCTGACTGTTCCAGAAACCGTACACGCTGAGTGGACATGATGATGAGTGGTTACAGGATCGGTGATATTTTATTTACCCGGCGTTCATGACGGCCGCCTTCAAAAGAAGTGGAAAGAAATGCCATCACCACCTTCCAGGCCACATCCGGACTGATAAATCTTCCCGGAAGAGCAAGCACATTGGCATTGTTGTGTTTTCGCGCCAGCAATGCAATTTCCGGTAACCAGCATAATGCTGCCCGCACACCGGGATATTTGTTGGCAACCATGCTTGCCCCTAGCCCTGTACCGCATATGATGACCGCTGTTTCAAAAAGGTGCTTATCGACGGCTGCCGCCAGCGGATGAATGATATCGGGATAATCAACGCTTTCGATGCTGTTTGTCCCGAAATCCTTCACCAGATAACCATGGGATAAAAGGCGTTCCTTTAAATATTCCTTGAGTTCAAACCCCGCATGATCACATCCAATGGCAATTGTTTTCATAATTGGTGTTTACTTTCACAAAAATAACTCATACCCGGTGATGTACACCGGAACATCTTAATTTTGGACCTTCATAACCGGTTGCATGCCGTTCTGTTTTTTATCTATTTAACTAAAGATCAATTTTTTAAAACATTTAAACAATTCATTGTTAATAACTGTTTAATTTTGTTATCAACTATTTATAAAAACATGAAATCGGTCATGCATAGCGATCCATAAAAATAACCGACATTTTATCAAATAATGTGAACTTTTTATAAACAGAAAAAACCGATAGAACATGATTTTTTTATTAACACTGAAGGTTATAAACACCCTGTTGATAACCGGCCATCATCTGTATAATCATACAAGTAACTGTTTGTATATTCATGAATTCTGTTAGCCGTTCCTTAATATTGAAAATACCAAGAAGAATGACTGCATTTTTTAAACACTATGAACAGCTATTAATAATATATACTATTTTTTATTAAAATTATTTATTAATTCGTGCTGTTCATAGGAAGAAAAGCAAAGAAATGAAAAAGGATCATCAAAAGCTGATTGAAGAGATAAAACGCCTGAAGCAAGAAAAAAATGCCATCCTGCTGGCCCACTATTATCAGGTACCTGAAATACAGGATCTGGCTGATGTGGTTGGCGACAGTCTTGGACTATCCCAGCAGGCAGCCCGTGTCAGGGCCGGTATCATCGTGTTTGCCGGCGTTCATTTTATGGCCGAGACTGCAAAAATATTAAGTCCAGACAGTAAAGTGCTTCTACCAGACATGAAAGCCGGGTGTTCACTGGCCGATTCCTGTCCACCGCAGGAATTCGCTGCATTCAAAGAAAAATATCCTGATCATGTGGTCATTTCCTATATCAATTGTTCTGCTGCCATAAAGGCCATGTCGGATGTGATATGCACGTCAAGCAATGCGGTTCAGATCGTCAACTCCTTTCCTGAAGATCAGCCCATCATTTTTGCCCCGGATAAGAACCTGGGCGGGTACGTGAACCAAGTCACGGGAAGAAACATGGTTCTTTGGAACGGAACCTGCGAAGTACATGATATTCTTTCGGTTGAACAGATAATCCGGCTGAAATCGGAGCACCCGGATGCAAAACTGATCGCTCATCCTGAATGCAAAGCCCAGATACTGGCACTGGCCGATTTCATTGGATCCACTACCGCCCTGCTGAAGTTTACCATCAGGGACAGCTCCCGGAAATATATAGTGGCTACTGAAACAGGAATACTGCATCCAATGAAAAAAGCTTCACCTGACAAGGAGTTTTTTGTCGTTCCCTCGGATCAGACCTGCGCATGTAATGATTGCCCCTATATGAAACTGAATACCGTAGAAAAGCTATATTTATGCCTTAAAAACGAAAAGCCTGAAATCAAATTGTCAGGTGACCTGATTCTTAAGGCTAAAAAGCCCATCGAACGTATGCTTGAACTGTCCTGACAGAAAAATATCATTCCATGGAACGTCGAAAAACCCGGTATTCTGCCTGGAAATCACAGTGTGTGAACTATTTATTTTCCTCCCTTTTCATGGTGGTGGCCTGTGTTGTTCATGCCCAGCAAAACAAGGTCATCCCCGACGGATACAACACCTTCTATTACGAAAACGGGCAGATCTCAAGCGAGGGGACCATGGTCGGCGGAAAGCCTGACGGATACTGGAAGACCTATTATGAGAACGGAATCCTGAAATCGGAAGGCAACCGGAAAGACTTCATGCTGGACAGCGTTTGGAAATTTTACGATGAAAATGCCAGACTGATGCTGGAGATTACCTACAAGAACGATAAAAAGAATGGCATCCGACGCTCTTACATGGAGAATGAAATCGTCGAAGAAAATTTTGCCAATGACATCAAGCAGGGTAACACGCTTTATTTTTACCCGGATGGGAACCTCAGGATGAAGGTGCCTTTTGTCAACGGCATCGAAGACGGCATGGCGTATGAATATGATCACGACGGGACCATCATCACCATGATCGAGTACAAGAGAGGATTTATTGTCAATCGCGACAGGATCAATCGCAGGGACCGTAACAACCTGAAGCAGGGAAGATGGGTCTATTTCTATGACAATGGGTACATCCGGATGGAAGGTGCATACAGGGATGATATGAAGAATGGGTATTTCAAGCAGTATGACAGGAATGGAAACCTAGTGGTGGTTGAGAAATACATTGATGATACCCTTCAGGAAAACGTGGCTGAACTGGTGGAGCTCGATGTCAGGACCGACTATTATCCCAGCGGAAAGATCAAAACCGTGGCCAGCTTCAAGGACGGAGTTCCTGAAGGGATACGAAGGGAATATTCGGAAGACGGAAGGATCCTCATGGCATTTACGTTCAGAGAAGGAAAAATGACAGGACAGGGAATCATGACCGAAGAGGGGATCAAGCAGGGGCCCTGGAAAGAGTATTATTACGATGGACAGCTGAAAGCAGAAGGAAAATACGACAAAGGCAAAAAGGTGGGTGGATGGAAATATTACTATCCTGACGGTACCCTTGAACAGGAGGGCTATTACAACACCGAGGGCCTTACGGAGGGTTTATGGAAGTGGTATTACCCTTCCGGACTGCTGCACCGTGAAGAGAACTACCTGAACGGATCGGCTGACGGCCTGTCGTTGGAGTATGATGAAAACGGGAGCATCGTCACCTCTGGAGAATTCATCGAGGGAAACGAAGAGGGAAAGTGGTTCTACAACATCGATGGCTGTCTTGAAGAGGGCATCTACCGCAATGGCCTTCGAAACGGAACATGGTCTTCCTATTATCAGGACGGGCAGCTTCGTTTCACTGGAGACTTCATTGATGACAACCCGAACGGGAAGCACGTTTATTACTGGGGAAACGGAAAGCTCAGGGAAGAAGGAAGGTATATCATGGGATTGAAAGAAGGTGATTGGGTCAAGTATGATCCCGACGGAACACTTTTTATTGTTATTTCGTATGAAAATGGCATCGAAACAAAATATGATGGAATCAAAATCAGGGAATGAACGGCCAAGGGGACTGCAGATCAGTATGCCACTGCTGATCCTGCTGGTACTGATCATAGGCATTTATGCCGGCACTCAGCTTGTCAGGTACCTGAACCGGAGCGACGAGCGGATTGTGATCCCTGTTTTCCGGAACGACAAGGTGATGGAGGTGCTTCGTTTTATCGAACAGGATTATGTTGATTCCGTTTCGGGTGATAAAATAAGGGAAGATGCCATCAAAGGCATGCTGGACGAACTGGATCCCCATTCCCAGTATATGAGTGCGGAAATGCTGCAAGATGCGAATGAATCGTTGCTTGGCAACTTTGAAGGGATCGGGATCGAATTCCGCGTCGTGGACGATACGATCAATGTGATCCAGGTGATCCCCGGGGGACCTTCGGAAAAGATCGGGCTCCGGAACGGAGACCGCATCATAAAGATCAACGATACGATCGTAACCGGATTCAAGTTGGACAACCAGCAGGTGGTAAAGAAACTCAAAGGGCCCAGAGGTACCCGGGTAAAAGTTACAGTGTACCGGCCGGATTTCGCAGAAACGGTGGATTTTGTCATCACACGGGATATCATTCCCCTGTACAGCGTGGATATTTCCTACATGGCGGATGATTCGATCGGCTATATCAAGGTCAGCAAATTTTCACTCACCACCCCCGAAGAACTCGACGATGCACTGCAAAAACTCAAGGACCAGGGCAGTACCCGCCTCATCCTTGACCTTCGCGGCAATGTGGGGGGATACCTGGAATCTGCCGTCAAGCTGGCCGACGAGTTTCTGGGCAACGAAAAGCTGATCGTGTACACGGAAGGAAACAACCGTCCCCGACAATATGCCTATGCGACCCAGTCGGGAAAGTTTGAAGACCAGGCACTGGCTATCCTGATCGATGAGGGCTCCGCCTCTGCCAGTGAAATCCTTGCCGGTGCCATTCAGGATAACGACAGGGGAATCATCATCGGACGCAGATCGTTTGGAAAGGGACTGGTGCAGCAACAGATCGAACTTGACGACGGATCCGCTGTCAGACTGACGGTTGCACGCTATTTCACCCCAACGGGAAGATGCATTCAGCGGCCGTATAACAACGGCGAAGAAGCATATTACGACGATCTCCTGCTTCGACTGAAAATCGGCGAACTGAACAATCAGGATAGTATCCGGTTTCCCGACTCACTCAAATTCATTACGCCCCGTGGTAAAGTGGTTTACGGCGGCGGCGGAATCATGCCTGATGTTTACGTCCCCATCGATACAGGACAGTATTATTCCTATTATAACCAGCTGATCAACAAAGGGCTGATCTACCAGTTCGCTTACGATTTCGCAGATAAGAACCGCGAGAAACTGTCAAAGACCTATGTTGACGCTACCGGATTCATTGAACGGTTTACCGTTGAAGACACACTGTTCAACCAGCTGATCACCTACAGCGAGGCCAAGGGTGTCCGGCGGAACGACCGCGATCTGAGATCGACGCGTGATATGATCGCACGGTTGCTTAAGGCATACATCGGCAGGAATTTATTTGACGACGAAGCGTTTTATCCCATCCTGAACGAGGATGATAAAATCTTTCTGAAAGCGGTTGACACATTGAGGAAAATACCAAATTAAAAAATTGTATATCATGGCTTTTGAATTACCGAAATTACCCTACGAAATGAACGCCCTGGAGCCGTTCATTTCGAAGCAAACCCTGGAGTTCCATTACGGCAAGCACCACCGCGCCTATGTGGACAATCTGAACAGGCTGATCCCGGGAACCCCGTTTGAGAACAGCTCCCTGGAAGAAATTGTGAAAAAGGCCGAAGGAGGGATTTTCAACAACGGCGCCCAGGTATGGAACCATACCTTTTACTGGAACTGTCTGTCGCCGAAAGTGGATCAGAGGCCTTCCGCCGCTTTGCTGAAGCAGCTGGAAACCTCATTCGGGTCGCTGGACGAGTTCAAACAGAAGTTCACCCAGGCTTCGGCCACCCTGTTCGGTTCCGGATGGGCCTGGCTGGTCATGCATCCCGACGGTTCACTTACCATCGTTCAGGAAAGCAATGCGGGCAATCCGCTCAGGCATGGACTGACACCCCTCCTCACCTGTGATGTTTGGGAACACGCCTACTATCTTGACAAACAGAACCGGCGACCGGATTATATTGCCGATTTCTGGAAGATCGTTGATTGGGGGGCTGTTGCCAGCAGGCTGTAGCCAGTCGGCGGAAACACCCCCCAGGGGTGGGATTTGTCTGGAATTCGACCATCAACTATTCCACTGTGACAGACTTAGCAAGATTTCGCGGCTGATCCACGTCGCACCCGCGCAGGATGGCGATGTGGTACGAAAGCAACTGAAGGGGGATGGTCGCCAGCAGCGGGACCAGCAGTTCTTCCGTTTCCGGGATCTCGATCACATAATTTGCCTGTTCCCTTACGCGCCTGTCACCCTTTGTCACGATAGCAATGATCTCTCCTTTGCGGGACTTGATCTCCATGATGTTGGAGACGACTTTTTCATAGGTGCCTTTGTTGGTGGCAATGACCACACAGGGCATCTCTTCGTCGATCAGGGCGATGGGACCGTGTTTCATTTCCGCGGCGGGGTATCCTTCTGCATGGATGTATGATATCTCTTTCAGTTTGAGTGCACCTTCGAGGGCCACGGGAAAGTTATACCCTCGTCCCAGATACAGAAAATTGCGCACATGGCTGTAATTGCGGGCAATCTCAAGGATCTTTCCGTTCGTTTCGAGCACCTTTTCAATCTTTTCAGGGATCCTGTCAAGCTCCCGGATGATCTGAAAGAACCGGGACTGGGTGATCGTTCCCTTGGCCTTGGCTATTTCAAGGGCCAGCAGGGTAAGGACCGTGACCTGTGCAGTAAAAGCTTTTGTGGATGCCACCCCGATCTCGGGACCGGCATGGGTGTACGACCCGGCATGACTTTCACGTGCAATGGTGGAGCCGACCACATTGCAAATCCCAAGAATGGTGGCCTCTTTGGATTTGGCCAGCTGGATCGCCGCCAGCGTATCGGCCGTTTCACCCGACTGAGAGATGGCAATGACAATGTCTTTTTCGGAAAGGATCGGGTTGCGGTAACGGAATTCAGAGGCATATTCCACTTCAACGGGAATACGTGCCAGCTCTTCGATCAGGTACTCTCCGACCAATCCGGCATGCCACGATGTTCCACATCCTACGATGATGATCCGGTCGGCTTGGATAAGTTTTCGAAGATAATCCCGGATCCCGCCAAGGGAGATGATCCCCTTTTCCGTGTCCAGACGCCCCCTCATACTGTCCCTGACCGAAGCCGGCTGCTCAAATATCTCTTTGAGCATGAAATGGGCAAAACCTCCTTTTTCAAGCGCACTCAGGTTCATTTCGAGCTTCTGTATGTAGGGGATCTTGTCGGCGTTCTTGATGGTCTTGATCTTCAGATCCTCATTTCTTTTGATGATGGCGATCTCTTCGTCGTTCAGATACACGACATCCTTAGTGTATTCCACGATAGGAGTTGCATCGGAAGCAAGAAAAAACTCCCCTTCCCCAATACCGATGACCAGCGGACTACTTTTGCGGGCGGCCACCAGCATGTCGGGTTCATTCCTAGAGAGCACCACGATCGCGTAGGCGCCAATAACCTGATTGAGAGCCTGTTGTACTGCCTCTACAAGACTAACCTGCCCATTGTTGAGAATATCTTCGATCAGTTGTACCAGGACCTCGGAGTCGGTTTCGCTGCGAAACCGGCAGCCTCTCTCCAGAAGGATCTTTTTCAGGCTGGCATAGTTCTCAATGATCCCGTTGTGGATGATGGCCAGATTGCCAGATTGCGAGAAGTGCGGATGGGCGTTCACGTCGTTGGGGGCGCCGTGCGTTGCCCAGCGGGTATGGGCAATTCCAACGGTACCTGGCACGGGAAGGTTCTTTATCCGTTTGACCAGGTCAGAGACTTTCCCCTGGTTTTTGTAAAGATGGATGGTTTCATTGATAATGGCGATCCCTGCACTGTCGTACCCCCGGTATTCGAGTCTCCGAAGGCCGTTGATAAGGATCGGATAGGCTTGCCGATGCCCCAGATAGGCTACTATGCCACACATGATGATGAGCGTTTAGGTGTTATATCCTAGATCAAATATTGGGTCTGGTATAAATAAGCCGTAATTTCATTCTGTTTCCGGAGGTACCGGTGCCATACAAGACCACCCTGTTGGCGTTGATGGAGGCACCCGTGGTAAAGAGGTACAGGCCGATGTTGCTTTGATCTCCAAGGAGTGTCTCCTGGATATAACGGCTGATCCTGAACCGGTAGCGGGGCTCGTTGTATTTTCCGTCAAAATAATCCGCATCTTCCGACTGGTCGGGCAGGTAAAAGAGGGTACTGTCGTTGGTCCCGTATAGCGCCAGCTCCTGGGGAGGAGGATAAACGCTTTGCGGATCCTGATTGTAAACAATCAGTTGCGCTTCATTGATAGCAATGTTGTTATCCCCTACCAGGTTCATCAGGTAAGGGAATTCGATCCTGGTCTTTACACCGGAAGTCGACTGAAGGTATAAGAGGCTGTTGCCGAGGGCGGTGTCGCCCAGAAGGATCTGTTGGCGGAAAAGATCATCCGCCTGCTGGTATCCGTAGTGGTCAAAATGCACAAAACGGGCATTTGACGTCGCGTTCAGGGCGATCCGGTACGACAGGGAATCCTTTTCGTCGTTATGATAGTACAGGTTGATGCGGGAAATATTGGCATAAAAGTTAAAATAGAGCAGGGAACCCATTCCGGGACCGGTGGCAACATCGTCGGGCAGGATGGCCAGCCCTTTGAAATATTCCTTGAAGGAACTGATGCTGTCCAGCGCTGTCGAAGGTGCCGTCAGAATCTTGTTGCCCAGGGCGGGAGGCATGGTGAACCGCAGGTGGGGCTCGTAATAGGTGGTATCGATGAGCACCGAGTCGTTAGGGTGAGGTGCGAATGTGTAGGACGCCAGCTCAACGGCGTCGTAAGCAACCATATGAGAAGAGTAATAGGTCGAGTCAAGAAAGAGCGACTCCGTTATCTCGTACAGACGGATGGTCTGAACGGTCGTGGTGTCACCGTAATAACCCGTATACTGAAGGGAGAAGACCAGAGAATCACACTGCGGATTGGTTCCGAAATCAGGATTTGTCGACGATAGGCTGATCTGCGTGAAGACGGAGGCAGAGGTTTTCCCGAACACCGGATCATAGAGGGAACCCAGCAGGCTGTACGTGGTTTCGTCAGTACGGACCGAATCTTCCACCTCGGAGTAAGCCACCACAGTGACCGTATCACAGAAAACCACCTCCAGGGGATTGTTTTCAACCAGATCATAACCAAGGGTCTGAGGATCTTTCTTACAGGAGAGAAAAAATGACGACAGCAGGAGGATACCTGCCGCGATCAGTATAAAAAAGGAATTAACGGTTTTTACGTTCATGGGATTCTGTTCCAAAACGAAAAATTCGCCGGATTATTTTACCTATCAATGAGCCCATTGGAAAGAACCCTGTCATAGAAATCAGAATAGGCGTCGACACACTGATCCAGGGGTATGTAATTCAGAAAGGGTTTGCTGACGGAGGACAGGTGTTCAAGAATTTCGGGATTCATTTTTTCGCTTCCCAGAATCACGGCATCCGAATAGTGAATGGCCCCCTTAGTAACATTGAGAAAGTTGGGTTCTTTGTAAAGCTTCAGATCCTCGCTGGTGATCCCATCCATTTTCAGTTTTTTATGAAAGTCTTTTTTAAAGAATCCAGGGAAGTCATCGTTGTAAATCGAGTATATGACACGCGTTTCACTGAAGAGCGGGTTCTCGCGGAAGGCACGCTTGATATAGAGGGGGATCAGGCTGGTTATCCACCCGTGGCAATGCACGATATCGGGACTCCATCCCAGTTTTTTAACGGTTTCCAGGACTCCGCGGGAATAAAAGATGGCCCTTTCGTCGTTATCTTCAAAAAATCCGCCGTCCTTATCCGTAAACATCGCTTTTCGCTGAAAATAATCCTCATTGTCGATGAAATAGATCTGCATACGCGCAGATTGGATCGAGGCAACCTTAATGATCAGGGGGTGATCGGTGTCGTCAATGATGAGGTTCATTCCTGAAAGCCGGATCACTTCGTGCAGTTGGTTCCGCCTTTCGTTGATGTTCCCGTACCGGGGCATGAACGTGCGGATCTCTTTTCCCTTTTCCTGGATACCCTGGGGCAAGTACCGCCCTACCTTACCCATGTGACTTTCTTTGAGATAAGGTGTAATCTCCTGATTAACAAATAAAACTTTAATTTTTTCCATAGGCCGGAGGTGTTACGAAGGGTTTGCAAAGGTAGTATTTTTTTTTCACATTTTCAACCGCCAGTCTTCAACGCGATTCTTTTGTTATTGGTATTCAGGATATTTACTGGTATGAATTCCGGGGTATCTCCATGGATCGGGTCCGGAACAGAAATCTAGTGCAAGTGCCGGGGATTCATCAATAGGACGGGGCTGTGTCAAAATACATTTTAACCACAGAGTGCACGGAGGATTCACGGAGTTTAAATAACTCGTTATCAGTCCTCTGTATTCTCCGTTCTCCTCCGTGATCTCTGTGGTTTAATAAAAAACATTCATTTTGACAAACCTCGCAGGGGGAGGGATTGATTAAAACTCCTGAAAATAAAATCGCTCCCATTCGTAGAAAAATAAAAATCCTTTACTTTTGTCTGTTATTTTATTAACAATAGTTTCATATAATTTCATAAGGTATGATCAATAAGATGATTGCAGCGATGTTGCCTTATTTCCCGAAGAAATTCGTCTGGATTTTTTCCAGGAAGTATATAGCTGGAGAGACGCTGGAAGACGCCATCCGGGTGTCGAAAGAACTTAACGCAAATGGTATACTGGTGACCATGGATGTATTGGGAGAGTTCATCACCAACCTGGATCAGGCCGAGGAAAACAAAGTGGAATACCTGAACGTGATCGATGTGATACAGCAAAGCGGGATCGGCGGGAATCTTTCCGTAAAACCCACCTTGTTCGGACTGTTGCTCGATGAGGAGGTGTGCTACCGGATGATACGGGAAATTGTGGCCCGTGCTGCAAAATACGATAACTTTATACGGATCGATATGGAGGATTCCCAGTGCACCGATATGGAGATCGCTCTTTTTCGCAGGCTGAAACAAGAATTCCCAAAAAATGTCGGTCTGGTGGTACAGGCCTACCTGAAACGGACCAGTAAGGACCTGGAGGATCTGATGGACCTGCACAGCAGGGAAATGCCCCTCAATTACAGGCTATGCAAGGGAATATACGTAGAGCCCGCAGAGATTGCCTATAAAAAGTACCATGAGGTCAACCGGCATTATCTCGAGAACCTGGAATTCATGTTCCGCAATAGCATTTACCCTTGCATTGCCACCCATGATATTCCCCTGATCGAAGGGGCGTTGCGTCTTATCGAAAAATATAACGTTCCCAGGGACAAGTATGAGTTCCAGATGCTGTACGGTGTTACTCCCGAGCGCAGGAAGACGCTGGTGGACAAAGGACACCACATGCGCGTGTACGTTCCCTACGGGAAGCAGTGGTTTGGATATTCTACCCGCCGCCTGAAGGAGAATCCCAAAATGGCCACGCAGATCATCAAGGCCATCTTCGTAAAACATTAAGGCCCGGAGCAAGTTATCCCCTTACGGTCGTTTCGACTTCCCCTACGGTTTTTGGGATGGGCCGGCCCAGTACCTTGTGCCCTTCGGGTGTCACCAGGACATCGTCTTCGATGCGGGCACCGCCGATCTCCATATAGCCTGCAATCTTATCGTAATTGATGAATCCGGCGAATTTCTTTTCCGCTTTCCACTGGTCGATCAGTTCCGGTATGAAATAAATGCCGGGCTCGACGGTCAGAACATATCCCGGGACAAGGGTTTTCGCCATGCGCAGGTAAGCCAGCCCGAACTGGTCACTTCGCATGACAGTGTGGTCGTAGCCCACGTTGTTTTCTCCGAGCCCCTCCATGTCATGCACATCCAGTCCCAGCATATGGCCGAGTCCATGGGGAAAAAACAACGCATGAGCCCCGCTGGCCACCGCCTCTTCCACATTGCCTTTCATCAGGCCGAGCTCTTTCAGGCCCTGGGCAATGGTCCTGGCGGCAAACAGGTGTATGCTCTTGTAGGTGACACCCGGATGGATGGCATCGATGCTTTTCATGTTGGCTTCGAGGACGATCTGGTATACCTCTTTCTGTTTGGATGAGAATTTACCGCCAACGGGCACCGTGCGCGTGATATCGCTTGCATAATGCATCTGACTTTCCGAGCCCGCATCCATCATCAGCATGCGGTTAGGGACAAGCTTGTTTCCATGCTTGTGATTGTGCAGCGTCTGTCCGTTGATCGAAAGGATGACGGGGAACGATGTGGGATTTCCGCCCGCTATGGATATGCCCTCCATGACGCCGACGATTTCCCGTTCGTATACTCCCGGGTGAGCCATTTTCATTCCCGTGGTGAACATGTCGTATGCGATGTCGATCGCCTTTTCGATCTCTGCAACCTCGTACCTGTCTTTTACCGACCGAAGGTCAACCACGGCACGGATCAGCTCCATGGAAGCATAATCGTTCACCCGGGAGTGGATCAGACCCAACAGCCGGTGGAGTTGGATCACCTGCTCGCCACGGTATGTGGGCAGAAAATGGATCTTCCTTCCCGATTTAATGCCTGCAGCCAGCAACTCAGCCACTTTATCCAGAGGACCGGTGTTCTCCACCCCTACGTCTGAGGCGAGTTCTTTTATGGTGGGCTGGGGACCCATCCAGATGATGTCTTCAATGTCGGTGTCGTTGCCGAAAATATACTCCTTATGATTGTCCGCGTCAATGATGCCGATCAGATCCGGCTGGTCCAGCCCGAAAAAATAAAGAAAGTTGCTGTCCTGCCTGAAATGATAGGTGTTCGCCGTATAATTCATGGCTGCTTCGGCGTTCCCCTGGATCAGAATGATTCCGGAACGGATCTTGGCCGCGAGCTTTTTACGGCGGCCAGTGTAAAGGTTTTTGCTGAACATGGTTAATTGATTTATTGTTAAATTGTTAAATTGTTAAATTGTTAAATTGTCTTAATGCTAATTGCCAACTGCCAACTGCTTAATGCTTCATCAATCCCTCGACTTCATCCGCCTCGCGCGGGATGGAGGCCATCAGGTCGACTGGTTCATCATCCACCATGATGTCATCTTCTATCCGGATACCGATCCCTTCTTCCGGAATGTACAGGCCTGGTTCGAGCGTCAGGACCATTCCTTTTTTGAAGGGAGTATGTTTACTGCCCACGTCGTGGACATCCAGCCCGATCGGGTGGCATACGTTGTGCATCAAATATTTAAAGTACAGCGGTTTGTCCGGATCCTCCCGGTCGACCTGCTCCTGGGTGAACAGGCCAAGGCCGATCATCTCTTTTTCCATGAGCCGATGGGTTTCTTTTGTGACAAAATCAGATGAATTACCCGGCACGAAGAAGGATGTTGCCTGTTTCATGACACGGAGCACCGCCTCATAACATTGCAGTTGTCTGGGGGAGAACCGGCCGTTGACAGGGATGGTACGGGTGCAGTCGGCGATATAATTGGCGTACTCAGCTCCGAAGTCCATCAGCAAAAGGTCACCGTCCCGGCAACAATCGTGGTTATCCGTATAGTGCAGGACGAGGCCGTTGCGCCCGGATCCAATGATGGGCTGGAAGGCATGGCCGCTGGAACCGTTCCTTATGAACTCATGGGTCATCTCCGCTTCCACCTCGTATTCCATGACACCCGGCCTGACAAACTGCAGTACCCGCCGGAATGCCTGTCCGGTGAGATGGCAGGCCCGTCTGATCAGGGCGACCTCCTCCGGCTCCTTGACCAGTCGCAGCTCGGTCAGCAGGGGCGCAAGACGCTCATACCGGTGTACAGGGAAGGCATCCCGGATCTTTTGCGCAAAACGCAGGTCGCGAAGCGGCACCTCGTTGGTCAGCTTGATGTACTCGTTCTGATTGAGAAAGACTACCCCGGCAGAGGCCATCAGATAGCGGAAAGTGATCTCGAAATCGTCGAGCCACTCAATGGTTTCGATGCCCGAAATGGCCCTGATCTCCCGTTTGGTGTACTTGTGCCCGTTCCAGGTTTCGGTCAGCTCATCCGCTTTCAGTGTGAAGACGATCTCCCTGTATTTCTCGTTAGGATGATCGGGACATATGGTAAGAATGCATTTTTCCTGATCGAGACCTGTAAGGTAAAAAAGATCCGAATTCTGACGAAACGGGTAATACTGGTCGCCCGAACGCAAAAGCTCATCATTGGAGTTGACAACGACCAGCGCATTTTTAGGCAACATCTCCCTGAGCTTCAGGCGATTCTTTATGAACAAGCGATTATCAATGGATTCGTATCTCATGCATGACAGGTTTGGGTACACCAAAGGTTATTTATAATCTCTAAAAATAAATTACCCGCAGTTGTTATTCAACTAACATATCCTAATTTTGTTCGCATCCAAATACAAAAGAACTAAATTTTCTTTAATCAGGAGACCGATCACCTATTTTTAGACACTTAAATTCAGGGAAATGATTAAGCAGTCGTCACTTACAAAGAAATTCATCATGGCCTTTGCGGGGATATTCCTTGTGCTCTTTTTACTGGTCCATCTGGGCATTAATCTGTTCATCCTGCCCATTACCGTGAATCATCAGGAGATCTTCGGGCAGGCCGTACAATTTATGACCTCCAATCCGTTGGTAAAGGTTATTGAGATCGTCCTGTTTCTGACGTTCCTCATCCATATGGTTTACGGGATCATTCTCCAGATCCAGAACTGGATAGCCAGGCCAAAACGGTACAGAAGGGAGGGCTGGTCTCAGACCTCTTTCTTTTCTAAATTCATGATCCATACCGGGATCATCATCCTGATTTTCCTGGTGATTCATTTTATCAATTTCTATTTTGTGAAACTGGGATGGACCGCCCCTCCCACGGGCCAGGCCCCGGTCCTTGGCGACCATGATTTTTATCACATGGCGGTCAATCTGTTTTCCAATACAACGTATGCCGTTATTTACATCGTACTGCTCATCCTGCTGGGATTTCATCTCAGCCATGCCTTTCAGTCTGCCTTCCAGTCACTGGGACTGAACCACAGTAAGTATACGCCCATTATCCGGTGGCTGGGGTACGCTTACTCTGTCATCGTCCCCTTGGGCTTCATTTGCATTCCGTTATATTTTCTTATTTTTTGAAAGAATGATGAATATTCGTTTAGGGGCAAAGGTTAAGATGCCGGTTTGGTTCAGGGTAACGATCAGGGTAAAATCCTCCGAACCTGACCACTGAACCACACTGGCCTCCTAACCTTAACCCCTAAACAAAAACCAAAACAACCATGACAAAACTAGATTCGAAAATACCCCAGGGGCCTCTGGCAGAAAAATGGACCCATTATAAGGAACATGCCCGGCTCGTGAATCCCGCCAACCGCAAAAAGCTGGATATCATCGTAGTGGGTACCGGCATTGCCGGGAGTTCGGCAGCTGCCACGCTGGGAGAGATGGGATACAACGTGAAGGTTTTCTGTTATCAGGACATGCCGCGGAGGGCCCATTCAGTGGCGGCGCAAGGTGGGATCAACGCAGCCAAGAACTATAAGAACGACGGCGACAGCGTCTTCCGTTTGTTCTATGACATGATCAAGGGGGGTGATTACCGTTCGCGGGAGGCTAATGTTTACCGTGCCGCTGAAGTGAGCAATGCCTCCATTGACCAGCTGGTTGCACAGGGTGTACCCTTTGCCAGGGAATATGGTGGTACGCTGGCGAACCGTTCGTTCGGCGGGGTGCAGGTTTCACGCACGTTTTATGCACAGGGACAGACAGGACAGCAGGTACTGCTGGGATGCTATTCGGGATTGTGCCGCCAGGTTGACCTGGGAACAGTGACCATGTATCCCCGGCGGGATGTGCTGGATATCGTCGTGATCGACGGAAAGGCGCGGGGCGTGGTAGCCCGCAACCTTGTCACCGGCGTGATCGAACGGCATGCCGCCCATGCCGTGGTACTCGCCACCGGCGGATACGGAACCATTTATTACCTTTCCACGCTGGCCGTCAACTCCAACGCTACGGCAGCTTGGGCAGCCTATAAACGCGGAGCCTTTTTTGGCAATCCCAGCTTTGTCCAGATACACCCGACCAGCTTGCCGGTGCTGAACGAGTACCAGTCGAAGCTTACCCTGATGTCGGAATCGCTTCGTAACGACGGCCGCATCTGGGTGCCGAAGGACAAGGAGGACAAACGGCATCCCAATCATATTCCGGAGGAGGACAGGGATTACTACCTGGAACGCAGGTATCCGGCTTACGGCAACCTGGTGCCACGGGATGTGGGGTCTAGGGCAGCCAAGGAACGCTGTGATGCGGGCTATGGCGTAGGCCCCACGGGCCTTTCGGTGTACCTTGATTTCAAGGATGCGATCCAAAAACAGGGTAAAAAGGCCATTGCAGCCAAGTACGGAAATCTTTTCGAGCTGTACCATCGCGTCACAGGAAGCGATCCCTATGAAGAGCCCATGCGCATCTACCCGGCAGGGCATTATACCATGGGAGGATTGTGGGTGGACTATGGCCTGATGACCACCATCAACGGGCTGTTCGCCATCGGGGAATCCAATTTTTCGGATCACGGGGCCAACAGGCTGGGAGCTTCCTCACTGATGCAGTGTGCGGGCGACGGATATTTCATCCTCCCGTATACCCTCAGCGACTATCTTGCAGCCGAGATCAGGACACCGCATATAGCCACCGACGACAAAGCCTTTGAGGAAGCGGAGAAAAATGTTACCGGCAGGATCGATAAACTGATGAAGGTCAATGGCCGGAAGACAGCCCTATCGTTCCATAAACGGCTAGGCAACATCATGTGGAACCATTGCGGGATGGCACGCAACGAAGAAGGCCTGAAGAAAGCCTATGACATGGTGGAAGAGCTGGAAAAGGAATTCTGGAAGGACGTCAGGATCCCGGGAACACCCAACGAGTTGAACCAGGAGCTTGAAAAAGCAATCCGTATTGCCGATTTCTTCGGACTGGCCAAACTAATGATCACCGATGCCCTTGACCGTAAAGAATCCTGCGGTGCCCATTTCCGCGAGGAGAGCCAGACCGGATCAGGGGAAGCCCAGCGGATCGATTCGACATATTCCTACGTTGCGGCCTGGGAGTATACGGACGAGGCCGGCACACCTGTTCTGCATAAAGAACCCCTGGTGTTCGAAAATGTGGAGTTAAAAGAAAGAAGTTACAAATAACAAACTGAAACAGCCATGAAACTAAGGCTCAAGATATGGCGCCAGCCAAATGCCACTGAAAAAGGAAAGTTCGCCACCTACGACATGGATAACGTATCCCCCGAAATGTCTTTTCTCGAGATGCTGGATTCGCTGAATGGAACACTGGTGGAAAAAGGGGAGATGCCTGTGGCCTTCGAGCACGACTGCCGCGAGGGGATCTGCGGCAGCTGCGGATTGTACATCAACGGCCATCCCCACGGTCCACAGAAGCTGGCCACCACGTGTCATTTGTATATGCGGGTTTTCAGGGACGGACAGACTATCGTTGTGGAGCCCTGGCGCGCCAGGCCTTTCCCGGTGATCAGGGACCTGATCGTGGACCGGACCTCGCTTGAAAAGATCCTGGTGGCTGGCGGTTATATATCGGTTGACACAGGCCAGGCGGCAGAATCCAACACCACAAAGATTCAGAAGGAGAACGCCGACGAATCGTACGATTCAGCTGTTTGCATCGGGTGCGGGGCCTGTGTGGCAGCCTGCAAGAATGCCTCGGCCATGCTGTTCGTCTCAGCCAAAGTGTCACAGTTTGCACTGCTGCCACAGGGAAAGGTGGAGGCCAAACGCCGCGTGCAACGCATGGTGGCCAGGATGGACGAGCTGGGATTCGGTAACTGTACGAATTCCTATGCCTGTGAGGCCGAATGCCCCAAAGGGATCAAGATCACCAACATTGCCCGCATGAACCGCGAGTTCTGGAAAGCCAAGGTCTGCGGACAGAAAACTGTATGATTACCGATTGTTAATTGTCAATGTACAATGTTCGATGGGATTGACAATTGACAATTGACAATTGTCAATTCATGAGATTTTCCTCCATCCCCGGTCAGAATAACATCAAACGCCGCCTGATCCAGACGGTGCGGGAGAGCCGTATAAGTCACGCCCAGCTGTTCTTCGGACCCGAGGGAGCCGGCAAACTGGCCATGGCCATCGCCTATGCCCAGTATATCAACTGCACTGACCGGACAGAGGAGGATTCCTGCGGCCGCTGCCCCTCCTGTATCAAATATGAGAAGCTCATTCACCCCGACCTGCATTTCATCCTTCCGGTGGCGGTTACAAAAAAAGTACCCAAAAATCCCCTCACCAGGGAGTTCCTGTCTGACTGGCGCGAGCTGCTGATCACCAGGGGATGTTTTGTCGCACTCGACGACTGGTACCAAAAGATCGATCTTGAGAACAAACAGGCCATCATCAACGCCGATGACTGCAACGAGATCATTAAAACGCTGAATTACAAGGCCTATGAAGCGGAATACAAGGTGATGATCATCTGGATGGTGGAAAAGCTTTATCATGCAGCAGCGCCCAAGATCCTCAAGATCCTTGAAGAACCCCCCGACAAGACACTTTTTATTCTCATCAGCGCAAACCACGATCAGATCATTTCCACGATCCTGTCCCGTACCCAGCCGGTGAAATTCTTCAAAGCCGATGATGCTGCGGTTCGTGAAGTCCTGAGAACCAGGCTTGCTCTTTCCGGCGATGAGTTAACCTCGCTGGTGCGTCAGGTTGACGGCAACCTGAACCTGGCTCTCGGATGGAATGACGGTCAGCTGGAAGTGGACCTGTTTGGACGGTTCGCCAAGTGGATGCGATTATGCTATCAACAGAAGGCTGCAGGGCTCTCCGCATTCATTGATGGTCTTACGGAACAGGGTAGGGAGCGGCAGAAGAGCTTCCTCTTGTACGCCCTTCGTTTCATCCGGGAATCCATGATGCTGCCATACGCCGATCAGGCACTTTCTCGGCTGACCCCTGCAGAAAAGGAGTTTGCTGTGAACTTCGCACCGTTCATACATAAAGCCAACGGGATCCTGTTCACGGAAGAACTGAACCGTGCCCTTGCTCATATTGAACGTAACGCCAATCCCTCCCTGTTGTTCATGGACCTGTCCCTTACCTTTGGTAAGTTGTTAAAAATGAAGCCCGGCAGATAGTGATCAGTTAAATTTATACCTTTGCAGACCAGAGGTTCATCCTATGGAAGACCAGATCAAGAACAGCGAAGAGAATTCCTTTTTGTCGCGTGGCTGTTGCCAGCCACCCAGACCGCAGTATCACAATGAGATGGTTTATGCGCATGGCTGCAGCAAACTGGACAGTTATAACTGGCTCAAAGAGATTATCCTTCCTGATTCCCAGGATAGATTTGACTGTATTGAGGTACGTTTCAAGAACAGCAGAAAAGACTTTTACAGGATTCCGTCCGGGAGCTGGTTTAATGAGGGCGATATCGTTGCAGTGGAAGCTTCTCCGGGGCACGATATCGGGATCATCACCCTAACGGGTGAGGTGGTCCGTCTGCAGATGCGCAGGAAAAGAGTCAATCCCGCCTCCGACGACATAAAGAAGGTGTACCGGAAAGCCCGGATATCCGACATTGAGAAGTGGATCAGCATGGTGGATCAGGAAGACCAGACCATGCACAGGGCCAGGCGTATCGCCTCCCGGATCGGACTGAAGATGAAGATCAACGACGTGGAATACCAGGGCGACGGGACCAAGGCCATCTTTTACTACACGGCCGATGAACGGGTGGATTTCAGGGAATTGATCAAAGTGCTGGCCGAGAATTTCAAAGTCAGGATCGAAATGCGCCAGATTGGCGTTCGCCAGGAATCCGGCAGACTGGGAGGGATCGGTACCTGCGGAAGGGAATTGTGCTGCTCGACCTGGCTGACCGATTTCCGGTCGGTCAGCACCAATATGGCCCGCGTCCAGCAACTGTCGCCCAATCCGCAGAAACTGGCCGGACAATGCAGCAAGCTCAAGTGCTGCCTGAGATATGAGTACGAAGTCTACATCGATGCACTGAAACATTTCCCCAACAGCGAGATCATCCTGAAAACCCGAAAGGGAGAAGCAGTGCACCAGAAGACAGACATCTTCAGCCAGATTATGTGGTATTCCTATGTCGTGGATCCCAATAACCTGATGGCCATCCCCGTGGAGAAAGTAAGGGAGATCATCGAACAGAACACCAAGGGAGTTTTCCCTGAAAAGCTGGAGGATTTTGCCAAGATCAAAGAACAAAAGGTTGACTTTGAAAATGTGGTCGGCCAGGATGATCTCAGACGGTTTGACAGCGGGAATGAGATCTCGGTGGTTATTTGAAAAGGCACAGAGGCATCCCGACTTCGTCGGGACAAGCTGCGGCACAAAGGTGTTTTGATAAAAGGAGAACCCTGTAGGGGTTCCAGTATTGTAGTGATGGATGTTTAGAGGGTTGTATGAAAAATGGGACGTATATATATTTGATTATCGGTGTTTTGGTAGTGATGACGGGGGCGTGTGATCCGAACCGGGTGTTCGACAGCAATGAACCGGTCAATCCGGAAGGATGGATACCGCGTGATGCAAAGGAATTCAGGGTGGAGATCGCCGACACCATTTCCATTTATAATTTGTACATCAACCTCAGGCATACCAATGAATATCCTTACAGCAACATCTATTTTTTTGTTCACACCCGTTTTCCCGACGGACAGCTCTACAGGGACACGGTGGAGTATGTCCTCGCGGATCCTTCTGGCAAATGGCGAGGAAGGGGCCTGGGTAAAATAAAAGACAACCGTTATCCGTTTAGAAAAGGAATTCATTTACCAATGAAAGGAACGTATGTTTTCCGCATTGAACAGGCCATGAGGGAAAATTACCTGAAAGGGATCCATGATGTGGGATTGCGCATCGAAAGGTATTAATGCCGAGAGAGAAATCCTGCCATGAAGTCAAAGAATATACCGGATAACTACAGGAAATACATCAGGAGGTTCTGGATAGCTTACCTTTCCACTATCGGGTTCATCTTTTTGATATTCCTGGGCATATCCATGGGTTTGTTCGGATTCATGCCTTCGTTCGAAGAGCTGGAAAATCCCAAGAGCAACTTGGCATCGGAAATCATATCGGCTGATCAGCAAACTCTGGGAACCTATTACATTGAGAACCGGTCGAACGTGACTTACCGTGAGATCTCACCTCATTTGATTCATGCCCTGCTAGCCACGGAAGACATACGTTTCTCCAAACATTCGGGTATTGATTTCAAGGCTAATTTCCGCGTGGCATTCGGGCTGTTGACTGGCCAGGACATGGGAGGAGGCAGCACCATCACACAACAGCTGGCCAAAAATCTTTTTCCCCGCAAATCCGATATCGGCAAGGCAGAGCTGGTGCTTTTCAAGTTAAAGGAATGGATCACGGCCACCAAGCTGGAGCGCAATTACACCAAAGAGGAAATTGCCGCGATGTACCTGAATTCGGTGTCGTTTGGCAGCCAGGCGTTTGGCGCCAGACTGGCATCACGTACATTTTTCAACAAGGAGCCGATCGATCTGACCATCGAGGAATCTGCTCTGCTGATCGGAATCCTGAAAGCACCGTCCTATTACAGTCCGGTCAGGCATCCCGACAGGGCGTTGCAACGAAGGGAAACCGTCCTGGGCCAGATGAGAAAGTATGATTTCATAACCCAGGCGGAATACGACTCCATCCATCAACTGCCCCTGGATATGACGAAGTATATGATCCTTGATCATACCTCAGGTATCGCCCAGTATTTCAGGGAGGCGATCCGCGTCAGGCTGAACGAGTGGTGCGAGACCCACAGGAAAGCCGATGGCACGACGTACAACCTGTACATGGACGGACTGAAGATCTATACAACCATTAACTCCGTGTATCAGCGGTATGCTGAGGAAGCAGTCAGGGAACATTTGAGCAGGAACATCCAGCCTGATTTCTACAAACACTGGAAGAACGTACCCAATGCGCCTTTTGTCTTCCCTGATTCCGACCCTGCCACGGAGATCAAAAAGCTGATGACCCAGGCCATGAAACGCAGTGACCGGTACCGCGGCATGAAAGAAGCCGGAATGCCGGATGACTCGATCCAGCTGGTTTTCAATACACGGATCCCCATGACGGTATTTTCGTGGGACGGGCCCGTTGATACGGTCATGAGCCCGATGGATTCCATCCGGTATTATAAATTCATATACCGCGCCTCGCTCATGTCGGTGGAACCGAACACGGGATTTGTCAGAGCATACGTGGGAGGTCCGGACTTCAAATATTTCCAGTATGACAATGTGACGGTGGGCAAGCGCCAGGTGGGTTCCACCTTCAAACCCTTTTTGTATACCCTGGCCATGCAGCAGGGTGAGTTTTCGCCATGTACAGAGGTTCCCAACATCCCTTACAGTATCCAATTATATGACGGAAGTCTCTGGGAACCAAAGAACACATCAGAATACAAGCTGGGGCAGATGATCAGTTTGAAAGAGGCCCTGGCTCATTCCAATAACTGGATATCTGCTTTTCTGATAAAGCGCTACTCCCCGGAATCGGTCATCACCATCACCCGGAAAATGGGCGTAACCAGTGACATTCCGGCGGTGTACTCCATAGCCCTGGGATCTGCTGATCTTTCGCTCTATGAGATGGTGGGAGCGCTCAACACATTTGTCAACAAAGGCGTTTATATTGAACCGATCTTCATCACGCGCATCGAAGATGCCTATGGTAATGTGCTGGAACGGTTTGTCCCGCGGATCAATGAGGCCATGAGCGAAGAGACCGCCTATCTGATGATCGAGCTGATGAAAGGGGTGGTGCAGACCGGTACGGGGGTCCGGCTGCGGTACAGGTACGGATTCACCAATCCCATTGCCGGGAAGACCGGCACCACGCAGAATCAGTCCGACGGATGGTTCATCGGCATGACGCCGGAGCTGGTGACAGGCATCTGGGCCGGCTGTGAGGACCGCGCCGCCCATTACCGGTCGCTGACTCTCGGGCAGGGAGCCAACACGGCCCTGCCGATCTGGGCCATCTATATGAAAAAAGTTTACAGTGACCCGGATCTTCATATATCCATGGGAGATTTTGAAAAACCCCTGAGTCCCCTTTCAGTAGATCTAGACTGTTTCGGAGGGCAAGGTACCCAGAAACAGAAAGATTACGATGATGATGCGTTTTAAAGGACTAAAGATCACTATTCCCGGCCTTTTAAAAAAACTACCCAAGCTCACTGTCTGGTTCATTCTTCTTCTTCTTATCATTTATAACCTTAGTTATAAGATTTGGAATACAGGAAATAAACCGATAGTAAGCGATGTAATGGGCTATTATCTTTATCTTCCTGCTGTCGTCATCCATGGCAATGACCTTTATCTGGACTTTATTAAAGAGGATGTTGAGTTCTATATGGACAAGGTCTGGTTTCTGAAAAGCCCCACCGGGAAAGGAGTGATACAATTCACCTGTGGCCTTTCTATCCTTTATTCGCCCTTTTTTCTTATAGCCCATGGAATGGCACCCCTGCTTGGATTTGAAGCCAACGGTTATACCCTTACATACAAAATTGCCCTGCTGGTCAGCTGTATCTTCTATTTAGGGCTCGGCCTTCTTTTTCTTCGAAAGATACTTTCACGTTATGTCTCCGAAATAACGTCGTCCATCACCCTGTTCACGGTTGTAATTGGGACTAATTTACTCTATTATGCAACGATAGAGGCACCGATGTCCCACGCTTACAGTTTTGCACTTATAACCGGATTTTTATATACCGTCATCAAGTGGTATGAAAATCCCCGTTATCTGACATCCATCGTACTTGGACTGTTAGGCGGCATCATTACACTGATACGTCCCACGAATGCAGTTGTGGTCATTCTCTTTCTTTTTTGGGGCACAACGTCGTTGCACGGCCCGATAAACAGGTTGAAGCTGTTCATCCGGGAATATAAGAAACTGATCATCATCCTTTTGTTCGCATGCCTGGTCTGGATACCACAGTTGTTGTACTGGAAAACAGTCGCGGGATCGTATTTTTATTTTTCATATGGCTCCAAGGCCGGATTTTTCTTTCATGATCCGGAAATCATCAATGTGCTGTTCAGTTACCGTAAAGGCTGGCTGCTCTACACCCCGGTAATGGCACTTGCCCTTGCCGGCATTCCCTTGCTTCCCAGATACATGAGGGGCTCTTTCTGGCCCGTGCTGTTATTTACCCTCGTTAATATTTATATCATATCGTCCTGGTGTGACTGGTGGTACGGAGGTAGTTTTGGCCTTCGGGCTTTCATTGATTCCTATGGTATTCTGGCTTTACCCCTGGCTGCACTGATCCAGTGGATCCTGACAAAAAAGATCTGGATTCGTATTTCTTCTGTTATCTTCCTGGCCTTTCTCATTTTTTTTAATAATTTCCAGGTCAATCAGTACATTCACGGTGCCATCCATTTTGCTTCCATGACCAAAAAAGCCTATTGGGAGACTTTCGGCAAAATGAAACCTACTAAAGAATATTATCAGTATCTGGAATACCCTGATTATAAAGGCCTTCAGGAAAAGCTCTCAAAACAAAGACAAGAACGGGAAGCAAGGCGCCAGGCGAAAGAGAGCAAGAGATGAAAATATCGGATATTTATAAAATTCCTTTAAATTTGACGGCCGGAAAAATCGATTCTGCGTTGGTTATAAGTCCGTGATATGGTATTCAGCAGCAGCCTCTTCATCTTTTATTTTCTGCCGGTCTTTCTGCTGGCATATTATCTGTCCGACAAACGGTACAAGAACATCATCCTGCTGATTGCCAGCATATTTTTCTATGCCTGGGGCGCACCCAAATTCATTTTCATTGTTCTGGCTTCCATCACCCTGGATTTCTACCTGGTCAGATGGATGCACCGGAGCACAGGCAGAAAAAGAAAACAGATCGTTACCCTGTCGGTCATCCATAACATCGCCCTGCTCGGATATTTCAAGTACGCTAATTTCTTTGTTGACAACCTGAACGCCATCCTCCAGAATGTTGGGGCCGGTGAAATTTCCTGGGCGGGCGTCGCCCTCCCCATCGGGATATCCTTCTTTACGTTCCAGAAAATGACCTACCCCATCGATGTGTACCGAAAGGTGCATGGTCCCCTGGACAATGTGTGGGATTTTGCCATGTACATCCTGATGTTTCCCCAGCTGATCGCAGGGCCCATCGTCAGGTATGTGGAGGTGGCTGACCAGATCAACGATCGCCAGGCCAACGAAAACCTGGATAACCGCCTTACCGGCTTCTTCAGGTTCACCATAGGCCTCGCTAAAAAAGTACTGATTGCCAATGTATTGGGAGAATATGTGGACAAAGTGTTTGCCCTTTCTCCCGCTGAACTGACCACACCCCTGGCATGGATCGGAGTGGTGGCTTACGCTTTCCAGATCTATTACGATTTCTCAGGATACTCGGATATGGCCATCGGGCTGGGCCGTATGATCGGATTTGAATTCCCGGAAAACTTCAACAATCCTTACATTTCGCAAAGTATCTCTGAATTCTGGCGCCGGTGGCACATGACCCTTGGACGGTTCATGAAAGGGTACCTGTATATACCTCTGGGCGGTAACCGTGTCTCCACCCTGCGGATGTACTTCAATCTTTGGCTGGTATTCCTCCTTTCCGGCCTCTGGCATGGCGCTGCGTGGAATTTTGTGGTATGGGGCGCTTTTCACGGGACCTTTCTCGTCCTCGACCGACTGTTTTTACTGAAGGTGTATAAAAAGATCGGCAAAATACCCAGCATTGTCATCACCTTCTTCATTACCCTGATCGGCTGGGTGCTTTTCAGGGCCGACGGCCTGCCGGCAGCCTGGTCGTACCTCGGACAGATGTTCGCATTGGATTTCACGGCAACTGCCTTTGACTTCGATAAGCGGTTCTGGACCATGCTGGCCCTGGGCGCCCTGTTTGCCTTCTACGGCGGTTTCAGGGCCATCGAAGCCTGGCAGGTAAGGGTTTTTTCAAAGCAACAAAACGACCGGATCATCCTGACTATGGCCGCAGGAGGACTGCTTCTGCTGATCATCTGCGCCAGCTCCATCACATCCCAGGGATTCAATCCATTCATCTATTTCCGTTTCTGATTCCATGACAAGGATTAAATACATCACCTATGCTGTTATTGTCGTGGCGCTCTTTTTGCCTCTGTTCCAGAAAGTGTTGCCGGTGGTCAGGGTGAAACCCCTTGAGGGCTCCTATGTCCTGGCAAAAGAGCCTGCTTTTTCATTCCATGATTTCTTTAACAGTACGTTCCAGGATTTGTACACTCCTTATTTTGAACAGCACATCGGGTTCCGGCCCGCCCTGGTCAGGATCAATAACCAGATCGCTTTTTCATGTTTTAATATGGCCCTGGCACAGGATGTCATCCTCGGGAAGAAAGGCTTCCTTTTTGAAGTTTTTTATATCAAGGCGTATCTTGGAAGAGATTTCACAGGAACCGAAAAATGGGACAGGTACTCCGAAAAGCTCAAAGCTATCAGCGACAGCCTTGACAGGAACGGCACCACCCTGCTGATCGTTTTTGCCCCGGGCAAAGGCACTTTTTTCCCCGAATATATCCCTGATAAATTCAAACCCTGGCAAAAGGATACCACTAACCAGGAGTACCTGATGCAAAGACTGAAAGAAAAACAGATCCGGTTCATCGATGCCAATCAATGGTTCACATTGATCAAAGACAAGGCGCCCTATCCGCTTTACCCGAAGACCGGCATTCACTGGAGCAGTTACGGTGAAGGGCTGGTCCTGGATTCAATCATAAGATACATGGAACGGGATAAGGGTAAAACGATGGTGGATTTTGGATGGAATGAAGTGACTATGTCACATGAATTACGGGTACCTGATTATGACATTGCCCGGGGTATGAATCTGATTTTCGATGTCCCGCACTATGCAATGCCCTATCCTGAATTTTACTACAGGGAGGACGCATCTACGTTCAAACCAGTGGTAATCACCATTGCCGACAGCTATAACTGGAACCTTTTTGGCAAGGGCATAACTCAGAAGATCTATAGCCAGGATAAGTTCTGGTACTATTTCCGTGCAGCATACGGTCCCTATCCTAAAGATCAGCAGGTGAAAGATCTGGATATTCCTGCTGAACTGAGATCAGCGGATTTTGTGATTTTAATGGCCACTGATGCAACGTTGTCTAATTTTGATTTTGGATTCACCGACCAGGTGTACGATATGATTACGGTGGAGGGGAGAAAAGCGGCTGTTGAAAGGGCAGCCATGATCGCTGAGGCAGAACGCAACATCCGGAACAACAAGGAGTGGATGGAGCTGATCAGGGAAAAGGCTGCCAAAAGGAATGCTACTGTCGACGAAATGATCCATATTGACGCAGTCTGGATTGTGGATAAGAAGTTACGTGAAAAAAGGAACAAGATCGATCCCAGGATGGAATAGCTGGACATGTAGTGCTTTCAGTATATTGATTTTATCTGCTGGAATGCCCGGTGCGATTCTCCCGACAGCCTGCTGATCTCACAGCATGGAAAGATCAGTAGACGATAAAGGTTCCCACCAGGACTTTCCCCGGCGTGTCGGGAAAGGAGATCTTTATGTAATAGGAGCCCGGCTCCATGTGCCTGCGTTTGAGGGGAACGCTCTGGGACCTCAGGTTCTTTGTCTGCTCCACCAGCTGGCCATTCTGGTTAAAGATCATGAGGTCGTACCCTTTCAGGGCGGAACTGTCTTTGACCAGCAGCATGGCCTGGCTGGTAAAAGGATTCGGATAGATGAAGAGGTTACTCTCCCCCGCCAGATCGTCATCGCTTCCCAGCGATATGATGTTACCCAGGCTGTCGATCCGGATCAGGTATATATCTTTGGTCTCATCCGCCCACTGGTAGTCGCCGAGAATGACACACCCCCCTTCCGGGGTGGCCCTGACGCAGTGCCCGTAATCCGAATAATCACCCCCGATCACCAGCTCCCAGATCTTTTCGCCCAGCGGATCGGTCTTGACCAGGTACAGGTCTGTGGATCCATTTTGCCCGAAGCTTTGTGTTGTGCCTAAAAGATACAGGTTCCCGTCCGGGGCTACGCTGAGCGATTGCCCATAATCGAACCGGCTACCCCCGAAGGTCTTATACCACAGTTCCTCTCCCGCATCGTCAATTTTCACCAGGTACATGTCAAAACTTCCCCAGCCATAGCTCTGGGTGGACCCCAGGCAGTAATATCCTTCCTGGGGAGAGGGACTCACCGACCAGAACCAGTCATGGCCGTCTCCACCATAAAGTTTTTGCCAGACCTGCTCCCCCTCACCGTTGATCCGGACAAGCAGCGCATCGCAATCCGGGATACGGAAAATGGTCAGGTCCACATTGTAAAATCCACCCATGGTACCGGCAATGAGGAACTGTCCGTCTGGAGCCGGGGTGATGTCATAACTGTAATCTATCTGATTGGTCCCAAAATAGTTATCCCAAATCACGTTGCCCTCTGTATCCGTTCTCACCGCATAAATGTCGCCGGGTTCGGTGTAACTCATCGTATGGCCGGTGATGATGTATCCGTCCGACAGTTCCCTGACACAGAATCCCTGGTCCCGGTGCTGGTGACCGATGTATTTTTTCCATTGCTGTTCACCGAATGCATCAGTCTTCAGCAATACGACATCCTCCCCGCCGTGTCCCTGCCCCCATTTGTATCCCGTTACGATGAATCCCATGTCCCGCGTCTGTTCCACCCACATCCCGAAATCATGGTACTGGATCCCGTACGAATATTCCCATTCGGGCATCCCGAACTGATTCACCTTCACCAGGTAAATGTCGTTACTTCCCGCTCCCATGCTCCGTGTATTCCCGGCAATGATGAAACCATTGTCGCCCGTCAGGTCAAAGCAAATTCCCTGTTCATTCAATGCTCCCCCGAATGTATTCCCGGTCGGCTTCTGAGCCATGCCGGCAGTCAGCAGGAAGCACAGGAGCAATGTCAGGATAATGTGATTTTTCTTGGGATTCATGGGATAGTGGCGAAAACTGCCCGGTTTTCTAAAATTATGTACTTTTGTAATTGCAGGATAACAGGATTCACCTTCTACAAAAGTACAAATGTTTCTTTTTGATCACTATCTAAAGCGGAAAAGAAGATTCCTCCAGATTGTCGGAGGGCTCTTTATGATTCTTTCGCTGATATCCTGCATGGAAGAAAAGAAAGTCAATCCGGGGAGGGATTTTTTCAGCGACCTGGAAAGTGTCAGCTCAGATGGGGCATCGTTTACTACGACAGATACCAGCTACCGGTTGGGCAGTGCGTATCTTCGGACGGCAGAGCAGTCCCGTTCGGGGAAATCTTCTATAAAACTAACCCCTGATGAACAGTACGGATTGAAATGCACCCTTCCAATGGTCACGGCCGATGAGTATTTTGACCTGAGGGTCTGGAAAAAAGGAACGAAAGGTGTCGGCGTGCTGGTGGCCGATATCCTGGATAATGATTTTTACCAGGCTTCCCGGGATGTGGTGGAGACTGACCCCAGTGGCTGGGAACAGATCCGCCTTGAATTTTTTATTCCCCCCACGATTGACCAGGCTGAAATGATCATCTACGTCTGGAATCCCGACACCACCACGATCTATTTCGACGACCTGCATGTTTTTTCCTCACCACGGAAACAATACCCTGAATACAGCCAGAGCCCCCTGCGCCTGTTCATCGATTCAGTGGACATGATCACCATTCAGCGCGACAGGATGAAAGCGTTCGGACAGGGTGTGCTCGAAACGGATGCCTCCTCCTGGGTACCCGGTATCCTGTTTTTCGGCCAGGACGGTGATATGATGGAAGCAAAGGTCCGCCTGAAAGGCGACTGGCTCGATCACCTGTACGGCGATAAATGGTCGTTCCGGATCAAGCTTGGAAAGGAATACGGCTGGAGGCACATGCGTACATTTTCCATCCAAACACCTATGGCCCGCGATTTTCTCAATGAGTGGGCGGCCCACCGCCTGTGCGACCAGGAGGATGTACTGAACACTTCATACGAATTCATACCGGTCTATCTGACCGACCGAAGTCTTGGCCTGTATGCCTACGAGGAACACTTCGACAAACACCTGGTCGAATCCAGGAACCGCAGGGAAGGACCCATCCTGAAATTGACGGAAGAGGCTTTCTGGGCCATCCAGCAGGTGGCCTTCCTGACGAAAAAGTATCATATGCTTCCCTGTTTTGAAACATCGGTCATCGAGCCGTTTAATGTCAAACGCACCATGACCGATCCGGCCCTCATGGCCGAGTTCCTTATTGCACAGAACCTTGCCTATGAATTCAAAAACACCCTCCAGCCTCCTTCGGAGTTGTTTGATCTCGACAAACTGGCCCGCTACTACGCCATTTGCGATGTGACACAGGCCTGGCACGCCATTCCGTGGCACAACCAGCGGCTGTACTATAATCCCGTGCTCTGCAAACTTGAACCCATTGTTTTTGACGGATATACCAACGGGCCGATCCTGCCGGTCGGTAACCAGGCGTTTCTGGGCGAGATCGATAAATTCGGCAAACCCGATATCGAGCCCCACCAGGTAATGCTTTTTTATCTATTTCAGGATCAACAATTTATAAAATTATATATTCAGTATCTTGAAAAATATTCATCCGGAGAATTTATCAACACGTTCATGCAGTCCATCGAATCCGATCTGACTGAAAATGAGGAACTGATCCAGAAGGAATTTCCTTTTTACAGGTATGACAGGCAGTTTTTATCGAAGAGCGCTGCCGGAGTGCGTGAAGCCTTGGTGCGGTATAAAAAAATGGTCAGCGAGGATCCGGATTATGCCTCCAGAATTCTGAAAAATTTCAGGATACTGACAAAATATGATACGACGTTCCACGATCTTTTCCCGCCCCAGTACGTAAAGGCCTACAGGGAAAAGACCGATGGAGGCACATGTTGGGTGAGGGTTTTTAATAATTACACCCAGGAGATCCTTTTATTGGGTACAGGTAAAAGCCCTGACCGGCTGCGTTATCCCGTCGCTCCCGGCTTCACGGTCCCTGCCTTTGTTTCCGGCATGGACCAGTCCGTTCTCATTGAATCGGACACGGCTGTTCAGTTCCTTTATTTCTGGGTAAAGGGACGAGAGAAGACTTACATTGTCCCGGTCAACCCCTGGCCATACCCGACAGAGGGTAATCCGAGAAGGGAGCTGGAACAGCTGGGTGTTTTTGAAAGGGATACGATCTTTGTCAGGGAGCAGGATAAAGTGATTTTTACGAAAGGAAAGCATGTTCTTGATGAATTCCTGATCATTCCGGCAGGACATAGGGTATATTTTGAGCCAGGGTGCAAGCTGGATATCATTAATAAGGCGGGTTTCATATCCAATTCACCTGTCTTTCTCAATGGCACGGCCCAGGATCCGGTCATGATTACCTCCTCCGATTCCACAGCCATGGGATTCACTGTTTTGCAATCCAAAGAGCGGTGCATCATGCAACATGTGATCTTTGAAGACCTTAATACACTGGATTATAAAGGATGGACACTCACCGGCGCCGTGACGTACTATGAGTCCGACGTGGATATAAAAGAAACAGTGGTACGCAATAACCACTGTGAGGATGCGATGAACCTGATCCGATGCGATTATACGGCCGATCTCCTGACCTTTGAAAATACCTTTGCCGATGCTTTTGACAACGACTTTTGCACAGGAACGGTCATCAACGGCCGCTATATCAACCTGGGTAACGATGCTATCGACTTCTCTGGAAGCACCGTTGAGATTAGAGAGTGCAGCGTGGTCAGGGCAGGCGACAAGGGGATCAGCTGTGGAGAGAAATCATCACTGACGGTCCGGAACTGCACGGTTACGGATTGCAATATCGGTATGGCTGCAAAAGATCTTTCTGTCTTAAATGTGTTTGATTGTGAAATGATTAACTGTAATTATGGCCTGGCTGCCTACCGGAAAAAACCAGAATACGGTGAGGGAACCATCAAAGCAGCCAATATCCGGCTTGATAATATCCGGCATGCGACCTGGGTGGAACTGAAATCACTTGTAACACTCAACGACAGCATCATACAGGGAGACAAAAAGGATGTTGCCTCCATGTTTTATTAACAACGAACCAAATACAATCACTTTATCTATTTTTACACTCTTTAAAAATCAGGTTATGCAGGATAAATGGCAATTGTTTCAAAAGTTTTTGATCACCCAGACATCAGAGATATCGGTCACCGACTTTCTGATCAACTCGGCGATCATTGTCGTATTGATGCTGATCTTACGGTGGACCTATCTCAAATGCGGGAAAAGTATTTCGAACCGGAGAAGTTTTGCCTCCAACTTCATTCTCCTGGCCTTTGCCACCATGCTGATCATCTCCATCGTCAAGTCTTCCCTGGCTCTTTCCCTTGGGCTGGTCGGAGCCCTTTCCATCGTCAGGTTCAGGAACGCCATCAAAGAGCCCGAAGAGCTGGCCTACCTTTTTCTGTGCATTTCTATCGGACTCGGACTGGGGGCCAACCAGCGTAATATCGTGGTGATCGCCTTTCTGATCATTGTGGCCATCCTGTGGGCCCGTCACTTTTTATCCCGCAAATCGGAGAAACAGAACCTCTACCTTACCATTTCAAGTGCTTCACCCGGCCTTATACAGCTCAATACGATCAGCGACATTGTGCGTAAGAATTTCAGCGCTGCCGAACTGAAACGCTTCGACGAATCAAACCATTTGATAGAGGCCTCTTTTCTGGTTGAAATCAAACAGACCGGGAACCTCCAGGATTGCAAAGAAGAACTGCAGAAGATCAGCCCCGATGTAAAAGTGGTTTTCATCGACAACAAAGGGTATTAAACGGGTCGCAGGATCATGAACACCGAGTATACCCCCCTGACCCGGCAACGGTTCGAAAGGAAATTTCTTATCCACCCGTATTCCCGTTCTCAGGCAGAAATGATCATCCGGTTTCACCCGGCAGTGTTTTCACCCATTTTTAAACAACGCCAGGTCAACAACCTGTACTTCGACACCCCCTCCCTGCGCTTCTTCTATGATAATATTTACGGCAGCTCCGACCGGAAAAAATTCCGTATACGATGGTACGGGGAACTGTTTGGCAAAATTCAGAACCCGGTCCTGGAGATCAAGATCAAAAATGGCTATGTTGGCCGGAAGCTGTCGTTTCCCCTTATAACTTTTGACGTTGACCAGGAATTGACCGGCGAAGATATAATTAGGGTTTTCGCACAATCAGAACTACCTGAATGGGTCCAGAATGAGCTGACCATCCTTCAGCCCTCACTCCTGAACTCGTATCACAGAAGTTATTATCAGAGCCACGATCGCCGTTTCAGGATCACAATTGACGACCAGCTGCAGTATTTTGACGTTTATACTCTTCCCAACAAGTTTGAGAGGGCCCGTTCCATCCACACGGAGGTGGTGCTGGAGCTGAAATACGATTTTGACCAGGACGATGTCGCCGATGAGATCACCAGCGAATTACCGTTCCGGCTGATCAAGAACTCAAAGTACATCAACGGCATCCTGCTGTTTAAGTCCCAGGTGGCCATCTAATCCTTCTTCCGATCCAATGATGAGAAAATCCGCCCCCATCCTTGCCTTACTGATCCTGCCAGCGCTTTTTCTCCTGTTTGGGATCCCCTTCAACAGGACCCATTACGCCAACGATCCCGATTACATTTACCTTGTCAACGCGCTGAACCTGTTAAAGGGAAAGCCTGTCGGGCATATCGACAATCCAGGCACGACGGTGATGGAAATGAATGCTGCCATCCTGGCAACGGCCTCCGTATTCGACGGGCACCATGACCATTTACTGATCGAAAGGGTGATCCGGGATCCCGACCGGTACATTCAGCTGATCCGGGTGACCTTTATCATACTCATCGCCCTTTTGTTGATCCTGCTGGGATGGGTGGGATGGAAGAAAACGGGCTCCCTCTGGCATGCACTGATCTTTCAGTTCACACCCTTCCTGTCGGCCAACGTACTGGAACACGTCTGGACCAAAGTCTCGCCGGAACCCGTATTGTTCATGGTAACCACACTGATGGTGATGGCCCTAATCTATTATCTCTATGATCCAGACAGGGACTCATGGAAATATGTGATCCTCTTTGCTCTTCTTTCAGGATTTGGACTGGCCACCAAAGCCACCTATTTCCCTCTGTTCTTCATCCCTCTGCTTCGTTTGAGCGGCTGGCTGCGAAAGAGCCTCTTCGTCGCCGGAACGGCGGTGACGTTTGTTCTATTCACCTCTCCAGCCTTCCCGGAGTACCGACACATGTTCGACTGGTTCTACCGGCTATCCACGCATACAGGCATTTACGGACAGGGCAGCAGGGGCGTCATAGATACACAGACCTATCTCAGCAACATTGCTCAGATCTTCGTTACGAATCCCGTGATGACAGCGGTTTTCTTCGTTTCCCTGACGCTGCTGGCCACCTTCCTGATCCGAAAGATCATCCGGCGGGCGCCTGTCGAAAAGCATGACGGCCCCATACCCTCGGTGAAGCTTCTCTCCGCCATTACATTCATGATCGCCCTCAGCATCGTGATCGTGGCCAAACACTACCATGCCAACCACTACCTTCTTCCCGCACAGGGATTCCTTGGACTGGCCGTCTTTCTGATCATCCTGAGCCTTGAACGCCTCATCAGGAGGCCAGCACTGACACGGATCGCCTCACCGGTCCTGTTTACCGGTCTGGTGGTCATTTTCGTAATAGGAAACATACCCTACCTGAAGACTGCAGATCATTACTACCGCATCACGAACGAGGAAACGGATGCCACTCTTTCTCGCGTCGATGCTCAATTTGCCGGCTTTACACGGGTATATTACTATCCCAACACCATCAACAAATTCTCCGCGCTGAAGTTCGAGAGTGCCTATGCCAAACGAATGATCCTGCCCGAGCGGAAAGCGGTGTACCCCGAAACCTGGTTCTATGATGGCAGGACATACCTCTTTTACAACTGGGAAGCAGAGATGAGCATGGAAGACATCCTGCGGATGTCGGGCAAAAAGATCATCTTTATCAGCCGGGCAATCTCCGGTGAGGAAGTGGCTACCATCGGCCGGAAAGGCTTCCCCCTGAAAGAAGTGTACCGTGGCCGTATTCATTCGCTTTACGAACTGGATACCAATGCCATTGAGCCCCTGATAACCCGCCTGGATGCACCTTCCGGCGAACGGATTTTCTGTGACGCCGATTCTCTTACGGATGACCGCTCCTGTTTTGTCAACCAGGCATATACATTCGGAGGAGGCTGGCTGCAATCCCGGGAAAAGGCCCGGTCAGGATCCTGTTCTGTCAAGCTTGACACAAAGAACCGCTTCGGACTGGAGTATGCCCTCACGGGACTTAAATCCGGCGACCGCTACCGGCTCAGCGTCTGGCGGCTTGAAGATTATTATGAAAGCCACCTGGTGGCAGCCTCTGACAAACCTGGCGTGTTCTACAAAGCAGTGAACGACAACATCCGTACGGACGCGAAAGGGTGGAGACAGCTGGTGATGTACGTGACGGTTCCCGAAGGTCTTGGAGATGATCCGCTGAAGGTGTACCTTTGGAACAGCGGAAAACAAACCGTTCATTTCGACGATCTGGAGATCGTAAAACTCAACTAATCAGCCGGATATGATCAACGGCAAGAAAATAATCGTCGTCCTGCCCGCATATAATGCAGAGATGACGCTGGAACAGACGTATCAGGAGATCCCCTTTGATATCGTGGATGAGGTAGTGCTGGTGGACGATAAAAGCCTCGATCGGACAGCCGAACTGGCGCACCGGATCGGAATCCGGCATATCGTGGTCCATGACCGGAACAAGGGATACGGAGGCAATCAGAAGACCTGCTACAACAAGGCGCTGGAGCTTGGAGGCGACATTGTCATCATGCTACATCCGGATTACCAGTACACTCCGAAACTCATCCACTCCATGGCATTCTTGATCGCCAACGATGTCTATCCCGTGGTACTGGGCTCGCGCATCCTGGGCAACGGCGCCCTTAAAGGCGGGATGCCGTGGGTCAAGTACGTTTCCAACCGCTTCCTGACCTTCATACAGAATTTGCTGGTGGGACAGAAATTATCAGAATACCACACCGGCTACAGGGCGTTCTCGAGGGAGGTGCTGGAAAAGGTGAACTACAATACCAACTCGGATAATTTCGTGTTCGACAACCAGATGCTGTCGCAGATCATCTATGCGGGATTCCCGGTTGCTGAGATCACCTGCCCCACGAAGTACTTCAAGGAAGCATCCTCCATCAATTTACGGAACAGCACCATCTATGCGTTCGGGGTGCTGAAGACATCCCTGGCGCATTTCCTGAACCGCGTCGGGCTCCTGAAGTCGGAAATGTACCACTAAACCCCTCCGCACGCCTCAGTGTTTACTTCCTTCGCCTCTGTGGTAAAATTATTTTTAATCACGGAGACCCTCAGATCGAATCCCGGATAAGATTCCAGCAATAATAATATCATTTTTGATCTTTAAAATACCTTCTGATGTGACTTTGTTATAAATTTGATAGATGAAATAATCCATCGGAATGCTAATGAATGGATCATTAAAAGATTCAGTGAGAAAAAACAATAAAATCATCCGGGCATTTCTTTTCATTCTGTTTTGGAGTCCGTTTTGGACGACAGGTCAGGACCAGGATACCCTGCGGTATATTTTTATGGGACATATATACAGTTCCGACCATAAAATCGATCCCAGGGTGGAACAGCTTGATCTGAGCGGATACGAAGGAATATGGCTGGGAGGAGATGTTCAATCGGAAGCCACACTGGAATATTCCACTCTCCAGTATATAGATTCTATATTCGATCTGACCAGTCCCACAACCTACTGGGCCCTCGGTAACCATGATGCCAGAAATGGTAACCTGGAGTGGTTGAAGGAATTTACAGGGCGCGAAACCTATTTCACGCATTATAACAAGGGAATTACTTCCATTGTCATGAATACAAACCTGGTCCCCACCGATTGCGAAAATATTGAGAAGCAATATAAAATCCTGATGGATGTCTGTGATACCATACATTTTTCATCCCATCTTGTTCTGATAATGCACCACGGGATTTGGCGCGGTGTGCCCAATCTGCCCAATCCTGCCGCCTATTCACACAGTGATTTTGTATACTGGAACTCCAATTGCGATTCGTCCGGCAGTACATTTGTAAAAACGATTTATCCAAGGCTTGTGGAGGTAAAAAAACGCGGGACCGAAGTGATATGTATCATGGGGGATACGAGTGGCACACCTTTTTCAATGGATTCAGTGGATGAGATCCATTTTATGGCGTGCGGACTGAACAACTCCCCCCTGAATGCGGTACTGATCCTGGAATATCATTTATCTTCCCGTACGATGAACTGGCAGTTCCATAACCTGGATAGCTTATTGATTGCCCAGCAGGAAAGAATTATTAAAAAATGAAAGTACCGTCCAAATGTGTATTGGACATTACGGTACTAATATCCGGTGTGTGTATGTGGTATCCGGGGTAAGATCATTTCAGATACTTGCGATTGAACAGATTATACTTTAAAATGCAGTAAATGGCTCGAAATCCATCCCTGGCGTTAATTTTTTTCCCCTCGTCGTATGTTCTCCCATAATAGGATATTCCCACCTCATAGATGCGGATTCCCCTTAACCGTGCAATTTTTGCCGTTACTTCAGGCTCGAAGCCAAACCGGTTCTCTTTGAAATACACTTTTTTGATGATCTCCGCCCGGAATAGCTTATAGCAGGTTTCCATGTCCGTCAGGTTCAGGTTGGTGAACATGTTGGAGAGGTTTGTCAGGAATTTGTTGCCGATGCTGTGCCAGTAGAAGAGGATGCGGTGAGGATTTCCTCCAAGGAAACGGGAACCATAAACAATATCGGCAAAACCACTAATGATGGGTTTTAGCAGCAGGTTATATTCTTCCGGATCATATTCCAGGTCGGCATCCTGGATGATGATATAATCCCCTTTTGCCTCATTAATTCCCCGGTGCAGCGCCGCACCTTTACCCATGTTCCTTGGCTGGTTGAACAGGCGGATAGTATGGTCAGGATGCGTTTCGATGTATTGCTCCACGACGGTCACAGTGGCATCCTTCGAGCAGTCGTTGACGATGATGATCTCTTTCTCAATGTCGTTGATCAGCCTGACCGCCAACACCTTATCCAGGATCAGGTGAATGGTCTTTGCTTCGTTGTAAGCGGGGATGATGATGGAAAGGATCATTATAAACCAAGCTTTTTTCGGATCTGCTTTGGTATCGCATCCTTATGCACCATGATGTCGATGGTGTTCAGCAGTACGTATGGCTTTGAAGCATACAGGTAGCCCTTGTATTTCTGGTCTGTGCCCCATGAGTTTTTCACCAGGTAATACACGTTACCGTTTTGGTCTTTTGCGATCCCGGTGATCTGCATGCCATGGTCGTCGGTCAGGCTGTAGTTGTCGAACGCTTCCTGCCGCATCTCCTGCGTGATCGTTTTCTCCTTCATCGGGCCGGCGAATTTATACAGCGCTTCCTGTTTCTCCTTTTCCGTCAGTTTTTCCCATTTTTCCTTTTCCGTTCCCGTCAGGTCGGTGAGCTTTTTTTCGGGCACGATGGCCACACCATTCTTCCACGAGAATCCCTTGTCGCTGATGTCGGCGCCCCAGGCCACCGAGTACCCGTTGTTCAGCGCGTTGTCGATGATCTCTTCCATTTCGTTCAGGGGGACGTTGTATACATTACCCCAGCGCCAGTTGTCGGGCAGCTCGATGATGAAGGGCTGGTAGAACGGGTGGTGGGTGTAGGATCCGATCTCCACGTAATCGTCGGGATCGAGGTCCAGGCTTTCGGCAAAGCTTTTCGGGGTATAGTTTTTCCCGTTGTATTTGAACTCCCCCGGGATCTCGCCAAGATAGGCGTCGAGGATTCCCTTGAGCCCCGCTTTCCATGCCGGTGTCAGCTTGCCGTTGGGATTACTGATGACCGCATCCATGTATGCCTTGATCACCTTGTCCATCTCGTTGTGGACCGGATTCTCCTCGCCGATCACCATCCCGGTGTACGCGCTTTCGGGCACCATCCCGTAGTCGCGCATCACGTCAGTGACGTCATGGAAGGCCCCGCCGCCGGCGAGATTGATGTTCCCCTGAAGCCTCATGTATTTCAACGCTTTATCCAGATACGTATAGTAGATGACGAACATTTCCGACAGGTCGTATTCATCGTCATGCATCCTCAGCAGTTCGGATTCGAGAAATGCAGTGGAGGAGAAGCTCCAGCAGGTGCTCGACCGGTACTGGTTCTCGACGGGTGTGGTTTTCACCTCTTTGACGATCGTAAAGACATAGCCCTCTTCAGGTTTTGCCGGTTTTTCTTCCTGTGCTGTCAGGGCAAAGGGAATCAGCAGCCAGGTCAGAATGATGGTGACAATTAAATGTTTCATGGTAAATTACCTCACCCCCTTAGCCCCCTCTCCAACATGGAGAAGGGGACGGGGGAAAGTTAGGGGAACAAAAGTAAGAAAAAGATGAAGATGGTCTGTTATTGCTTTTTAATAACCATCTTATTCCCGATACGGTACTTTCCGGATATAATCTCAAATAAATAAACCCCACTGGAAAATCCAGATGCACTGAAATGTAATTGGCCCCAGCTCTTTCTGAAAGTCTTAAATTGTTTCCTGACAACTTGGCTACCCGACAAATCATAAACACTAAAAGACAAATCCCCAGTTATTTCATTAGGTAAAGCCCAGTAAATCATGGTTTCTTCATGAAAAGGATTCGGATAATTGTAGACCAGTGCTGTAATAGGATTTACGATAGGGCTTAACCCAACAGTAGAATTTACACTTTTATGTATTGTATTGGTATCCCATCCGCTGATCGTATAAAGATACTCCTGAGAATTTAACATAAGTTGTTTCATATAGTCTTTACCCAATCCTTCTTCCAGTAAATCCCAGGTCATTCCATTGTCATATGAAGCATAGACTCCACCATAGGTTCCCCAATCGTTTGAGAGTCCAACATATATATCATTCAATGAATTAATTACCATAGAAACAACAATTAGACTATCTTTTAAGTGTATCCAGCCCTGTAAATCCTTATCATATTTATAAACACCCGAACCTTCCTCGAATAAATACTGATGTCCCTGGGCGCCTGCAAAGAGTTCGTTGTTTGAATTGATTGCAAGGGAAGTGACATAGGCATTAGTCAATCCAAAATTCGTCCATGTTTCACCCTGGTCTGTGGAGCAATAAACCCCCTCTCCCCCCATAAAATCTGTTACCCCCGCATAAAGGATTCCATCCAGATCTTCTCTGATAGAATATACT
>JAQUQD010000003.1 GCA_028716265.1 Bacteroidales bacterium | reverse complement strand
AATGTTTATACCGTCCGACAGGAACAGTCGGTTTTACTCAGCAGGATTCTCAGATTGCTCCGAAGGTGCTGAACCGGCAGGTTCCTCCTGTTCCTGATCAGTTACCTCTTCTGTGAAGTCGAGCATTTTCAGTTCGGACAGAGTATTGTACCAGGTGAGAAGCTTTTTGATATCGGATGCATAAACCCTTTCCTGGTCATACTCCGGCACCAGTCCTGCAAAATACTCCTTCAGGTCCGCATTTTCCGACCTGGGATCAATTGCCGGTCCTCCTTCCAGTTTGTCATAGATTTTTTTGAAAACATCCTTCAGCGGTATATCTTCACCAGTGGTGAACACACTGATCTCCTCCAGGGCGCTGATTCGTTCATGAGCAAAGGCTGTTGAACGTTTACCGTCGGTAAGGGACTCGACGACGACCCCGTTTTTAGTCTGGCTGATCATTTTAAACAGCCCGTGCCTTCCTGGGATCGCTAAAATCTTACTAAGGTCCATCATAAGGTATGATTTTTTGCAAAGATATGAATATACTCAGGAAATATGGCTTCAATATCAAACTGTCAAATTGTTAAATTGTTAAAAGCTGCAAGCTACAAGCTACAAGCTACAAGCTACAAGCTACAAACTACAAGCTACTGTCAATCGTAAGCTACCGACTTGAAGACCTGAAGACCTCAAATGACCCTGTAATTCCGGTACTCGCCGATGCGCCAGCCGGTGGTCCTTTCAATGCCGTGCAGAACACGATGCAGCAGGCCGAATTTCTTTTTGGTAGGGTCACATGCGAATTCCCAGTTCATGGAGCGGATCCTTTCCTTCATCACAGCCGGATGGGAGCCGTTGAAATGCTTCAGAGAGTCGATCGATGAATAGTCAAAGTCATTCACAACAGGGACTTTCTCGTTGATCCATTCGTCCGGGTGCCAGTAGCGGTTGAAGTTCCTCTGCTTCAGCTGCTGAATGGCCGGGGATTTAACCCAGCCGTAATGGTAGATGCTGGCGTTGATTTTTTTCACATTCAGTTTTCGCTGATTCAGCCTGAAACCCTGCGCATCCCTGTATGAACTTATTCCCGGCAGGTTCCTGAGGATACGGACCTCCCGGCGGTACCACCTGCGGGAATCGCCAATGTAGTCGTAAGAGCCAAAAAAATGAAAATAGTTGAACAGCAATCCTTCCACTTCCGTGGCGCCCTTGTACCGGATCATCTCTTTTTGGATTTCCGGCAGGTATTTTTCATGAACCACCTCATCTCCCTGAATATAAAAGGCCCAGGTTGAATCTTTTGCGATTTCCTTGAACGCTTTGTTCGTTTCAAGGGCAAAGACCCGCCCCCCTGTCCGAAGCGTGTCATCCCATACGGTGTTGATGATCCTGATCTTGTCTGAGGGTATCTTGCGGATGAGGTCGTAGGTAGTATCCCCGGAGGACCCTATGGCTACGATGAATTCATCGCACAGGGGCAGGATGGAGGTGATGGCCTCCACCACCGGGTAATCATACAGGACGGCATTTCGTATGAAAGTAAAACCACTGACTTTCATGGCTGTTTTACTCAAAGGACGGATTACCTGTGTAGTTCTCCGGTGTGATCCTGAGCAGTTCTTCCTTGACCCTGGCAGGAACTTTCAGAGAACGGATGAATTCGTGCAGGGTCTCTTTATCAATTTTTCCTCCGGTGCGAGTAAGTTCTTTCAATGCTTCATACGGATCCGGATAGCTCTCTCTTCTGAGGATAGTCTGAATAGCTTCGGCGATGACTGCCCAGTTGGCATGAAGGTCCTCATTCAGTTTCGCTTCATTGACCAGCACTTTGCCGATCCCTTTGATCAGCGATTTATAGGCGATGAGGCTGTGTGCAAAAGGAACCCCGATATTCCGCAGGACCGTTGAATCCGAAAGGTCGCGTTGCAGGCGCGATATCGGCAGTTTGGCTGCCATGTGCTCCAGGAGAGCGTTGGCCATTCCCAGGTTGCCTTCAGCATTCTCAAAATCAATGGGATTGACCTTATGGGGCATTGCAGATGAGCCTATTTCCTCTTTTCTTACCTGTTGCGTGAAATATTCCATGGAGATATAGATCCACATATCCCTGGAGAAATCCAGCAGGATGGTGTTGATTCGTTTGAGGTTGTCACAGAACGCGGCCAGGTAGTCGTAATGCTCTATTTGTGTGGTGGTTGCATAACGCTTCAGTCCGAGTTTTTCATTTACGAACCGGTTGGCGAATCCAATCCAGTCAACCTGGGGGTAAGCCACAAAATGTGCGTTGAGATTACCGGTGGCACCACCGAACTTTGCAGCATGGGGGATTGCCTCAAGCATCCTGATCTGATTCTCGAGCCTTTCGGTGAACACCCGGATCTCTTTTCCCAGAAGGGTAGGAGAGGCTGGCTGCCCGTGGGTATGGGCCAGCATCGGAATATCCTTCCATTCGTTGGATCTTTCTTTGAGCAGATGCAGGAGCTCGCTGAGGATGGGTAAGACGACATCTTCCAGTGCATCTTTGACGGAAAGGGGCGTGGCCGTGTTGTTGATATCCTGCGATGTCAGTCCAAAATGAATGAATTCCTTGTATTCACCCAGTCCCATCTTTCTGAACCGGTTCTTAAGGTAATATTCCACCGCCTTCACATCATGGTTGGTGGTACCTTCGATCTCTTTGACCTCCATGGCCTCTTCAGGCGTAAAGTCAATGTAGATCTTACGCAGCTCGGTGAATTTCAGATGATCGAATGTGGAAAGCTCCCCGAGTGGAAGTTCACAGAGCGCTATGAAATATTCCACTTCCACCAGCAGACGATAACCGATCAGTGCAGCTTCCGAGAAATAACTGGCGAGGCTTTCGGTTTTCTTGTGATAGCGGCCGTCGACCGGTGAAATGGCAGTGAGGGCTGATAGTTCCATGATCAGGGAATTTAGGGAACATCAAATTTAGCAAAATTAAAGGCTCGATGAGAGGCCCTGTTCATATATTTTACTTGTCAGTTAAACACTATAATAGGCCGGGAAGAATCCCATCATGTGGGTGGCGTCGTACACGGTGTCTGCATGGAGCATTGCAGGAAAACAACAAAATACCAGCAGGACTGGCTTGGTAAGGATAAAGACCTTTATGCCGGCAATGAATCCCTGGCAAATGATTTATCTGATTCCAAATCCACCGAACAGTAATGAAATCGTACCAACAGGACTGCTGTAATCACTGCTTTTATAATAATCCTGCATGTCGCCGTGAAGGTCCTGATATTGTTTGTCCATTCCCGACATCCATCGGTATCCTGCTCCCACGTTCAGCTTGAACCATGAGGTCAGGTTCATTTCCACCTCCAGCTGAGGTATCAACACGAAGATACCGTCGTTGGCGACGTAATTTTGCGGGTCATAATCGTAATAATCATCGTAAACCGATATCCTTCCCCACCCAAGCTTTAGGCTGGCAGCCGGGTGAATGGCTTTAAACGAATTATTGATGTATCCCAGCCAGAATCCGCCGTGTCCAAGCGAGATCTTAGGATCATCGATATGCGTGACTTCGCTCAGGTCGTAGCGGTAGTGACCCGTAGCCAATCCTTCTCCATAGCCCCCGATATAAAAAGTCTGTCCAATCAGGAGAGCTCCTCCTCCGCCTACAAAAACGGCAAAATCGCCTTCAACAGCCGAAAAATCCACGAAGGGACCCCCAAATCCGGAGAAGGAAGGCCGGTCGGGCCCGCTTAAAAGGTATTCCATCTCTTTTTCTTCCTGTGACAACAAGGTTGATGAGCACAGGAAAACAATGCTCGACAACAGGATAATTCGTTTTTTCATGATGAATTGATTTAAATGGTTGGATTTTTACCGGAATTTGAACTCCTTCTTCAGCCGGGTGCACCATTCTTTGATCCGCTTCTCCGTCATTTCCGGCTGGTTCGCATAGTCCAGGACCAATCCTTTAAAATGTTCTCCCTCGATTGCCCTGGACCGGATGAAATGATAGCTCTTAGCAGGATAATGACCAGCGATTGTGGCACCCCTGTTCCTTAGAAAATCAGCAAGGATTCCGATCCCATCGGCAAAATTTTGGGGGTAGCCCACCTGGTCGGATGGACCGAACAGTGCGATGGCCTTGCCCGTGAAGTCCATATGCTCCATGGCAGGAAGAAACTCATCCCAGTAGTTGGGCAGCTCGCCGTCGAACCAGGTGGAGACTCCCAGTATCATGTATGAATAAGACAGAAAAACCTTATCTTCAATGGTCTCGATATTGACCCTGTCGACGTTCTTTTCACCCAGTTCCCTGGCAATGCGGTCGGCGGCATCGGAGGTATGCCTGGTGTTGAAGCTGTAAAAGAGGCCGATTGGTTTCATTTGGTGTTAGGTTGCAGGTTGTGGCAATGATCTGAAAGCTTCAAGCCTCAAGCTTCAAGCTGCAAGATATTGATTTATTGAAATAGTTTATTAAATTTAATCTTTGCTATTTGCTTTTTGATCTTTATCAATATTCCAAAAGATCCTTCGCTGCGTTGTAGATCCGTTCCACATCGGGCAAGATGGCACGTTCCAGGATCCTGTTGAAGCCGACGGGTGTAAAGGTCGACCCGATCCGTTTTACCGGTCCGTCAAGGTATTCAAAGGCTTCCTGAGCGATCATGGCGGCCACCTCGGCACCGAATCCGGAAAAGACCTTATCTTCATGCACCACCAGCACCTTACCTGTTTTTCTGACCGAATTCAGGATCATATCCCTGTCGAGGGGGATGAGGGATCTAAGGTCGATCACCTCCGCACCTGCTTGCGTGTCGGCCTGCAGCCGGTCGGCTGCCGCAACGGCCAGGTGTACGGTATTGCCGTAGGTTATGATGGTCAGGTCGTTGCCAGGACGGCGGAGGCGCGCTTTACCAAAGGGTACTTCGAAGTCTTCAGGAACCAGGGTTTCCGCCGCGGGATCATTATAGAGCGCTTTGGGCTCCAGGAAAACGATGATCCCTTTCGAGCGGATGCTTGTCCTGAGCAGACCCGCCGCATCATTTGCATACGAAGGGTAAACGACACGGATGCCGGGCAGTGTGGTCAACGCTCCCTCGATATTCTGGGAATGGTACAGTCCCCCTCCGATATAACCTCCTGATGCCAGACGGATGGTGATGTTGGGAGAGAACTGACCGTTGGACCTCCAGTAGTCGTGGGAGGTGTCCACCAGTTGCTCCATGGCAGGCCAGAAATAGTCCGCAAATTCTGCTCCTTCGATCACGATGCGGATCTTCTGGTCGAAACGGCTCATGCCGTTGGCCGTGCCGACAATGTAATCCTCTGCGATGGGTGCGTTGAAGACTCTCTCCCGGCCGAACTCCTGCTGCATACCCTTGGTAACGTTGAAGATCCCTCCCTTTTCCTTACTGGCAATATCCTGTCCCCAGATGAAGGTGTCAGGATTGTGCCGGAACTCAGCCTTCATGGTTTCATTCAACGCCTCGATCAGGCGTAGTTTTCGGCCTGTGCCGTCAGGCAAACCTTCGGTGTATTTTTCAGGCTGATGCGCCTGGGGATAAACAAAATCAAAGATGCTGGCAGGATCAGGATCGGGAGAAGCCAGTACCTTCTTGTGTGCTTCCTTTACGATCTGCTTTGCCTCATTTTCAATGCCCGCGATCTCCTCTTCGGTCATCCTGTTATAACGCAGCAGAAGCCTTCGGAATTTGGCCAGGGGATCGTACTCCCTGACATAATTCATCTCAAAGTCGTCACGGTAAAGTTCATGGCGGTCGCTGTTGGAATGGGATCCGATACGGATGCAGTTGGCATGCACCATGACCGGCTCGCCACTCTCCAGCACGTGCCGTTTGGCTTCGACCATGGCATTTACCGAATCGAACACATCCTTGCCGTTACAATAGATGACCTTCAGGTTAAGGAATCCAGAGAAATTGTCTGCCACTTTACGGTTGGCTGTTTGTTCGGCTTTGGGTACCGAAATTCCATAACCATTGTCCTGGATCACGAAGATAACCGGAAGCTTTTCGTTGGAGGCGCCATTGATGGCTTCATAGACATATCCTTCCGATACGGAGGATTCTCCCTGGGAAGAAATGGCCACTCCCTTCTGCCGGTAGTATTTCATGGCGCGGGCGACCCCTGCTGCCTGAGAGGTGTGATTGCCCGTACAGGAGGATACATTGTGTATGTTCCATTCCGGTTTGGCAAAATGATTCGACATGTGCCGTCCTCCGCCGGCAATATCCATTTTTTTGGAAAGGCCGTTCAGAATGATCTCCTCAGCTGTCAGCCCGGCAGAGACGGCGGTTAGCATGTCGCGGTAATATGGAAACAGGTGGTCGGTCTTCCGGTCAAAGACCTGCCCTATGGCGAGCTGAATCCCGTCATGCCCTGCATAGGGAGCATGGTATGACCACCCCAGGGCCTGCTTGAGATAATTGGGTGCTCGGTCGTCAAGCATCCGGCTGATGGTCATCAAACGAAACCAGTTTTGAAGGACCTCCCTGTCTGTATTATTGATCGTAAACTTCCCTTTTCCCTCAGCTTCTAAGATATTCCAGCTTTCCACGTGTTTAAAGAGGTTTGTTATACTGATTTATGCAAATATACAAACAAATACCAGGAGGAAAATGTTTTAGCCGGTATACCCTGAATTCCTCCGGGGCTTTGCAGTTCAATATGGTTATTTCTTTTAACCTCTCCTTTGTGGTTAAGTAGTTATGCTACAGCCTCATGCGGAGGTAGGTTGCCGTTAAAGCTCTTTGGACGGATCCCAGAATCGTTCTTCAAAATTGATTATCTGATCACCGATGATTATAATTCCTTCATTTTCAAGCAGTTGTTGCATTACCTGAGGGCCTCCGAAATGGTGTTTACCGGTCAGCAGTCCGATCCGGTTCACCACGCGGTGTGCCGGGATGTCAACGGTTGCATTATGAGACTGATTCATGGCCCATCCCACCATCCTGGCGGATCCCTCGGAGCCCAGGTAGCGCGCTATGGCACGGTAGGATGTGACCCGCCCGTAGGGGATCTCCCTGACGACAGCATACACCTTCTCAAAAAAGGACAGGCCTTCCATTCCTTTCCCTGGATTTGTTTTCTGGTCATGTTTCATAATCGGAAACGCAGATAGCAAATCGGTTTACCCTTTTCCAGCCACATCTTTTCATAGAAGGTCTGGATTTCTGCGGCTGCCTCCTTCAGCCCTGCCCCGTACAGATCAAAGGTACGGTAAAGGAGCTGGTGATTCCCTGCGGCAATGACCTCCAGTGTATATTCAAACAGTCCGATATCATCTGTTTTCAGATGTATGAGATGATCTTCCTTCAGCAGGGGATGGTACCGTTGCAGGAAAGGAGGGGAGGTAAGCCTTTTTCTGGCTTTTGACGGTTTGGACTGGGGATCGGGGAAGGTGATCCAGAGCTCGTCGATCTCACCGGGACCAAAAAGTTGCCCGATCTGTTCGATATGCGACCGGATGAATGCAACATGCAGGAATCCGGCTTCATGGGCAGTTTTCAGCCCTTTCCACATCCTTGCCCCCTTGATGTCGATGCCGATATAGTTTTTCTCTGGCGTCTGTTCAGCAAGCCCGACGGTGTATTCTCCCTTGCCGCAACCCAGTTCGACAACGATCGGTGCGTCATTTCTGAAGAAGTCAGGATTCCATCTCCCTTTCAGGGGAAAACCATCGGTCATCAACATATGGAAGGGAGGTTGAAAAAGGTTCGGAAAAGTATCGTTCTCCGAGAAACGTATCCGCTTTTTCTTTGCCACGTTTACCTGGTCTGATTATTCGCGATCATTTCACGAACAGCCATGCATCTGGATTTACACTCTGCTGGATCTTTTCCAGGTTCTGAAGGGCCTGCTTTCTGTCCGAGTATTGTCCGTAACTCACGCGGAAAAGACCACCTTTTGTTTGCCCTGCCATCCGGGCATCGTATCCGCTGTTGCGAAGCTTCGCGATCAGGGAGGCAGCATTTTCCGGATCCTGAAAGGCACCGGCGATGATATAGTATGACACCGTTGCAACTGCCGGAGGCACAGGTTCTGCTGTTGTTACTTCAGCCACCTGTTCTTTTTTGGGTTCTTCAGGTACGGCACTGGGTTGCACCACAGGTGTGATTGTTTCTTCGGTGACTTGACTGACCGGCTCATTGACAACGACCACTGGCACCGGCGGACGGGTGGCCCTGATGAGCGGGATGATGCCGGAGTAGTTCGTGTAGATATCTTTCAGTAGCGGGGAGTGGTGATATCCCCACAGGGCTGTTGCCGCAAGAAAGATGGCTGCAAGGACAAGATACGGGACAGCGTTTTTTTTACCAGGTGACCTTCGCGTGACCTTCTTTTTTACATCCGCTGCCTGCCGTATTTTTCTGTGTTTTCCGTGAAGGGGAGGGGAGACTAGGCTGGTTAGCCCGTAAGCATCTTCCAGGTAATTGATTTCGGCAGAGGGAGTGAACTCGATCTTTCCTTCACGGTTGATAAGAAAAGAGCCGATATTGTGAAAAACCAATGTCTCTCTGCCCTGAAGGGATGACATGCACTGAGCGGTGAACTCCCTGAGGCGATTCATCGCTTCGGAATAGCTGATCTGTTCCTGTTCAGCGATATGGTTGGCCAGCAGGCCATCGTTCTTCAGCAGTCGTGCGTTAAAAAGGATATCCTTTGAGGGTGGATAGAGAGTATGCTTTGTAGGACTGAGAACGGCCGGTGCATAGCTTGCTACAAATCCGCCAAATTCAGGCAGGATGACACAATCATGCTTAAAGAGCAAATCACTGATATATCCGTCAATTGTTTTCATGGGAATGGATCTTACTGCATCGTTTATTCGGCTAAATTACATAAGGATGGTCATCCGGACCTTGTGTGTTGGAAAGTTTTGATAAATCCTCCGGTGTATCGATCGCCACACTTTCCGTGTCGGTAATGCCAATGTATATATTCCAGCCATTCTCCAACCAGCGAAGCTGCTCAAGTGATTCCGCCATTTCCAGCGGGGAGGCTACAAGTGCGGTGATCTGCTGGAGGGCAGTCAGGCGAAATCCATACAGGCCGATATGTTTGTAATAGGGATGACGATCCAGCCAGTTCCCGGAAGCTACATTTCGCTGATAGGGGATGACAGCCCTTGAGAAGACAAGCACTTTGAAGTTTTTGTCAAAAACGACCTTGACGATATTCGGATTTTCAAGATCTTCACTGCAGTGGATCCTGCATGCCAGCGTGGCGATATTCACTTCATGACGGTCAAAAAGCGACGCCACCCGGTCGATCTGACCAGGATCCAGAAACGGTTCATCACCCTGTATGTTGATCACGATCCCTGATCCGGGATCCATCATACCTGACTCCCGGAGTATCTTCACCGCCTCCTGGCAGCGGTCGGTACCGCTCTGGTGCAGCGGAGAGGTCATCAGCGCTCTCCCTCCGAAGCCGGTGACATGGTCGAATATCCGGCGGTCGTCCGTCGCCACCGCGACACATCCCAGGCTGCGCGCTTTTGCCGCCTGTTCATACACCCGTTGTATCATGGTCTTCCCGGAGATCATGGCAAGTGGTTTGCCCGGAAAGCGGGTGGACGCAAAACGGGCGGGAATGATCCCTATGGCACCGGAGGAAGACATGGGCTACTGTTTGAACAGTCCGTGAAGTTCAGCATTGATGGTTTCAATCACCATCCCCAGATCGTGGGCATTTTCGGCAAAGTTGATCGAATCTACATCGAAAATGAGGAATTTCCCGATGTCGTACTGCGAGATCCATGCCTCGTAGCGCTCATTCAGCCTTTTGAGGTAATCCAGCCGGATGGCAGCTTCATATTCCCTTCCTCTTTTCTGGATCTGCCTGACCAGTGTGGGCACCGAAGCACGGAGGTAGATAAGCAGATCGGGCGGCTGTATGAAGGAGCTCATCAGTTCAAACAGATCGCGGTAGTTCTGGTAATCGCGCGTTGTCATCAGATTCATCTCGTGAAGGTTAGGGGCAAAGATATGGGCATCCTCATAGATGGTGCGGTCCTGTATGACCGCTTTGCCGCTCTTCCGGATCCGGATGATTTGCCGGAACCGGCTGTTCAGAAAATAGATCTGCAGGTTGAACGACCAGCGCTGCATGTCCTCATAGAAACTATTCAGGTAGGGATTGGACTCAACGTCCTCATAATGAGCTTCCCATCCGAAATTCTTGGCTAAAAGACTGGTGAGGGTGGTCTTGCCTGACCCGATATTACCGGCGACTGCGATGTGCATAGGTGTTGTTTTATTTACTTGTCAAAGATAACCATTCAAAGAGAATAGGGGACTCAGGATACACTATTATTCCAGGATTTGCAGGATCTCTTCCACATACATGCGGTTATTCGCCAGACGGGGAACTTTATTCTGGCCGCCCAGTTTCCCTTTTTGTTTCATCCACCGGTAAAAAGTGCCCGAAGGCAATATCCGGATGATGGGCATGCGGAGTACCATATCCTGGTGGCGTTTAGCCTCATAGTCAGAGTTCAGGGATTTGAGTGCTTCATCGAACAGGATGCAGAATTCCCTTATATCGGCCGGAGGTTTTTCGAACTCGATGAGCCATTCATGGGCTGCATTTTCCGAATCGCTGAAAAACACCGGGGCGGCCGTATATTCATTAATGACAGCATGGCTTCGCTGGCAGGCGATTGAAATGGCCTTTTCGGCATTATCCACGATCAGTTCTTCGCCTACTACATTAATAAAGCTTTTTGTACGTCCGGAGATCTGGATGCGGTACGGATCCAGCGATGTGAAGATGATCGTGTCGCCGATCATATAGCGCCACAGCCCGGCGTTGGTGGAGATGATCATGGCATAATTTTCACCTTCCGATACCTCGTCAAGCGTTTTGACCCGCGGGTGATCCTTCCCCAGTTGGTCTGGCGGGCAGAACTCATAGAAGATTCCGTGATCGAGCATCAGCAGCATGGAGTTGTTTTCGGGAAGGTCCTGTATGCCAAAGAATCCCTCCGAGGCATTGTAGGTTTCAACGTAATTCATTCCCTCAGGAGGGATGATCTTGTTAAACTGGTCTTTATAGGGAAGGAAATTAACCCCACCGTGGAAGAATACTTCCAGGCTGGGCCAGACTTCCCTGATGGTAGGCTTGCCGGTCATCTCCAGGATGCGTTTGAGGAGCAGAAGGGTCCAGGAGGGAACTCCCGAGAGACTGGTCACGTTCTTATGGATGGTGCTTTCAGCGATCCTTTGAATTTTTGATTCCCATTCGCTCATCAGGGCAATGGAGCGGCCAGGCACGCGGAGGATATCAGCAATTAACGGCAGGTTCTCGATCAAAACGGCTGAAAGATCACCTTCATAATACGATTTGTGGTTCACTTTGCTGGCGTGATGGCTTCCGCCCATGATCAGTCCCTTGCCGGTAAAGAACCTGGTGGCGGGGTGATGGTGGCAGTAAAGGGAAATCAGGTCCTTGGCGCCATTGTAATGGCATTCCTGCAGGGATTCTCTGCTAATGGGGATGAACTTGCTTTTATCCCCCGTGGTGCCGGATGAACGGGCAAACCAGTTTATTCTGGAGGGCCAGAGGATATTTTGCTCGCCATTCCGGATCCTGGCAATGAGTGTCTTGAACGATTCATAATCGCTCACCGGGACCCTCTCCGCGAACTCCTTATGGTCCTTTATTGATGAATAACCATATTTTTTTCCCCACTCCGTCTTCTCCGCTGTGGCAAGCAGCCTGTGAAACCATTCCTGCTGCACCTGGTGGGGATGGTCCATGCAGAATTGGATCCGCCGGATCCTTTTGCTAACATACCCTTTGTAAATGGAAGATAAAAGTGTCATCAGCAAATGCCGCCATCAATTATAAACCAAAAGTACAATTTAATTTTAAAAAAATACTTCTACATTTACAGATAGAAATTGTATGACTGTTGATCCCCATGGTCACGTTCCCGAATGCCAAGATCAACCTGGGCCTGTCGGTGCTGGAGAAAAGACCGGACGGCTATCACCGGATTGAAACCATCTTCTATCCCATACCTCTGACTGACATGTTGGAGATCATTCCCTGGACGGGACCGGAAACCGTCATTCAAACAGCTGGTCTGGCTATGGAGGGATCGCCGGAAGACAACAGCTGCCTGAAGGCATACCGGATGATGTCGATGCATTTCAGCCTTCCTCCCGTCCGGATATTTCTCTATAAAACGATACCGTCTGGTGCCGGTCTGGGTGGAGGTTCTTCTGATGCAGCCTTTACGATCCAGACACTCAATGCTCTTTTTGATCTTAACGCTGGCAGGGATCTGTTGCTGCAGATTGCTGTCGGTGTCGGCAGCGATTGCGCTTTTTTTCTGGATGACCGGCCCATGCTGGGTACGGGAAGGGGCGAGTGCCTCGAACCGGTTGACCTTGATCTGTCGGGGCTCCGGATCATGCTGGTCAAACCTCCATGTTCGGTCAGTACAGCGGAAGCATATGCCGGCATCCTTCCGAAATCTAAATCCACACCGCTGAAGGAGATCATTGCACTGCCGTTATATCAGTGGCAGGCCCGGCTGGTGAATGATTTCGAGGAATCCATTTTCCGGAAACATGCACAGATACAAACGATCAAGGAGACTTTGCTTTCATCAGGCGCGGTGTATGCTTCCATGACCGGGAGCGGGTCTGCGGTCTACGGGCTGTTTGAATCCTCCACTCCCGATCCGTCCCTTTTCCCCGGATGCTTTGTCTGGACGGGGGTGTGTTGAGAATTTAATGTACCCTACCCCTGCACCCCTCCCCTGCTAGCAGGGGAGGGGATGGGGAGGGGTATTAGGGTAATTTCCTGGTACTTGCCCTGGAGTTCATGCAAGTGATTTATTTAGGCGCCACCCGTATCATGAACAGAGCCATCAGCCCGAAGATGATATTGGGGATCCAAGCCGCAATTATGGGCGAAAGGTTTCCCATGGTGGCAAACACGGTCGAGATCTGCAGGAAAAGGATGTAGGCGAAGGTTATGGTGATCCCTATTCCAAGGTGCATACCGATCCCTCCCCTGACCTTGCGGCTGGACACGGCCACGCCGATGAAGGTAAGGATGAGCGTGGCAAACGGATCAGCCACGCGTTTGTATTTCTCTATCAGAAACGTGTTCACGTTCTTCGATCCCTTCATTCTTTCCTCTTTTATGAACTCATTGAGCCGGATGAAATTCATGGTTTTCAGATCATCCTTCTTAATCGTGAAGTCTTCCGGCTTCAGGCCGATGGCAAGGTCGATTTCTTTTCCTTTTTCGATGATGTGGTCTTCCCCCTTGAATTCCCGGAGGTAATAGTTCTGGGCTTTCCATGCTCCGGATGTACTGTCCCACTGGACTTTTTCAGAGGTAAGCTTGTAGTAGAGCCCGCTGTCGCTGATCTTTTCCAGTGAGAATTTATAGCCGATGTTGTTGGCGGCATTAAAGCTTTCCACATAGGTGTACGTTTGCGGATCCAGCTTCATGTGGATATCGGTGTCACGGTTGGATCGGGGATTATGAAGGTACCGGTCTTCAAATGCCTGCAACTTCCGGTTGGTGATCGGGATCACAAAATTGGCCAGGACGAATGACATCAGGGCCAGGAACACTGCAGCTATGAAATAAGGCCTGAGCAGGCGTCCAAAGCTGATCCCGTTGCTCAGGATGGCAATGATCTCGGTGTTGGAGGCCATCTTGGAGGTGAAGAATATGACCGATATGAACGTGAAAAGATAGACGAACAGATTGACGAAGTAGGGAATGAAATTCAGGTAGTAAGAAAAAAAGATCTCGTATACGGAAGGCTTGGTCTTCAGGAAGTTATCAATCTTTTCTGAAAGGTCGAAAACGATGACGATCACGATCAGCAATGCGATGGCATAAAAGAATGTGCCGAGGAATTTCTTGATGATATAATAATCGATCGTTCTCATCCGGTGCCGAAATTTATTTTCCTACCCCTTCCCTCTGTCACAGTCGTTCCTGGAGCTTCGGGACAACCTGGTTCTTCCAGGCTGCAAAGGTACCATCCATGATCTTTACGCGCGCCTGCTCCATGAGGTTCATGTAAAAAGCAAGGTTGTGAAGGCTGGCGATCATGGCCGCCAGCATCTCGCCTGAGCTGAACAAGTGGCGCAGATAAGCTCTTGAGCAGGTCTGATCAATAAAAGAGGTGCCTTGCCCGTCCAGCGGTGAAAAATCATCTTTCCATTTTTCGTTTTTAATGTTGATGATGCCCTCATGGGTGAATAGCATGCCATTGCGCCCGTTGCGGGTGGGGATCACACAGTCGAACATGTCGATTCCCAGCGCGATGCTTTCAAGGATGTTGACAGGGGTCCCCACTCCCATCAGATAACGGGGTTTATCAGCGGGTAGTATGTGGCATACCTCTCCGGTAATTTCATACATGACCTCTGCGGGTTCACCCACCGACAGGCCTCCGATGGCGTTTCCGGGGGCATTCTTTGAAGTGACGTACTCTGCCGAACGTTTCCGGAGTTCCTTATAGACGCTGCCCTGCACAATCGGAAAGAGAGCCTGCGGGTATCCATACTTTTCACTGGTCGCACCGAAATGCTCCAGGCACCGGTCGAGCCAGTGATGGGTCAGATCGAGGGATTTCATTGCGTATACGAACTCGCAGGGGTAGGGGGTGCATTCATCCAGCGCCATCATGATATCAGCACCGATGGAACGCTGAATGTCAATGACTTTCTCGGGTGTGAACAGATGTTTGGAGCCGTCGATGTGCGAGCGGAAATGCACCCCGTCCTTCATCAGTTTACGCTGGGCGGAAAGGGAGTACACCTGGTACCCGCCGCTATCGGTCAGGATAGGGCGGTCCCAGCCGTTGAACCGGTGCAGCCCCCCTGCGGACTCAATGATCCCGGTTCCGGGCCTGAGATACAGGTGGTAGGTGTTCCCCAGAATGATCTGCGCACCCACTTCATCCCTGAGATCCCTGAAATGGACAGCCTTTACCGTCCCTGCCGTCCCTACAGGCATGAAAACCGGCGTCCGGATGGTTCCATGACCGGTCATGATCTCTCCGGCACGAGCCGCCGAATCCCTGTCCTTCTTCAATATCCTGAAATCCATAAAGCTGTGTGGGCCTCTTCTATTAACCGTTTTCTGTTATCAAATTTTTTTCAAAGTTAAATTTTCTTGTGCAAGAATAAATAATTTTGTGTCTTCTTGAATACAGATATGATTGCAGATGTACTTCGTGTGAATGAAGTTCCGCTTTGGATTTTCCTGGGATTTGTTCTGACCTTCATTATACAGATCATTTACTGGTGGGCTGTTTACGGAAAGCTTGGTTTTTACCGTAAGCGGCAGAGTGTCAGCACGAAAGAGCCCATTTCCATCGTCATGCTTTTCAATGATGAGTTTGAGAAACTGAAGGTACAGCTGCCTCAGTTGCTTGCCCAGGATTATCCTGATTATGAGGTGGTCCTTGTGATTCAGTCGATCAATGATGACCTGTCAGAATACCTTGAGAATGTATGCAAGGAGTATCCCAACATCAAGGTCGTCAGGATGCTTCAGGACCTGAATTTTTTCAAGGGAAACAAGTTTCCTCTTTCCATCGGCATCAAATCAGCAGAAAATGACCTGCTGATCTTTACGGAAGCCGGGTGTCTGCCTGTCTCTGAGCGCTGGCTGGAACAGGTTCAGTCGAATTTCACCGACGACAAAGAGATCGTTCTGGGTTATTTCCGTTCCACGCATCCCGGAAAATCCTCTCCATACAGCTTCCGCCGGTGGGTCAACCTGACCACGGCCATGAGCTATCTTTCATTTGCCCTCGCGGGCCGTCCGTATATGGGCATCGGAAAGAACATGGCCTACAGGAAATCCCTTTATTACAGGAACAAGGGATTTGTTTCGCATTACAGGATCCCGGTAGGAGAGGATGATCTTTTCATTAACCAGGTGGCCACCAAACGGAACGTGGCCATCGCCCCCAACCTCGAAAACCAGGTGGTTTCAGGTGAAACCCTGCGCTTTGCCGAGTGGTGGAGGTTCAGGAAAAGGTATTTCAAGTCGCGACGCTATTACAACCGCTGGGACAAGTTTTTCCTGGGCCTCTTCACCTTGTCCTATGTCCTTTTTCTCGCTGGATTTGTGTACCTGCTCATTGTGCAATACCTTTTCTATCCTGTCCTGGGACTGTTTATCCTTCGCTTGTTCAGCCAGTTGTTCATCTTCAAAAAATGCATGATTCGTCTGAGCGAAAAGAATTTATTATTACTTTCGCCCATAAACGAGGTGTTTCTCCTGGTCATCGATGGCCTGATACGGATCTCGCTGGTGTTCGACAAAAAGGATAAATGGAAGAGTTGACCTCACATCTGACAGAAAAGGCATTACGTGATTACCATCTTGTGCAGCAGGCCATCAAAACGGGTGACCAGCGGGCGTACGCGGAGTTGATGAACAATTACCGGGATTCATTGTATTTTTTGCTGCTGAAGATGACCAACGACGTGCACGATGCCGATGATCTGACCATCGAGGCTTTTGGCAAGGCGTTTCGGAACCTGCACCAGTACACGCCAGATTACGCTTTCAGCACCTGGCTCTTCAAGATCGCCACCAATAATTGCATCGACTTTATCCGCCGGAAGAAGATGGATATGCTTTCGTTGGACAAACCCTCCGACGATGAGGATGCCACCGAGATCGTCATCCCTTCCCAGACCCCTGATCCGGAGGAGCATCTGATCAGGAGCCAGAAGATCAAGCTGATGCGTGATGTGGTTGAGAAGCTCAAACCGCATTACCGTCAGCTGATCCAGCTCCGTTATTTTGAAGAATATTCCTACGAGGAGATCGCCGTTCAGCTGAACCTGCCGCTGGGAACGGTAAAAGCACAGCTTTTCAGGGCGAGGGAGTTCCTGTACAATATCCTGAAGGGGCAGGAGGAGACGCTGTGAACAGTTGACAATCAAGAATTGCCTCCTGGCACTTGGTAATTCTTGATTGGTAACTGCTAACTGCCAACTGCTAACTGCTAGCTGCCAACTGAGAAATCCGGTTATTTGTTCACATTGGCACAATCCATCATGACTTATCGCCGGCGCCATCGTAATGGAGAGGCTGGACCTTGCCACCGGTGTAGTTTTCCTGGAACCTGATGAAGTCGTAGCGGGTACAGTTGCCATCCCTGGTCTTAACCGCGATGGCTGCCCTGATGTATTCAGCTCAAGGTATTAGGTCCATTTTAATAAGGCCCGATCAGCACCGCGACCAGGAAGTGTTTTAACGTACCATCCACCGTCGCCAGGCAGTCAGAATAACTGGTGGAATTTCCCTGATAGATTTTTTGCTCTTTAATTGTAAGCAGGCAATCCGAATAGCTCGTTGAGTTCCCCTGGTAGATCTTATCGCCCTTTATGGTGTATAGGCAATCCGAGTAACTGGTGGAATTTCCCTGATAGACTTTATTATCTTCAACAGTACACGAACAGTCAGAATAACTTGTGGAATTACCCCGGTATATTTTATCTACAGCAATGGTGTACAGGCAGTCGGAGTAGGAAGTGGAATTGCCTTTGTATACCTTGATCTGGGCATTTAAGGTACAGGATATCAGAAGAAAGGAAGCGGTCAGAAGATGTAATTTCATATATAAGAAATCTACTGTTCTGTAAATAATTGAAGAATTACCAGACGACTAACTTTCCTGTCAAGGTGACCTGATTCTCCTTTTTCAGAAAAACAAGATAGATACCACGTGAAAACGATTCCAGGGATATAGAATGCAAGGATTCCTTGACAGGAAAAGAATCATGAAGTTGCACCCGACCTATAATATCTGTTATCTCGATTTGATAAATACCGGACTTATCATTCTGAGATGCATATTGGTCTTTTGAGATCAGGATAAATGCCTCCCCCCTCGCCGGATTCGGATAAACGAACAGCCGGGTATCCGGCGACGCGTTCTCCGGTATCCCCACACAATCAACGAACGTCACCACAACCGAATCCACCCCCGTGCAATTGTCCGGCGTTGTAGCATATACAGTGTACGTCGCGGAACCGAATCCTGTCCCGGCCGAATCCACCTCGATCACGGGCCCCGTCTGCCCACCGGGCAGCCAGTGGTACGCCACGCCGCCGGGTGTGCCGGCATCCAGACGAATGACCTCCCCACCACAGACGGTGTCGCCGGGAAAGGTTCCGATCTCCACGACGGGAACCGGAAAGACACCGATCGTGGTGTGACCGGAAACACTGCTGTACCCATCGGACACCAGCACAAAATAACCTGTCGTGCCGCCAGGTGCCACCACAGGATTAGTAAGATCCGAAAAGAATCCAGGCGGATCGGAAGTCCAGGCATAGGAATAGTTTCCTGAGCCGCCGGCTGCCTGCGCCCTCAGCTGCGAGGATTCCCCTGCGCACACCTCCTCCGGCACCGCGGTCACCTCTACCTGCAACAGTCCGCCCACCACAGCGACATTCACCGAATCCTGATCTGTGCACTGTGTTATCTGGTCGGTCACAGTAACTGCAAATTCCACCGACTGGGTCAGGTTGACGGTCACCGGATCCTCTGCCTGCGGATCAACCAGGTACTGTGCCGGTGACCACTGCCACGAAAATTCTCCCAAGCCTCCTGAAACGGAGCCCTGTAACACAGTGCAGGTCCCGTAGGGAATGGTTTGATCATCTCCGGCATGGGCTTCCGGAGGGGAGAAAACCTGCACTGTCACGGTGTCGGAAGTGCTGTTGAATCCATCGTTCACGACCACCGTGTAAAGGCTTGTCAGATCAGGGTAGATCCAGGGATCTTGCTCGCTGGAATAAAAACCCGGCGGCTCTGAGGCCCAGCTGTAAGCGTAATTGCCGGAGCCTCCTCCCGCAAGTGCCTCCAGACGCGACGCGGAGCCCGTGCAGATGATCGGCGGATAGGCCGATGCTGAAACGGAAAGGGGCCCTCCGGTGATGTAAACAATTGCCGTATCCGTGTCATGGCAGGTGAGGACCGCATCGGTCGCGGTCAGAATGAATGGCGTGGACTGGAACAGGTTCGTGGTGAACGGATCTTCCATCGACGGATCCACAAGAAATTCCGACGGCTCCCATGAATACAGATACTCTCCCGATCCACCGGAAACGGTGCCGTTCAGTTGCGTGCCGGTGCCGTAAGGGATCCAGTGGTCGTTACCGGCGTCCACGGTAGGCAGGGAGTAAATAGATAAAGTCATTGTGTCATTCGTGGTCATTGTGCATGGAGATTCGGAGTAACCTGAGAGGATCAGGTTGACTTCGTGGGTCTGCAGGTCCCCGGTCCCGGGGTAGTAGGTTGCTCCCAGGTAAAAGGGATTGTCAAAGGAACCGTCACCGGAGGTGGACCATTCCACTGAAGCTGAATGGGCAGCATAGCCTGAAAGGGTATAGGGATCATCCGCGCAGACATCACCATCATCCCCGGCATCGACTGTTGGTAAAGGACCAATGGTCATGTATAGAAAATCACTGGTAGAGTCCACGCACGGATCTTCTGCCAAGGCTTTCAGCGTTAGCTTGACCAGTCCGTCGTCGATATCGGATGATCCTGGAAAATAGTCAGTGGCCGGCTGCGATGGATCTGCGAACACACCATCGCCATCCGTGGACCACTCCAGACTGTTGAAGTTTGCCGCCATCCCCGCCAGGCTGGCCTGCCCGTCCTCACAGATCACTGTGTCATTGCCGGCCGACACCTCCGGCAATTGGACGACATGGACTGCGGCGGTGTCGGTGACATTGTGGTACCCATCGTATATGTGTACAACATAAGCTGTGGTCTGCAGGGGGACGACCACCGGATTTTGTTCTCCGGAAATGAATCCTTCAGGGATGGAGGTCCAGGAAAAGCTGTATGACTCACTGCCTCCCGATACGGATGAGGTCAGTTGGGAAGCAGTGCCAATGCAAAGGCTATCCGGGATAGCAGTCGCACCGGCTTCCAGTGTGGAGCCGTACCAGAGGGCTGTCAGAGCGGAGAGGCCTCCCGGGTGAAAGGTGCCGTCGTGATTGGGCTGGGAAGGATCATACGTCACCGTAGCGTTGAAAGCTTCTTCAAATTGCCATGAATAGATCTTCCAATACATAGTTTCATTCACGTAAAATCCATCTTTCAGGGGAGTCATGTTGTCATCGCCAAATGCCACCACCGCACTGTTTTCAACACCGTTCCACTCGGTAGCTCCCGCGCAGATCAACGAATCGTTCCGGGTGAAAAAGACGCCGATATAATCGCCAGGCAGTAGCGAAACACCGAAAAGGGAGGGATTGGCGATCAGAGGGACGGCAATGGGATGAAAGGAGGGTGTGACCCGGAACTCCCACCCCGGCGGGAGTCCTTGTCCTGTAAGAATTACCGGGAAGGTCAGGAGAAGGATCGAAAAGAGATATGATACACGCTGGACGCGCATCACTCCTTTTATGGTTTGGTGTATCCCTGAATAATTAATGTTGTAACAGGTTTTTTAGGATCATTCGCAATCACGGTGACTGACTTGTGCTGGTTGCCCGTCAGCCCCGAAGTATCGAAAACGATCCCGATCTTGCTGCTCTCTCCCGGCTTAAGCAATGTTTTTTCAGGATTGGTGGCTGTGCATCCGCATCCGGCCTTGACATTACGGATGATCAGGTCACTCTTGCCCACATTGCTGAAAATGAAGTCATAAACAACTTTTGATCCTGAGGTGACCGAATCGAACCGGTAGGTTTCTTTCTCAAACTGGATGTGCGGAGCATCGGCCAGTTGCTGCTCCGTCAGGGTGGAAAAGTCTTCCCGGATGTTTGGATTCAGGATCAGTCTCTTCTGAGCTTGATTGGTATCATTCGTCATAAGCCACAGGTTCTCATAAACAGGTCCATAGGTGCCTTTTTTGACCGGATCAAAGGTCAGGATGATCTTGCCCTCTTCTTTCGGTTGAAGGGAGGGGGGAATGATCCGTGCTGAAACATATTCAGGTAAATTATTGAAAGACAGTTCCATCGGTTGTTCCCAGGCATTGTATACGGGGATCGTATCGGTGGAGATGCGGGTATTGGTGATATCCGGAAAATCAAACCGCAGGGAATTGAACCACAGGTTGCCGGTCTTGATGAAATAGAATTTCTGGATCCACTCATCCTTATTCTCCTCCTCGCTCTGTGCATAACCCGGCATCCCTGAAAGAAATGAACCGAGAATCAGAAGTACAATGATTTTTTTCATGACGTATGGTTTTATAATTTCTTGAATGCTTCAAGATATCCTTTGGCTGGCAGCAAGGTCACGGCCGGACAGATGGCGGATTCCGATGCGGATACCGCAAGCTTGTATCCGATTTCAAGCGGTATGATCCTTACATGCATCGCCTCAAAAGTACCATTAATATCGATAACGTATTCTTCCTGTTCCCATCTGATGGTAAAACTGTTCAGCGGCAGGGTCAGCCCTCTGCCGACCGCTTTCAGGTAACTTTCCTTCAATGTCCAGAGGGTGTAGAAATAATCGGTGCGCTCTGGCTCGGGCCTGTCCATCAGGTTCTTATATTCTGGTTCCGTAAAAAACCGCCGGGCAACCTCAAGTCTGTTCCGTTTCATCTGTTCGATATCAATGCCGACCGGAGCAGAGGAGACCGCCGCAACAACCCACACGCCACTGTGAGACATATTGAAATGGATCGGGTAATCCTGTATAAAAGGCTTTCCTTTTTCTTCAAAACCGATCACAAGGTCGCCGTTGCGCATGCCCAGTTTTTCGCAGATCATCCGCCGGACCAGCAATTCACCGAAGAGGGAGCGCTGGGCATCCGAGGCGCGGTAGAAAGCGGTGACCTTTCGCCGTGACGACTCCGGTAGGATGGTCAGCAAAATATCTTTCATGGACTGAAAATCCTCTGCTGCCAGGATTTTTGTGGCATATATTTCAACCATAGTTTAAAGCCGGCATTTGCGTCAGGTGATTTCTGAAGCCGTCCGCCGGATCAAATCCCATGCCATCATCACATGTTTGTCCTGTACATACGTCTGGGATGTCACCATCCTGATTGTATATTTTCCGTTCAGCCGCGTATGTGACAGGAAGACTTTTCCCGATGCATTCAGGATGCTTAACAGCTTCTCATTCAATGCATCAAGTTCCCGATCCTGAGCTACCCTGGCGGGCCTGTAGCGGAAGCAGACTGAGTTCAGCTGAGGCTCGTTCATCAGCTCGAAGTCGGATTGCTTTCGGATCTCATCAGCAAGTTTCCGGGCAAGGGTGATATGCAGCCGGACCCTGTCCTGTATGCCCTGCACCCCGAAATTACGGATGACGAACCAGAGCTTCAGTGCCCTGAATCTTCTTCCCAGCGCAATGCCCCAGTCACGGTAATCGTTTACCATCCCCCTTGACTTTGTTTTCAGGTATTCCGGCAGGATCTCAAAGGTTCGTATCAATGCCTCCCTGTCCTTGACAAAATAGGCCGAGCAGTCGAAGTTGGTGAACATCCATTTGTGCGGATTGAACACAAAGCTGTCGGCGTTTTCAATGCCCCTGATCATCCAGCGGTATTCGGGCAGCACCAGTGCGGTGCCGGCCAGAGCGGCGTCGATGTGGAGCCAGATATCGTATTTTCGGCAGATCCGTGCAATTGGTTCCAGCGGGTCAACGGCTGTGGAGCTGGTGGTGCCGAGGGTGGCCACAACGGCCAGCGGTGCTTTTCTATTTTTCAGGTCGTTTTCGATGGCCTGCTCCAGATCCTCCGGCCTCATCCGTAATTGTTGGTCAACTTCCACCCTGATCAGGTTCTTCTTTCCCAGACCGGCAATTTTTACTGCCTTTTCGAGGGAGGAATGCGTTTCGGAGGTACAATACACCCGGAAGGACTTGTGATGGTGAATCCCCGTTTCATTGATCAGGAAATCTGAATATTTCTCGCGTGCCGACAGGATGGCGACCAGCGTCGCCGACGAAGCGGTATCCTGGATGACACCACTCCAGTTCCCGGGCAGGCCGGTCATTTGCCTGAGCCAGTTCATCATCTTCTCTTCCAGCTCGGCAGCAGCAGGCGAAGTGTCCCAGACCATGCACTGCGCTCCCAGCGCAGCCGTGAGCATCTCGGCCAGCACGGATGGATAGCTTGAATTGGCAGGAAAATAGGCAAAAAAGTTGGGACTCTGCCAGTGTGTCATTCCAGGTAGGATGATTTGCTGAAAATCCTGCATGATCTGGTCTATGGTTTCGCTATCAGCGGGAGGTAATTCAGGGATCTGCCGGAATATTTCACCTGGCCTGACCTGGGATTTAACAGGCAGGCACTCCACCTCTTTAAAATAATCGGCCATCCAGTCGACAAAGGAATGTCCGTACTGCCTGAATTCTTCAACTGTTATCATGAGAGTCTCGGTTTATAATGGCATAAAGGTACATAAATCATCCATAAGAGAATTCTGCCAATTTAATCGTAATTTTATGCTTTCTATAAGGGAAACGATGACCTATTTGTCTTTTTTCGCCGGATTGATCCTGTTGGCTGTTGGTGCTGAACTGCTGGTGCGGAGTGCCTCCCGACTGGCTTTTTATTAGGGATATCTCCATGATCGTTGTGGCTGCAGGACACTACCGTAAGATCAAAAATCAAGAAGCAAAGATCAAAAATCAAAATTAAATATTATTAATAAACTGATTATGAAATCATTAAGTCTATTTCTTATCGCTTTTTTCCTAAACATTGCCTTCGTCATGAGCCAGAAAACATTCCAAACGGACACGATCCGTACAGCTTCCAGCACATTGACCATGACCTTCATCGGGCATGGCACGCTGATGTTTTCCTGGAACGATATCGTCATCCATGTCGATCCAGTGGAGCAATACGCTGATTACGGATTCCTTCCCGATGCCGACCTGATCCTGATCACGCATCATCACGGGGATCACCTTGATCTGGCCGCTATTGATAAGATTACAAAACCAGGCACGATTGCTGTCTGTTCCGAATCATGCCTGGAAAAGCTACCCAAGGGCATGGTCATGAAAAACGGAGATACGAGGACGGTCCAGGGGATTACCATTCAGGCCGTTCCGGCCTATAACATAGTTCATAAGCGAAGCAACGGGGAGCCCTTTCATCCCAGGGGTATCGGCAATGGGTATGTGATCCGTTTTGGCGATAAAAAGATCTATGTGGGCGGTGATACCGAGGACATACCCGAAATGGCCGGTCTGAAAGACATCTATTGCGCCTTTCTGCCCATGAATCTGCCCTATACGATGTCACCGGAGATGGTCAGCCATGCGGTCCGCATGTTTCATCCTACCGTACTATATCCTTACCATTATGGGGATTCGGATGTCACGCAATTGCTGAACCTATTAAAGGATGTGCCTTCCTGTGAAGTGCGGATCCGCAACCTTAAATAAAGCATTTCCCTTTGTGCCTTTACCTAACCACCTGTTCCGTCGCAGGCACACTTTCCTTCTTGACGATCTCTTCCGGATGCCATCCGTACACCGCCAGAAGCACCATAAATCCGACGACATAAGCGATCGCGACGTGCCATCCGTTGGCCAGCCATTTGGCCACCGATTTTGCCTCATGGAACTTATTGGAAATGGCAACACCTGCCGATGATCCGAACCAGATCATGGATCCTCCGAATCCAACCGCGTACGCCAACATTCCCCAGTCATAGCCTCCCTGTTCGAGGGCAAGTTTAGTAAGAGGGATATTATCAAACACGGAAGAGACAAATCCCAGCGTAAAGGCCGATTGCCATGAGGCATGCGGCAGCTGGTCAACCGGCATCATCGATGCGCAGGTCACCAACGATAAAAGAAAAATGGAACCGGGTAAAGCATTCCGTAATTCGTGCCAGTCGGTTCTGACAAAGATTGCTCCCACAAGGATGGCGATCCAGACCCCCAAGGCAGGAAAATCAAATAAAATATTGGTAAGGATGGTGCCGATCAGGATACAAAGTACCAGTATCAGCTTGTTCCACCGGATTTTATATCCCCGGGTCGGATCTTCCTGGATGCGTTGCGTTTTGTGCTGCTGGAGTGATGCAATGACCGCAAAGCATGCAAATGCTGTGATCGCTGCAATGTAGCCATGCAAAACGTTGATGGCCGGTACGCCGGAAATCCACATCATGGTAGTGGTCGTGTCCCCGATGACGCTGCCCGACCCCCCGGCATTACTCGCTGCAACGATGCCGGCAAGATAACCGATATGCACTCTGCCTTTAAAGACCACTATGGCAATGGTGCCCCCAATCATGGCAGCGGCGATATTGTCCAGGAAAGAGGACAGGACGAATACCATGCAAAGGAGGATCAGCGGCCCCTTCCAGTTGTCCGGTAACAGTTTTGGCAGCCAATCGGGCACTTCTGATTCTTCAAAGTGTCGCGAAAGCAATGCAAATCCTAGCAATAATCCCAGTAAATTCAAAAGGATAGTCCATTCTCCCTGGCGCATATCCGAATGAAGGATCTGATCCTTAAAAGAGTTGTGTCCGAACAGATGCTCAAGTAGATTGAATCCCGGATCAAAAATGAATTTGAAGGCCAGGATAGCTGCCAGTCCGATCAGGGCAACCATGAGTGTATGTTTATGAAACAGCGCTACCCCGATCAGCGTCAGGCCAAACAGGATAAATTCCAAACGAATGTTGAATAATGCCGGGATCTGTACAGGATTCCCCGCAAATAACCATGCGGGAAGCAGGATCAGCACGCACGCAACCAGTATTTTTTTCATAATTCTTGGTAAAATGGATCGGTAAAAGTATACGGTGAAAAGGATAAATCAAAATAGTCGGTCAAGTTTTTTCCTGGTAGGGATCGATGCGGATGCTGGCAGTGAAGTGCCGTGCATCGATCATTTGAAAGAAATTTAGCTTTTTGAGGGTAACAAAAATATCAATTTCCGGACTAACTAGCAGGGATTGTAGTTTACAGATGCAGACTTGCATCCGGGTTTATTAGGATCTTCTTACGAAGAATGCCTGGCTTACGAACTATTATAGGGTGGACTGATAATAGAGAGACAAAAGCCATTGAAGTGCCCAATGATGTACACCTTTCACAGATACTGACTTATATGAAACTTTCTGGTGTCCGTGTTGGATTGTTAATCAATTTTAATGTGAAACATTTAAGGAGGGGATTAGAAGGGTGATTTTATAAACCTCCGTGTTCTCCGTGTACTCCTCTGTGTTCTTCGTGGTTAAATGAATTTTATTTATATACAATCCCCGCATATCCGACCCAGTGCCTCATGTTTGCCGGTGCCGTCACCCCCATCCTCAGATCATCCACTTTCAGGGATTCATGATCAATGCTTGTCTGATATCCGACCGGAACACCCACTAAAGATCCATACTCCGGCTCTTGTGCAAGATTAAGGTAATAGATGGTCAGCAATCCCACGGGAATCGAGTACCTCCCGCACCAGGTCCATTTATAGGCTTTGAAATCGTTATCCTGCAATGTATAACTCATGAACATCCTGACGCTTTCCGGTTTTAATTCACCGGAGATGGACCGGATGATCTCCCATTCGTGGGCTACCGCCTTCCGGTAACCTGATGAGTCGGTCCCATAAAAAGCATAGTTGCTGCCTCCCCAGTCTTCATCCCCGTAGTGCACTGCATCCGAGCTGATCACGATACCCATATTACCGCCCCATTGCCACTCTCTCTGTGTGTTCACTTTATCAATCGCTTTAGCCAAAGCTTGCGAAATCCTATCCATACGCTCAAATGACATGTACGGTACCAGGATAGGTATGATTTCAACTTCTTTGTTGAAATACTGTAAAAAGGGGATGAGGGCTTCCAGGGAATGCTCGACAGCCTGAATGGAATCGTTTACCTGATAAAGATCAGGGGGCAGTTCCTGCATGATTTCTTCACGTGCATGCGATACCTTCATGGGTCCATAGGGCCCCTGCCAGGAGTCATAACTATCAAAAATCAGCACATTCTCCAGCCCGAACTGTTTTGCTTTATGAGCCACACCAAACAGAACAATGGTTTTGGTCTTGATGCAGCTCAACACGGCAGGATACATCTTTCCGACATAAGAATAATCATCATGTGGGCAGATCACAGACCGTATCAGGCGGCTACTCAGCAAGCAAACACCCTCGTCGATACCATCCTTTTCATCATAACCCAGGTGAATGATACGAGCCATGATGCTGTCCATCTGCCAGTCCAGATGTGCAAAACCGACCGTGTCGACCGGTTGTCTGATTTTCGGTTCCTGAGAGCTGGCCGGATTATTGAAACTGGATGCTGCGACTAGTAAAAGTGTGAACAGAAGAATTGTGGTCTTTGATTCTGTCATGGTAATATAGTTTTAATCCTTTTTAATCCTCCTTCGCCTCTGTGCTTCCCTCTGTGCGCCTCTGTGGTAAAAGACAGGCTTCTTTCAAACAAAGGTAAACCACAACAACAAGAAATCGCCAAATATCTTAATTTTGTCCTGACACAGAAAGAGGAACACCATGACCATCACGGATTTTCAAAAAGCCATTCTTCAGGGTATTCCGGACCAGCTGCCGGAAAGCAAACCCTGGGATCCCACCATCAATCATGCGCCTGTACGAAAGGACATCCTCACCCCCGGGGAGAAGAAGCTGGCAGTCCGGAATGCGCTCAGGTATTTCGAACCGAAGCACCATGCTGAGCTTGCCCCTGAATTTGCAGAGGAGCTGCTAACCTTCGGCCGCATCTATATGTATCGGTTCCGTCCGGATTATCATATGCACGCGCGCCCGCTCGACGAGTACCCGCATCGTTCCCGCCAGGCAGCCTCCATCATGCTGATGATCCAGAACAACCTCGACGAGGCGGTGGCCCAGCATCCGCACGAACTGATCACCTATGGCGGCAACGGTGCCGTGTTCCAGAACTGGGCGCAATACCTGCTGACCATGAAGTACCTGGCCACAATGATGGATGAACAGACGCTGGCGATGTATTCAGGGCACCCGCTGGGCCTTTTCCCTTCGCACCGCGAAGCTCCCCGGGTGGTCGTGACCAATGGCATGATGATCCCCAATTATTCTTCGCGTGATGATTATGAACGGTACAATGCACTGGGCGTGACCCAGTACGGCCAGATGACGGCCGGATCGTACATGTACATCGGGCCGCAGGGTATTGTTCACGGGACTACGATCACCCTGATGAATGCAGCCCGGATGCTGAAGCGAGGGGATATAAAAGGAAAGATCTATGTTACTTCGGGTTTGGGCGGCATGTCGGGCGCACAAGCAAAAGCGGCCGTGATTGCAGGGTGTGTGGGCGTTATCGCAGAGATCAATCCCAAGGCGACACAGAAACGCCATCAGCAGGGATGGCTGGATGAGGTGTACTCCCACCCCGGCCGGCTGATCGAACGCATGATCAACGCCCAGTGTTCGCAGGAGGCTGTTTCCCTTGGATACCAGGGCAATGTGGTCGATCTTTGGGAAAAACTCGCCAAAGAGAAAATTGCCATCGACCTTGGTTCTGATCAGACATCCCTTCATAATCCCTATGCCGGTGGCTATTACCCGGCCGGACTTTCATTTGAAGAATCCAATGAACTGATGGTAAGGGATCCAGTGTCGTTCAAGTCGTATGTTTCCGAGTCGCTCCGCAGGCAGGTGGAGGCTATCAACAAAGTCTCGGCCATGGGTATGTATTTCTGGGATTACGGCAACGCATTCCTTTTGGAAGCCGGAAGGGCAGGTGCGGATATCTTCAGGGAGAATGGAGCTTACCGCTATCCCTCCTATGTGGAGAACATCATGGGGCCGCTTTTCTTCGACTATGGTTTTGGTCCTTTCCGCTGGGTATGCACTTCCTGCGATCCAAAGGACCTGGAGCTGACCGACACCATTGCCCTTGAAGTCATGGAGCATCTCGCCGGCAGGGCTTCTGAAGATATAAGGGAACAAATGGAAGATAATATCCATTGGATCAGGGAGGCGGGACGCAACAGGCTGGTGGTAGGCTCTCAGGCAAGGATCCTTTATGCCGATGCCATGGGAAGGATGGAGATTGCCTCGGCGTTCAACCAGGCCATCCGCACGGGAAATGTCAGTGCTCCGATCGTCCTTGGCCGCGATCATCATGATGTTTCGGGAACGGATTCCCCCTTCAGGGAGACAGCCAATATCTACGACGGTTCAAGGTTCACCGCCGATATGGCGGTACAGAACGTGATCGGGGATGCGTTCCGCGGGGCCACATGGGTGTCGCTGCATAATGGCGGCGGCGTCGGCTGGGGAGAGGTGATCAACGGCGGTTTCGGAATACTGCTGGATGGGAGCGATGAAGCGGAGGTCCGTCTTCGCAGGATGCTCCACTGGGATGTGAATAACGGCATCGCACGCCGCAGCTGGGCCAGGAACCAGGGTGCCATGACCGCCATTCAAAGGGCCATGACCTCGGAACCGCTGTTAAATGTAACCCTACCGTACAAAGTGGATGATGCCTTGCTGGGTAATCTTCCTTTTTAATTCAGGACAAACAATTGCTTGGTCCAGTTTGCTTCTCCCGCATTGATCTGAATGAAATATGCTCCCGGATCAACTCCCGACAGATTGATCCACATTTGATGTTCTCCGGGACTTAGCATCCCTTTTTCGATCAGTTTGACCATTTTACCTGTGAGAGTATAGATTTTTAAAGTCACCGGGGCTGATTCCATCAGCATGACTTCAATAGTTGTCCTATCACTCGCTGGATTGGGGTAGAGGGCAACCGATCCGTTGGCCTTGTTTTCAGGTAACCCGACTCCTCCCGCCACCTCAAAACTGATGACATCACTGTAACTAAAATCACCGCCCTGTACCAGGACCAGGCCATCCGAGTCCTTCAATAAATAGAATCCGACACCGGTTTCACAGCAGATCCCGTTGCCCTGGCTGTCATAAATGATGAAATCATAGCATTGGTTCCCTGCCAGCTGGAAGGTGTCCTTAGCATAGAGGCCTGCCTGTCCCGGGAAAGGGCCATCAGCATAAAGAACAGCTCCGGTCTGATCCCTCAGTTCCCAAGTAGTCTGGTCCGGGAAATTATCCAGCCTGTAGGTCAGGTAGACGGTGCTGGCCGCGATAAGGGCCTCTCCTGAAAATTCGGTGTTCGCATCATCGTTGTCTGGACATTCGTCGGGAACATTATTCGGGTTAGTACAATACGTCATAAGAGTATTCTGGTCGTTCAGCGGGAAATTGATCAGGGGCAGCGGTACATTTTCCTTCTCACCCATGGCCAGATCACCCGTCCAGTTCAGAACGCCTTCCTCGTTGTCGTTCACCTTGTAACGGATCTCCAGGTTGGTCAGGTTGTTCAGCCCGTTGTTCCTCAGGGTAACGATGGGAGATACCGCTCCGGAGCAATTGGCAGCTGAAATGTTGTAAACTTCGAGCAGGGAAGCATCCACCAGAGTGGTATTGGGAAAATCCGTCATGCTCTTTTTCATTCCCTGAAGGATCTCTTTAGTGGTCGCATTCTGGATGAATACAGTCACTTCGGAATTTTCCCTCACCCAGGAATCATCCACGGTAAACGAGAGATTGATCACCTGGGTATCGCCGCTGCTGAAATCCAGCAAGGTCCCGCTCTGACTGGGCACCATCATTCGTTCGACCCATTGCAGCTCCGACATTCCCTGCCAGCTTTCCTGGATATCCGACTCGGTCACGGCTACATGCAACCTGAGGGTTCCGGTCACCGCCTCCAGCCTGTTCACAGTGATCGTCAGGTTGTAGTTCACCAGGCAGGTGTTTTCACCCTGCACATCAATAGTGAAGGAAGAGGGGACGGCGATCCGCTGATTGTATTTGGGAAGGTACTGGGAGTACATGCTTTGTGTATGGTCTCCACCGACAACTTTCAGCAGACCGTCAAATACTGCGGTCGGATAGCCTGTGACACTGTAATAGCTGATCCTTGATAAACCAGAGGAATTCTCGTACTCATCACCTCCATGATACTCCACGATAGCTACTTCTTTACCGTTGGCCACCAGGTCTTCGGCACCCATGGCCGCACCCGGGCAAAACTGGCACCAGGTTCCGGTGACGATCTCCACTACCACCTTGTCGCGATCCACCTGCTGGGCGTTGACCATAACGATGGTAATAAACAGGGGAAATAAAAGGGTAAATCTTCTCATAAGAATTTTATTTTGTGAAATCAGATTATGAATGGGCAAAAGTAGCTCATTTTAGATATTGTATTAGTGGTCATAACAACTTAATCACTATGAATAACAAAAAAGAGAGGTTGCACTCGTGTGCAACCTCTCTTTTTCTTTAATGACTTGATTTATTTACTCCAGCACCAGTTTCTCCGTATACACCTTGTTACCGATGCTGATCTTCACGAAGTTGAGACCCCGGGAAACCTGTTCACTGGTTAGTGGCAGGAGATGTTCTCCGGCAGCAAGCTGTCCCATGTCAAGCGAAAAGACCTGTTTTCCAATGATATTGAATACCACAACTGACACATTATCAGTCTTTTGCAGGTTCAGGCGCAGTTCAGTGTACTTGCTGAACGGATTCGGATAGATGGTCACCGGTTCGGAGGCCAGGTGGTCATTCATCCCCACCCATTCGATCTGGAATTCCGTCATTTTCTTGCAGGTGAACGCATCCGCCACTGCATGGAAATAGATCATGTGCCCGCCTGACTTGGCTTCCTTGAGCGAGTAGTACCCGCCTCCTGTCAGCCCGTCGCAGCCTGCATCGAACATGACAAACTTGTAGCAGTCGGTGTTCATCAGTTCAAACGTATCCCTTACCATGCTGTTGGCTGCTTCGAACGGACCTCCGGAGTAGATCATCTCACCGAGGGAGTTGTACACTCCGTAGGTCGTTTCTCCCGGATTGTCATCGGTCTGGAGGGTGAGCGCCACTTTATATGTGGTGCATACCCAGCCTGCAGGGAAACTGGCGAAGAGGGTGTCGTTAAGGTAATTCTGGTCGGTGTTGCCATTGGGATCGGATCCATAAACCAGGAAGGTATTGTTGCTTCCGGGTGAAAACGTGATGGGATCCATCTGAATGGTTTCTGACCCGGTATAGGGAAGGTTACCCGTCCATTCGAAGGAGACCAGCGGATCATTGTTGATCTGGTAGTTGATCAACAGGCTGGTGAGGGCTTCAGCGCCGTTGTTGGAAAGGGTGAACGTGGGTTGCACAACGCCCGTACAGTTTGAAGTGGCGATATCTTCCATCTCGGCCAGCACAGCATCCCTGGAGAAGAGCGGGAACGGAGTGGTAAGCGCCTGCAGTACTTCCTTTCCGTTATCATTCTGCACGAACGATACCAGGTTCAGGTTTTCCTTATTCCAGGATGGATCCACCGTGAAATTCAGCGTGACGGTCACCTCGTTGCCGCTTGCGAAACTGATAGCGGTTCCCGTGGCATCGGGTATCATCAGCCGGTTGACCTGGCTGACTTCCTCCAGGCACTGCCACGACTGGGCGACATGTGATTCGGTGATGGCCGCCCGAAGGTACAGGTTAGGATTGGTGATATCGCCCACTTTTGTAATATGAGCCACCAGCTGGTAATCATTGACCCCCACCGGGAAAAATTCTGTGGACATGAGCACCGGGGAGGCGATGGCCAGCCGGTCGTTCACAAAAGGCAGGTAAATGCCATAATTGCCGTATGGTTCAGGACAGGGATACCCACCAAAACCATCGTCAACAACGCCATCAAACATAGCCGTAGGATAGGCGCTCAGGTTGTAATAGGCATTTCTTGCCGCGGAGTAAACATTTTCATAAGAGTCGCCGCCATGGTTGTTGATGACAGCCACTTTATGACCTGCGAGAATCAAACTGTCCACACCGACAGCTGATCCGGGACAAAAGCTTCACCACGTGCCTGTGCAAACTTCGATCAGCACATTGGCTCTCTCTGCTCTCTGGGAGAAAACAAAGAAGGGAAGCACCATGCATACAAAAAGAAGTAATTTTTTAATCATAGTATTAAGGATTTGGTTCGGTACAAAGATAAGGTATTTAAATGAAATTAATGAAAAAGAATCATTACCCTGTTTTGTTAAAAATAATTAAATAAAGCCATTCATTCCTTTATTTCTCTTTGATTTTACAGTAATTTTGCAGCGGATGTTGCATTCATTGTTTATTCGTGAAAACCTTTACCGTATGAAAAAAATAGTCCCTCTGATTCTTGTATGCAGCCTGTTCCTTTTCAAAGGATACTCACAATCCCTAGAACTCTATTACCAGGACCAACTTTTGGCCAACGGCCAGGACGCAGTCATTCTGGAAAATCCATCTGAGCCACTCATTACCATACATTTGGGATTCAAGAACATCAGCAGCGTCAGTGTCCCGGTAAAAGTAAAAATGCATGAAGTCAGTGTTATTGAAAACACGACGCATTATTTCTGTTTCGGAGGTTCCTGCTACCCTCCCGGAACCGTTGAATCGCCCGGTTCCTATACATTAGCTGCAGGCCAGCTGGTAGAAGATCAGTTATATGCGGATTACATGCCAAATGGGATCCAGGGAACATCCAAGGTCAAGTACACGCTTTTCATTGAAGGCAATGTCAATGACAGTGTTTGCGTTGTGGTGAACTTTATCTCTGGGTATCTTGGGCTGAACGGCGATCTACCCGGCCAGGTCCGGCTTTCACAGGCGTATCCAAATCCAGCCGGTAATACGGTTTCCTTTGATTATTCGTTGCCTGGCGGGATCCAGACAGCGAAGCTCGAGGTGCACAACCTGCTGGGATCAGTGGTCAAAGAAGCTGTACTCACGGAAGGCCAGGGGAAAGTGACACTGCCCACCTTCGATCTGCAGGAGGGAATGTATTTCTATACGCTAAGCGCCGGGGGTAAGTCGGTAGCTTCGGGCAAGCTGGTCGTCAGGCGTTAAAAGCCTCCTTTATCCGATCGATGTAGTCGAGTTTTTCCCAGGTGAAAAATTCCACCTCCTTTTTCACGATGGAATCGTTGTGGTAGAACTCCACTTTTTTCCTATAAGGATCTCTCCCAAAATGTCCGTAGGTGGCTGTGGGTAAAAAGATGGGATTCATCAGTCCAAAGCGTTCGATGATGGCGCGGGGCCTCAGATCGAAGATGTTTTCCACTTTTTGGGCGATCTCATGGTCTTTCCAGAGCTCTCCGTTTCTTTTGCGGATCCTGACAGTATTCATGGTATTGATGTTGACGCTCAGGGGTCTGGCTATACCAATGGCATAGGCGATCTGCACATGCACTTCATCGGCCACACCAGCGGCCACAAGGTTTTTGGCGATATGTCGCGCGGCATAGGCTGCCGAACGGTCAACCTTCGATGCATCCTTCCCTGAGAATGCTCCGCCACCGTGGTAACCTTTTCCGCCGTATGTGTCCACGATGATCTTCCGGCCTGTAACGCCTGAATCACCATGAGGGCCCCCAATGACGAACTTCCCGGTAGGATTCACATGCAGCTGGTACGAGTCGTCGAATAATTTAATGACTCTTTGCGGGACATCATTGGATTTTAATATTCTTGGTATCAGTATATTACGGATGTCGTCGCGAATCTTCCGGTTCATTTTCTCATCCGCTTCTCGCTGAGCTTCTTCTCCTGGCCCCTCGGGCTTGATCCAGTCATCATGCTGCGTGGAAACCAGGATGGTATGGATCCTTATGGGCTTGCCCTGGTCGTCGTATTCGATGGTCACCTGGGATTTGGAGTCGGGCCTGAGATAGGGCATCAGGTCAGTTTCCTTTCTTATTTTGGCCAGTTGCTGAACGAAGATATGGGCCAGTTCGATGGGCATCGGCATGTAGTTGTCCATCTCCCGCGAGGCCATACCGAACATCATCCCCTGGTCGCCGGCGCCCTGTTCGTATTTGTCCTTCCTGACCACACCGCGCGTAATGTCCTGCGACTGCTCATGGATGGCACTGAGAACCCCGCACGAATCGGCATCGAATTTATATTCCGCTTTCGTATATCCGATATTTCTGATCGTATCCCTGACCACCTTCTGAATGTCCACCCAGCAGCTGGTCAGAACTTCCCCGGCACATACAACCAAACCGGTCGTGACCAGGGTTTCGCAAGCCACTTTCGAATCGGGATCCCTTTTCAGGAATTCATCCAGCAGGGCGTCGGAAATCTGATCGGCTATTTTATCTGGATGTCCTTCCGATACGGACTCTGAAGTAAATAGAAATGACATATGTTGATCGGAGTTTTAGTTTTTCGTTGTTGAACGGGCTGCCACCGGAGAGGGAATGCGATTTCCTTATCAGGGATCCTCCCGTCGGGTCAGCAAAAGTAACAATTATTTTTTAGTCAGTTCCTGAAATACACTTTCCAAACTTTGTTCCTTCCTGCTCAGGGAAAGAACGGTAATGCCTGATTGTACGGCAAACTGGAAAACCAGAGGTCGGATATCTTCCCCTGCCCCGGACGTGATCTGATAGGTATTGCCTGAGATGTGGACCACTTCCAGTGCGCCCGGTATCTTTTGCAGGTCCCCAGCAGCCACCGGCTGACTGAACTCGGCCAGGATGAGCACCTTGCCATGTGCGGATGCGGAAAGCTTCAGGGGATCATCATCTGCAACGATCCGGCCATGGTCAAGAATGATAGCACGGCTGCACATGGCTTCTACTTCCTGCATGATGTGTGTGGAGAGGATGACTGTTTTTTCCCTGCCAATCCCCCTGATCAGTTCCCTGATGCCGATGATCTGGTTGGGATCCAGTCCGGATGTGGGCTCATCCATGATCAACACATCCGGGTCATGGATCAGGGCCTGTGCCAGCCCGACACGCTGCCTGTAACCCCTGGACAGCATCCGGATCTTCTTGTGCTGTTCTTCCTGCAGCCCTGTGATTTCGATGATCCTGGCAACACGGCTGCCGGTCTGTTTTCCCATGTGAAAGATGCCTGCCACAAATGTAAGATACTCCCTTACATACATTTCGGTGTAGAGCGGGTTGTTTTCGGGAAGATAGCCAAGGATCCGGCGCACCTTTACCGATTCTGTCATCACGTTGTGGCCATTGACTATAACTTCCCCTCCGGTAGGAGGTATGAAGCAGGCAATGATCTTCATCAGGGTGGATTTACCGGCACCATTGGGTCCGAGCAATCCAACCACTTCACCACGCTCCGCTGTGAAAGTGACATGGTCAAGGGCATACTGGTCGCCGTATCTCTTTGAAACCTGCTTTACTTCAACCGGCATATGCAGCTTATCATTAGACCGTGCGAAAATACAAAAAAGATCATTGGGATCACCCTGCAACAGGTAAGGTGTTTTGCCTGGTCTTCCCGACGTTGCGGATGCGGAGAATGTAATGGACGATAGCAATAAGGTGTGCAAGAAAACCGGTAAGAAAGAGCCACCAGTGGAAATGCGTGGGAATGAACTGAACGGAGAGTTGACTTGCCAGCTTCCGGTTTTCTTTTCCGAAAATACCGCCAGCAGGCAAATGATCCAGGAGGTACCGCGTGAATTCTTCCGTAAAGGAGCAATAAACCAGCATTGCTCCTCCGATCAGAAGGATCCATTCTGTCCTGGAAAGGCCGGGATTCAATCCACGGCAGGAAAAGTGAAGGATAAGCCACCCCAGACCGATCATGGTCACCGAGTTCAGAACAGGAGCGATCACCGGTCCAACCCACATCACTGGGATCAGAAATAAGATGTCCCATGTCAGCAGCGAGTAAGGCCATCCGAGCAGGCATTTAAGAAAAACGTAATAGCCGATATCCCATATCCCGAAAGCTATCAGGAAAACGGCAAACACGTTCACCGGTTTACGCTCCAGAAGCAATCCGATGCTGACCAGCATCACCATGGTCGCCGCCTCCCGCAGGAATTCGGTCAGGGCCAGGGTCGGATCCATTTCAACCAGCGGAAAGGCAAAGCCTCCGGGGTAATACAGTGCCCTTAGGTAGATGACTACTGCAGCCTCCAGGAAAGCCATCGAAACAGCAAACGCTGTGACTACAGCCAGTTTTGCGGTGAGAGTCCGGTTGTGCATGGGTAATACTGTCGAAAATACAAAAATATCCTTAAAAAATTGTCGCAGGCAAAATTTGTTAATTCAAAAATGTGTTCTATCTTTGCAGCCCTTTTTAAGAAGGTCAAAACAGCACAAAAAACTTTCATGGATACCTTAAGTTATAAAACAATAAGCGCTAACAAGCAGGGTGTTATCAAGGAGTGGTTCCTGGTGGATGCCGAAGGTCAGGTACTGGGTCGTCTGGCCACGCAGGTAGCCAACATGCTCAGGGGTAAAAACAAACCCTGTTTTACACCGCATGCCGATTGTGGTGATTATGTGATCATTATCAATGCGGAAAAGATCAAGTTGACCGGAAAGAAGTTGACCGACAAGCAGTATGTTCGATACACGGGTTACCCTGGTGGTCAGCGTTTCCGTTCCCCGCATGATTTGCTTGTGAAAAAGCCGGCTGCGGTCGTTGAGATGGCCATCAAAGGCATGCTGCCCAAGAACCGGCTTGGCAGCCAACTGTTCCGCAACCTGCATGTATATGCCGGCAGCGAACATCAGCATCAGGCACAGCAACCTACATTCATCAATATTAACACGGCCAAATAATTTATGGACATCACGAATACATCGGGCAGAAGAAAGAAAGCGATTGCACGGATCTATCTCAAGGAAGGTACCGGAGTGATCACCGTGAACGAGAGGGATTACAAGGATTATTTCACTACTCCCAATCTTCAGTACATTGTGCGCCAACCTTTTGAGATTACCGAAACACAGGATAAGTATGATGTGAATGTCAATCTGTCAGGAGGCGGGTACAACGGGCAGGCGGAAGCTCTCCGGCTGGCAATCACCAAAGCTTTGTGCGACCTGAATCCCGATTTTCGTTCTCCGCTCAAAGCGAAAGGCCTGTTACGAAGAGATCCGCGCATGGTGGAAAGAAAAAAACCAGGACGTCCGGGTGCACGGAAAAGATTCCAGTTCAGCAAACGATAGTCGTAAATCAAGTTTAGTATCTAAATTGCTGAGACTCACCGTGCTGTGGCTACTCAGTAATTGCCGAATCAGAAGGTAAACTTAATCCAAAGCAACATGTCAAGAACCAGTTTTAATGATCTGCTGGATGCCGGCGTACATTTCGGGCATCTGAAAAGAAAATGGAATCCCAATATGGCTCCCTATATCTTCATGGAGCGAAATGGCATTCACATCATCGACCTGTATAAAACCATGGCCAAGATCGATGAAGCGGCCGCTGCACTGAAACAGATTTCCAAATCGGGAAAGAAGGTATTGTTTGTCGCCACGAAAAAGCAGGCCAAGGAAATCGTGGCACAGCACGTCAGAAGAGTGAACATGCCGTACGTGACCGAACGATGGCCGGGAGGCATGCTGACCAACTTTGCCACCATACGCAAGGCAGTCCGTAAAATGACATCGCTCGACAAAATGATCAAGAGCCCGTCGTTTAAGAACATGTCGAAAAGGGAACGGCTGCAGATCAGCCGCGAGAAGGCCAAGCTTGAAAAGCAGCTGGGCAGCATCGTCGATCTGAACCGTCTTCCTTCTGCGCTTTTTATCGTTGATATCTGTAAGGAGAGGATTGCCGTTGCTGAAGCCCGCAAATTGAATATCCCCACCTTTGCCATCGTGGATACGAATTCCAATCCCAACGACGTGGATTTCCCGATCCCCTCCAACGATGATGCCTCTAAGGCCATCGACCTCATCGTCGGCGTGATGATCGATGCCATTGAGGAAGGACTGGGTGAACGCAAGATCGACAAGGAAAAGAGACTTATCGAAGAGGAGCACGAAGAGGAATTTGATGAAAAAGGTGCACTGGAGCCCGCTTTCGAAGAGTTTGATGAAGAGGAAGTCGTTGCACCTGGCCTGATCGCCAGAAAACCGCTCGAAGTTGTCCCTCAAAAAATGAAGGAAACCCTTGGTGAAGAGCCGGCAAGACCAAAACGACCGAGGAAGATCATCTCCAAGACTTCGAAGAAACCGTTACCACGGAAATAATCATTCATTTTCACTTTACTAAAACCCGATGAAATGGCAAATATTACTGCTGCCGATGTGCAGAAACTAAGACAGCTTACCGGATCCGGTATGATGGACTGCAAACAGGCACTCAATGAGAGCAATGGTGATTTTGAAAAAGCGATCGAATACCTCAGGAAAAAAGGACTCAAGGTCGCTGCAAAGCGTGCCGACCGCGATGCCAATGAGGGGATCGTCATGGCCGCCATCAATCCTGAACATACCTTCGCTGTTAACATCATGGTAAGCTGCGAAACGGATTTTGCCGCCAAGAACCAGGAATTCGGTGACTATGTCCGGCATATCGTAGAACTCTCACTGGTACAGAAACCCCGTTCCCTGGATGAATTTAAAAGTCTGGACCTCAACGGACGGTCGGTACAGGATAACCTGATGGACCTGGTCGGAAAGATCGGAGAGAAAATGGAAATCGCTCATTATGAGTTCATCGAGGCTCCCTTGGTAACAGCCTATAACCATTTTGGTAACCGTCTGGCTACGATCGTCGGATTCAACAAAAGGGGAGATGGTGCATTTGTGGAAGTGACCCACCAGGTGGCCATGCAGGTGGCAGCCATGAATCCTTTAGCGATCGACAAGGATGATGTGGATCAGAAAATCATCGACCAGGAGATCGAGATCGGGAAGGAACAGGCACGACAGGAAGGAAAACCCGAGAATATACTGGAGAAAATTGCATTTGGCAAGTTAAATAAGTTTTTTAAGGACAACACCCTGATGAACCAGGACTTTGTGCGCGATAACACGAAGACGATCAGGCAATTTCTTGAAGCTACAGATAAGGAACTGAAAGTGACCGCTTTCAAGCGTCTGATGCTGGGTGCTTAAGAAAGTAGATCTTCACCAGGCCGGATATCGCTCGATACTGATGAGCTTGCTGTTTATTGTGTGGGCCTGTCAATCAACGTTGTCGTGCAGGAACGCATTGTTTGTCTTTATCTCACCATTCTGTTCCTCATCTACCGATAAGCTGTATTTGGCCACATAGGTAGAGGTTGATGGCGGCACTTCGTTCAGTTTGACATTCCGGCGTAGATAGGCAGGTTCGGTTTCCAGTTCGGCAAGCCCGCTGGGAGTGCGTAATTTAAGGCTTAGATCCTTTAGTTTTCTGATCCTTTCCTTCGCTCTTGTTTCAATATCTTCGATCTCTTCATCACTCATGCTTCCCGGTTCGGGAGTGAAGGTTCTCAGGCTGATTGGCGCGGATTCCCCGACGTTAAGTTCTGGCTTGTCGGCACAGGCTGCCGGTGGCTGATCCAGGTCTTCATTCAGAATCGGTGAAATGAATCCAAGATCGATCGGAGCTATAACCTTTTCCTTCGGGGCTGGCTCGTAGGCTGAATTTTTTTTGGTGATCACTTCCTGTGACTTATTGATCAGCCTGATCTCATTGTGCAGCTCCTCTCTGTCGGTGGATGGTCTTTTTTCGTTGTTCAGTCCGCTTTCATCGAGATTATGGACGACGACGTTCTCCTTTTTCAGGATTGTCGCTTTCCTGTCGGCATGGGTGGGAGCAAAGCCGGTGGCGATGATGGTTATGCTGATCAGGTCTCCGAGGGATTCTTCCGTTCCGTTTCCCCAGATGATCTCAGCGCTGTTACCCGACTCTGTCTGAATGTATTCGGTGATCTCGCTCACTTCATCCATGGAGATCTCATCTGATCCGGAGGAGATATACAGTAGGATGTTGCTGGCGCCCTTGATATTGTTATCGTTAAGCAGGGGTGAGTTGAGGGCGGATTCTACGGCTGTCCGCGCCCTGTTCGGGCCTTCTGCCACTCCGGTGCCCATGATGGCCACACCGCTGTCCTTCATGACCGTTTTGACGTCTTCGAAGTCCACGTTGATATAACCGGGGACCGTGATGATCTCGGCGATGCCCTTGGCGGCCGTGGTCAGGATGTCGTCGGCTTTGCCAAAAGCTTCCGACAGCTTGAGATTCCCGTACTGCTCCCTGAGTTTGTCATTGGATATGATCAGCAGGGTATCCACGTATTTGCGCATCTCTTCCACGCCTAGGTCAGCTTGCTGGCGCCTTTTTCTGCCTTCAAATGAAAAAGGTAGTGTAATGATCCCCACGGTGAGGATGCCCAGATCCCTTGCCACCTGAGCAATGACCGGAGCTCCTCCCGTTCCGGTGCCGCCTCCCATCCCCGCCGTGACGAACAGCATCTGGGTATTGGTTTGCAACAGGGACTTGATCTGGTCAATGTTCTCCAGGGCAGCTTCGCGACCCACCGAGGGGATGGAGCCGGCTCCAAGCCCTTTGGAACCAAGCTGGACTTTACTGGGTACCATGCTGTTTTGAAGTGCCTGTGCGTCGGTATTGCAGATAATGAAGTCGACCCCTTTGATACCCTGGCTCAGCATGTGGTTGACGGCATTACTTCCTCCGCCGCCTACACCAAGGACTTTAATGATTGAAGACTGATTTTTGGGTGACTCGAATTTGATCATTTGGGCTTTCATAATTTGCAGGTTAAAATTATAGGTTTAGTATGCATTTTATCGTATAAACAGGGATTTTATTTATCCACAGTGTCATTGTTAATTACTTCTGCTGGATATCCTCTTCGTCAAACCAGGCCTTGATTTTGTCAAAGAAGCCGGGGCGGTCCCTGCGGTGATCCCTTTTGGCCTTCATCACGTGGTTTCCCGCGAACTTTAATCTTTCTTTCTCAGCTCTGTCCAGACCGATCAAGACCAGGCCAACCCCCGTAGCGTACATCGGGCTGGCGATCTCATCCGGCACATCCGTACCCAGATGTTCGTTGGGATAGCCAATCCGCGTGTCCATGCCAGTCATGAATTCGGTAAGCTGTGCGATATGCCGTAGCTGAGCCCCTCCTCCCGTCAGGACGATCCCGGCGATCATTTTTTTATCGTAACCGGAATTTTTTATCTCAAAGTAAATGTGCTCAATGATCTCCTCCATCCGCGCCTGGATGATACTTGCCAGGTTTTTCAGGGAGATCTCCTTGGGCGGCCTTCCCCGCAGTCCAGGGATGGAAACGATCTCCTCGTCTTTGTTCTCGCTGGCCAGCGCGCTCCCGAACTTGATCTTGAGTTCCTCAGCATGCCTTTTGATGATTGTGCATCCTTCTTTCACATCTTCGGTGACAATGTCTCCACCCAGTGGGATCACTGCCGTGTGGCGGATGATCCCGTCCTGGAAGATGGCTATGTCAGAAGTGCCGCCCCCAATATCCACCAGAACGACTCCCGCTTCTTTCTCTTCTTCGCTCAATACCGCGACAGCCGACGCCATGGGCTCCAGGATCAGTTCGTTCACCTCCAGGTTAGCCTTCTTGACACATTTGTAAATGTTCTTAGCCGCAGTGGTCTGCCCGGTGATGATGTGAAAGTCAGCCTCAATCGATATGCCCGACATACCTTTGGGTTCTTTGATATACTGCTCCCCGTCGATGGTGAATTCCTGAGGGATCACATCAATGATCTCCTCCCCGGGATTCATGGCCAGCTTGAACATGCTCTCCGTCAGGTTGTCAATGTCCTCCTGGTTGATCTCCTCGTCGATGTTGCTGCGGATCATTCCCCCGTGATGCTGAAGGCTTTTGATGTGCTGCCCTGCAATACCAACGCTCACCGTGGCAATGTTCACTCCCGAATGGATCTCTGCCTCTCGGATGGCCCTCTCGATGGACGCAACGGTTTGCTCAATGTTGGAAACAACTCCCCGGCGCACTCCGATGGATTCCGTCTGGCCCAGGCCCAGGATCTGTATCTTTCCAAATTCATCCTTTCTCCCGACGATCGCCGCTATTTTGGTTGTTCCAACGTCAAGTCCGACAATGATTTCTGATGGTTCCATAAAACTTTTATTTGGTACAGACTATTTGGTTCCTATATTTAAGGTTCACCGTATCATACACATCCCATCCCGAATACCGTATCCCCTCCTTGTAAAAAGCAGTGAGTTTATTGAATTTACCTTCCATGTGTTCCAGATCGCCAAACAGGATGAGGTGATCCCCCACCTTTGGGATCATTTCCACTTCACCCTTCTCATTGATATAGACCTGTTCGATCTGGGCGCTTAGAAATTTATCCTTCTGGATGGATAGCGCCAGGTTATAGATCATCTCGAGTGCGGATAGCCGGTTCCGTTCGTTTTCGGGGATGTAATCCAGCGTTCTGAGTGTAACGGCCGGATCCAGGCTGTCGGGGATCAAGCCCGTGGCAAGGATCGAGGGCATGATGACCGACGAATGCAGAGCCATCGTATGCCCGTCAGTGGATAGGTAGAATGGTTCATGGTTGCTGTTGATGACGCGGGCCAGGGGGGTACGCTGGGTGAGGTCAATATACAGATCGCCCTGGATCCTTGAGTGAATATTGACGTCTGCGACATAACCATTGCCTCTCAAACGGTTCTCCAGCTCCTCCAGACATATCTCTTCATAAGGCCGGCCAATCAATCGGTTCTCGTCGTTCCCGATGATGTTCATCACATCTTCTTCGGTGATCAGGACCACGTCGGTCGAACGCTGAATGGTGATCTCAATGGAGCTGACTTTCAGTTCGCCGTTCTTGCTATCGATGAAACCCATCAGGAAGACCATCGAACCTGCCAGAAGTAACCAGAACAGGATGATCAGTATTTTTTTAAACAGCTCCATAGCGTTTCTTCAGCATGAGTTCAATAGGTTTTACCAGTTGATCGATGTCACCTGCACCCAGGCTGAGCAGGATGTCGAGCGGTCTGCTGGCAAGTTTTTCCATTAAATCATCTTTTGTACAGGTGCATTTATGTTTTAGATCAATCATTTCCAGTAGTTTATGCGAGCTAATACCCTCGATGGGCTTTTCCCTGGCCGGATAGATGTCCAGGAGAATCAGCTCATCCAACAGGTTGAGGCTGAGTGCAAAGTCTGGCAGAAAATCGCGGGTACGTGAGAAAAGGTGCGGTTGAAAGATACCCGTGATCCTTCGGCCGGGATAGAGGTCGCGGGCAGCGTTGATGCAGGCTGTGATCTCGCGGGGGTGATGTGCGTAATCGTCGATGTAGACGACCTGATCCGTTACGACACGGAAGTCGAACCTTCGTTCCACACCTGCAAATGATCCCAGTGCCTGCCGAAATGCTTGTTCTCCGATACCTGCAAGGGATGATGCTGCGACGGCGGTGAGCGCATTTTCCACGTTGAACCTGCCTGGGACGCCCACATGCAGGGCACTGAGCCGTTTATCAGGAAACCGGATGTCAAGGTATTGTCTTCCCCCGACAAAGCGAGCGTTTGTGGCCCAAACGTCCGCTTCCGGGGCGCTAACTGATACCGTCCGGATTCTTTCACCTTGCGGGAAATAGTCCCGTATGGAATGGTTGATCACCAGGTGACCGCCTGACTTCACCCGTGAGGCAAATTCCTTGTACGAAGCTACCATGTTCTCATGGGATCCGTACACATCCAGGTGATCGGCGTCCATCGCACTGATGACTGCAATGTTGGGAGAAAGGTGCAGAAACGACCGGTCGAACTCATCGGCCTCCACGATCATCACGTCGGGGTCGTTGTCATCGACCAGATTGGAGCCATAATTTCTGCTGATCCCCCCAATGAATGCGTTCATTCTGAGGCTGGCCGTTTTCAGGATGTGCGTGATCATGGAAGTGATGGTTGTTTTCCCGTGCGTGCCGGCCACCGCGATGGTGAATTTACCTCTGGTCAGCTCGCCCAGCACCTCAGCTCGCTTCATCATCGGATAACCCTTTTCTTTAAGGAAAACGAACTCCCTGTGGTCAGGCGGGATCGCCGGAGTGTAAATGACCAGGTCGATATCAGATGGCAGCTGGCTGATGTCTTCCGTGTCATGGATCGGAATCCCCTCCTGCATCAGCTGTTGGATGAATGGCGTCCCGGCCCGGTCATAACCGGCCACACGGATGCCACGATGCCGGAAGTACCGCGCCTGGGCGCTCATCCCAATGCCTCCGATGCCGAGGAAATAGATGCTATGTAATGTGTTCAGATTCATTTGCTTTTCTTACATCTTCATCAGTCGGAGTGCCTCCCGGGCGATCCGGAGGGCTGCGTCCTCTATCCCAAGTTTACCTATCTGCTCACTGAGACGAAGCTGCCGGTCTTTGTTTTCCAGCAGCTCGGTGACTGTCACAGAAAGGGATTTATCGAGATCCTGGTCTTTGATCATGACAGCAGCCCCTTGTTCCACCAGTGCCATGGCATTCTTTGTCTGATGATCCTCGGCGGCAAAGGGGAGGGGTACCAGTATGGCCGGTTTCTTAACCAGGCAAAGCTCTGAGATAGCAATAGCTCCCGCCCGCGACACCACCACATCGGCCGCCGCGTAGGCAAAGTCCATCCGTTCGATGAACGAGAGCACATGGACATGAGCATAGTTGCGTCTTTTCACAAGCTCCTGCGCCTCCGCAAAAAAGTGTGCACCCGTCTGCCAGATGATCTGACAACTCGCTCCCTGAAGCTCATCGAGTTGCGAGCCCACTGCCTGGTTGATGGAAAGTGCTCCCTGGCTGCCGCCGATGATCAGAAGTGTGGACTTCTGATCACTCAGGCCAAAAAAGTCAAGGGCCGCCTGTTTTTTGCCTGCGGTCCGGACCATCTCCTGTCGTACGGGATTGCCTGTGACAATGATCTTGGAAGCGGGAAAGTAACGCTCCATACCGTGATGCGCCACACAGATGCAATCGGCTTTGCTGCCAAGCAGACGGTTGGTCACTCCCGGGTAGAAATTCTGTTCGCATATCAGCGTCGGCAACTTTCTTCGCGTTGCCACCTTTAAGGCAGGACCGCTGGCATATCCGCCCGTGCCGATGACCACATCGGGTTTAAAGCGACGGATGATCCGGTTTACCTTCCATAAACTCACGATCAGCTTCAATGGGAAAAGGAGGTTCCTGAAGGTCAGCCTGCGCTGAAATCCGCTGATCCAGATCCCTTCGATAGGATAGCCCGCCAGCGGAACCTTTTGCATCTCCATCCTTCCTTTGGCTCCGATGAAAAGGATCTCTGACCCGGGCAGCAGCTGCTTCAACGCGCCGGCAATGGCGATGGCCGGGAAGATATGGCCTCCCGTGCCTCCTCCGCTGAGTATGATGTGTTTATTAACCTGCGACATATTCATTTTGAATTTCCTCCTCATCTTCTTCCGGTTCTATCTCCAGATCACGGCTTACACTGACAATGACCCCCAGGGCAATGAATGTGAACCACATCGACGTGCCTCCCATGCTGACCAGGGGCAACGTCTGACCTGTGACGGGTAACAGGCTGACAGCCACTCCCATGTTGATCATGGCCTGGAACACGATACTGAATCCCAGTCCAAGGGCAAGGAACGAACCGAACGATCGCTGGCACCGTATGGCGATGCGGATCGTCCGGTAAAACAAGATCAGGTACAACAGCAGTACGACGATCCCTCCAACCAATCCAAAACTCTCAATGATGATGGCGAATATGAAATCAGAGTAGGGGTGGGGAAGGAAATTTTTCTGCATGCTGTTACCCGGACCCTTGCCCAGGATCCCTCCGTTGGCGATCGCGATCTTGGCCTGATCCGACTGGTAATGATCCTCCCCCTGGGGATTGATATAGCTTTCAATGCGTGCCTTCCATGTCCCGAAACGGCCCACTTCAGGATTTCTGAAAACGATGACAAAGAAAATGACCAGGACAGCACAACCTATTCCTATCAGAGCCAGGATGTATCGCATGTTGACTCTTCCCAGGAACATCAGCACGATGCATGTCACGAACAGAATGGCTGCTGTCGAGAAGTTCGCCGGCAGGATCAGGGCGCAAATAATGATCACAGGAAGGATAATGGGTACAAACGCTGACCGGAAATCCTTGATGGCGTCCTGCTTCTTGGTGAGCAGTCTGGCCAGGAACATGATCAGCGCCAGCTTGGCAAAATCCGAAGGCTGGAAGGAAACGTTCAGGATTTTATACCAGCGGTAGGCCTCATGGATGGAAGTGCCGAAAAAGAGGGCAAGGAAAAGCAAAGGAACGGCGATGATCAATGCGATCTGTGATATCCTGGAATAATAGGTGTACTTGACACGATGTGCAAAGAACATCAACCCCAGCGCAAGCAAAAGGATCACTACATGCTTGATCAAATAATACTCCGTGTTGCCACCCTGGTACTTATAAGCAAGCGTCCCCGTTGTACTGTATACTGCAACGATGGAGATGATCGAAAGGATGAACACTACCACCCAAATCACTTTATCTCCCTTAAAACTTTTCATTGACTGCTGATCATTATTTTTTAATGGTATTACATATTTCTCCTTTCTCCTCTCTCCTCTCCACCCTACAGCCTCCTAACCTCCTCCTTGAACTGCCTGCCCCTATCCTCATAGTTGTTGAACAGGTCGAAGCTTGCACAGGCTGGAGACAAGAGAACCACATCGCCGTGACTGGCCAGCTGGTAGGCTGCTTCCACCGCTTTCCTCGCCGAGCGGGTTTCGGCAATGGTTTTCACGATTCCACCAAACGCCTGGATGATTTTCTGGTTATCGAGGCCAAGGCACACAATGGCCTTCACTTTTTTCCTGACCAGTTCATACAGCATGGAATAGTCGTTCCCTTTGTCCGTCCCCCCCGCGATCCAGATGATCGGACGGTCGATCGATTCCAGCGCGTACCATACCGAGTTCACATTGGTCGCTTTCGAGTCATTGATGAATTCAACTCCGTGAACTTTTGCTACGAACTCGAGCCGGTGTTCGATTTGCTGAAAATCGGACAAACTTTCCTTGACAATCTCCTTCCGCAGGTCCAGTATCCTGCTTGCAATCCCTGCGGCAAGCGAATTGTAAATGTTGTGACGTCCTTGTAATGCCAGGCTTTCAAGTGTCATGGTAAATGGTTCATTATGTACGTTAATGACAATAGCATTGGATTTCTCGTTTCTTTCACCGGAGGATATGCCCAGTGGCCTTTCAAGCCAGCCTCCAGGGCCCTCTCCGCTGCGAAGAATGGTAAAGGAGTATTTATCTGCTGCAATCTCCCGTTTATCCATCTCTGCTCTGATCACTTGGTCATCAAGGCAGTAGATGAATGCATCGTTTGGCTTCTGGTTCCGGACGATCCTGAACTTTGAATCGACGTAGCGGCTGAACTGATGATCGTAACGGTCGAGGTGATCCGGTGTGATGTTCATCAGAATGGCGATGTCGGCTCTGAAATCGTACATGTTGTCCAACTGGAAGCTGCTGATCTCCAGCACCCAGAAAGCATGATCCCCCTGGGCCAACTCCATGGCGAAACTGGTCCCGACATTTCCCGCAACTGCCACATCCAATCCTGCTTTTTTCAGGATATGACCTGTGAGAAGGGTTGTCGTCGTTTTGCCGTTGCTTCCGGTGATGCATATCTTCCTCCCACTGCAGTACCTTGCTGCAAATTCGATCTCTCCCGTCACCGGAATATCTGTCTTGCGGAGCTCCTGGATCATGCCGGTGACATCAGGAATACCGGGACTTTTGATCAACTCATCGGCTTTTCGTATCCTTCCTGCATCATGCTTCCCTTCCTCGAATTCGATATCGTGTTGCAGAAGAAGGTTCCGGTAGTTTTCCCGGATGGTTCCCCTGTCGCTCACAAATACCCGATGGCCCATTTTTTTCGCCAGGACAGCAGCACCCACCCCGCTTTCTCCGGCTCCCAGTACAACTATGTTTTTCTCTGATGGCATGAATGGATCGTTCTGGTCTGATTATCTTAGCTTTAATGTTATAACTGAAAAAACGGCCAGCATGATCCCTACGATCAGGAATCGCTGTACGATCTTTGGTTCAGGATACCCCAGCATCTGGTAATGGTGATGAAGAGGTGCCATCCTGAAGATTCGTTTCCCCTGGCCGAACCGTATCCTCGTATATTTGAAATAGAGCACCTGGATCGCGACGGAAAGGCTTTCCACCAGGAAAATACCGCAAAGCAGGGGGATCAGCAACTCTTTCCTGATCAGGATGGCACAGACTGCAATCGTCCCACCCAGTGCGAGACTGCCAGTGTCGCCCATAAAGACCTGGGCAGGGTAGGAGTTGTACCACATGAATCCAATGCAGGCCCCTACGAAGGCACTGATGAAAATGGTCAACTCCCCGAGGTTGGGTATGTACATGATGTTCAGGTAATCGGCAAACACGATATTGCCTGACACCCAGGCAAGGATCCCCAGCGTAGCGCCCACAACGGCAGAGGTTCCTGTTGCCAACCCGTCGAGCCCATCGGTCAGGTTGGCTCCGTTCGACACACCGATAATGATCAGGATGACAATGGGAACGTATATGAGATACGCCCATTTCTGGTAGCCTTCCCCCAGGAATCTGAGTGCTTTGGCATAATCGAGCTCGTTATTCTTGAAAAACGGGATCGTCGTTTTGGTCGACTTAATGGTTTCCCGGCTGAAGTGATAGGTTGCATGGATATTGCTCGTGTTGCCGTTGATAATGGATGAAGTGGACTCCGTTCCGGGAATTTTTTCCCTGATGACGATATCCTCATTGAAAAAGATGGTCAGCCCGATCACAAGTCCCAGGATCACCTGACCGAGTACCTTGAACTTTGCTGCCAGACCTTTTTTGTTGTTTTTGAATACTTTGATATAATCGTCTATAAAACCAATGATTCCGAGCCATGCCGTGGAAACGAGGATCAGGATGATATAAATATTATCGAGCCGCGCAAAGAGCAGGGCAGGGATCAGGATGGCCCCCAGAATGATCAGTCCCCCCATGGTGGGAGTGCCTGCTTTCTCCATTTGACCGCTAAGGCCCAGGTCTCGCACGGATTCGCCGATCTGCTTTCGCTGCAGTAGCCTGATCAGGGATTTGCCGATGACCATGGTGATCAGTAGCGAAGTGATCACAGCCATGGCAGCTCGAAACGAGATGTATTGAAAAACACCGGCTCCCGGAAGGTCATAGGTCTGGTCAAGGTATCTGAAAAGGTGGTACAGCATATCATATGGGATTGAGGGTTCGGCTTGAAAAGATCTCTTCCATGATCTGCCGGTCGTCGAAGGGGTACCTGACTCCCTTGATTTCCTGGTACGTCTCATGCCCTTTGCCTGCGACTAGGATCACATCGCCGGACATGGCCAGCATGGACGCAGTTCGCAGGGCTTCCCTGCGGTCAGGGATCACGATGACTTTTATTTTATGGCTGGCTTCAACACCTTCGACCATTTGACGGATGATCTCTCCGGGATCTTCCGAACGGGGATTGTCGGAGGTAAAGATCACGTGGTCACTTGCGGCTGCAGCAATCCGTCCCATGACAGGCCGCTTGGAAACATCGCGGTCTCCTCCGGCGCCTACGACCGCGATCAGCTTCTGATTGCCGGTACGCATGTACTGCAGGCTTTCAAGCACATTCGTCAGTGCATCGGGTGAGTGGGCGTAATCGATCACGGCCGTAACGTGATCGGTACTCATGAGCGTATCGAAACGTCCGGTCACCGGCTCTGCAGTGCTCAGCGCTGTCAGCACTTCGGCTGGATCTTCCCCCAGAAGCACAGCCGCCGAATAAGCTGCCAGGAGGTTATAGGCATTGAATGTCCCTGCCAGCCGGAACCATACACGTTGACAGGTCATTTCCAGCTGCAGGCCTTCCATCCTGTTTTCGATGATCCTGGCGCGGAAATCGGCCAGGTGCTTTAGAGCATACGTGTATCTGCGTGCCCGCGAGTTCTGGATCATGACAGGTCCATTGCTGTCATCCAGGTTGATGAGGGCAAAAGCCTGGGCAGGAAGCTGATCGAAGAATTGTTTTTTAGCCTGAAGATACTCCATGAAGGTTTTATGGTAATCAAGATGGTCATGGGTCAGGTTGGTGAAGATCCCGCCGGTGAAGGTCAGACCTGCAATGCGGCCCTGGACTATGCCGTGCGAACTCACTTCCATGAAGCAATGTGTGCACCCTTCCCGAAGCATTTCGATCAGCAGCTGGTTCAGCCGTAGCGCGTCCGGGGTGGTGTGCGTAGCAGGGATGATGGTTTCGTTGATCCGGTTATGAATGCTGGAGAGAAGGCCCGCATTTTTACCCAGCGACCTGAACAGGCGGTGCAGCAGCGTAGCCGTCGTGGTCTTTCCGTTCGTGCCCGTTATTCCCACCAGCTGGAGTTTCTTTGAGGGATTGCCGTAATAATTGGAAGCGACGATGCCCAGTGCTTGGGAGGTGTCCTTCACCGCCAGGTAACCCACCTGGGGATGAAGCGTTCCTGGGATCTCCTCACAGAGGATGACTTTTGCTCCGTTCCGGATGGCAGGCTCGATAAAGGCATGGCCGTCGGCAACATTTCCCCTGATGGCGACAAACATGCTTCCGTCACTGACCGTGCGGGAGTCAAAATGGATGGCCGCAATCCCCTGTGGGAGGTTACCTGCCGTTCGCAGGACGGTTAATCCGGTGAGTACGTCATCCAATGGTGTCATTCGTTATAGGCAGGTTAAATGATGGTGACAACGTAAGGATGATCCATTCGCCTTTATGCAGGGGCGATCCTGGTGCGGGCGTCTGACTGAAGACCCTTCCTTTGCCCGCGATCCGGGGTTTCATTCCAAGGCATTCGGTCAGGTAAATGGCATCTCTGGCTCCCATTCCCCTCATGTCAGGAACCACCGTGTCATTTACCGCTATCCCGCGGTAGCGAATATGGTTTCTTTCACGGACCGAAACGGCCCATATGGTATCAAACCGCGAAGGGGTGGCCTTTTGGCCAAGCGCCTGATAAATAAAGTTCAGGTCTGGCTGATAACCCCTGGCCGTATCGGGAAGCATGACCGTATCTTTTGGCATCTCATCCCTAGTCTGAATATCCAGCCGGGTCGCATACACCTTGTCGGCGATCTCACGGAACACGGGAGCCGCGATCTGGCTGCCGTAATAGGTCCCTTTTGAGGGATTGGTTACCACGACAATACAGGAATATACCGGATCTTCGGCAGGGAAATAACCGACAAAGGTGGCCTTGTAGTTCTTTTTATTGTATCCGGAGTTATTGTCAGCAATCTGGGCCGTGCCGGTTTTGCCGGCGATCCTGTACTTTGCGTCGCTGAGGCTCTTTCCTGTCCCGTTCTCGACGACTCCTTCCAGGAGGGTCCTGAGCTCGCGAATGGTGGCCGGCGAACATATGGAGGGATTCAGTACGACCGGCTCGAACGACTGAATGGTCTGCCCCGATCGCCGGATCTCCTTGACAAAGGATGGCCTGACCATCTTTCCGTTATTGGCGACGGCATTGTACAGGGTCAGTATCTGCAATGTTGTCAGCTTCACTTCATATCCGACCGACATCCACGGTAAAGTGACCTTTGACCAGGTAGATGACTGCGGATTTTTAATGACTGGAGTCGCTTCTCCAGCTATCTCCAGTCCCAGCGTCCTATTCAGGCCGATGGCATACAGTCCGTCGGTAAACTCCCTGGGGTTGGTTTGATATGCGTTCCAGATAATCTTGGATATTCCCACATTGGATGAATGCTCAAAAGCCTCCTTGACCGTTATGTAGCCATCGCCGATAGCGTGTACGTCCCGCATGGTACGGTTGGCGAACTGGGCGGTGCCGTTTCCGGTGGAGATCCTGTCGGTCGTCTTGATTTTCTGATCGTCCAGTACGACCATCATGCTGGCCAGCTTGAAAACGGATCCGGGCTCGGCCCCCTCGCCGATTGCATAGTTGTAGTCCTCCTCATAGATGCCCTCCTTGTTCCTTCCAAGGTTTGCGATCGCTTTTACGTGGCCTGTCTTTACCTCCATCAGGACGGCACAGCCGTGTTCGGCTTCCTGTTCGGAAAGTTGCTTCAAAAGAGCGTGCTCGGCCACATCCTGCAGGACCACATCTATGGTAGTGACCAGGTCGTCACCGTGCTGGGGTTCCAGGTCGTACTCCTCGCTGACAGGTACCCACACGCCGGAGGCGATCTTCTTCACCAGACGCTGCCCGCTAACACCCTGTAATTGATTGTTGTAGGCGCCTTCCAATCCCACATATGCTTTGGCTTCCTCCGAATGGTAACCAATGGTCCGGGAAGCCAGCATATCGAAGGGCATCTCCCGGCGGGAGAACTCTTCGACGATGAGTCCGCCCGCATACCTGCCCAGCTTGAAGATGGGAAAGTGTCTTACCTTGTTGAGCTCTTCATAGGTGATCTTCCTTTTCACCAGGAAATACCGGTTCCCCGACTCCCGGGCCTGCTTCAGCTCCTTCAGGTACTCCAGTTTCGTCCGGTCCCCGAAAAGGTCCGATAGGTACCAGGCCAGCGAATCGATATGGGCGTAGAAGTAGTCGTCGCTGATCTCGATGGAAGCAGCATCCATACGTAGATCGAAGATCGGGATGGAGGATGCCAGCACATTCCCCTGGCAATCGTAAATATTTCCCCGCTGGGCCTCAACGGTCTCAAAATGGATCTTTTCCTCCGTGGCCTTCTCTTTCCATTGCTTTCCCTGTGGGAACTGGATGATGATCACTTTGGCGACGATGGCCATGGCCACCAGGAAAATGAAGGCATAAACCAGGATGACCCTCCAGAGGATATCTTTCTTCATATCACTCATGGCGCGGTGAGTTTTGGAGTGTAATATCCTTCATGGTCAGTTTTATCGGAGGCAGAGTCGCCTCCTTTAATCCAGTGTCCTTCAGCCGACGGGCCACCTCTGACTGCCTGCCGATGGACATCAATTCCGATTTGCTGGTGATATAGTGATACCTCAGTTCATCCATCTGGCCTTTTAAGCCGTTGATCTCGAACCATGTCTTTTCAGCCCTGTAAGAGTTGGCTATATGGATAATAGCCAGTAGCATAAGGTAAAGGATGAACGGTATGAGACGAATCACTTTCTCCCGGGTGAGAAAAGATCCATCCAGGATGGTATGGGCAGCCTGACTGAATCTGTTCCTTTTTCTTGCTTCTTTTACGGGGCTGTTCAGGTTCTGCGAGGATACCTGTCCCGATGGGTGATTGGTGTTCATATCAAATCTTTTCCGCAATTCTGAGTTTAGCGCTTCGTGACCGTGGATTATCCCTGAGTTCGTCCTCCCCGGGGGTGATCGGCTTTTTGTTGATCATCCGGAATGGGGCCGACGTTTTTCCGAAAAAGTCCTTTTGCAGCTCTCCTTCTGCGTTACCGGTCCTTATGAAATTCTTCACCATCCTATCCTCCAGTGAATGGTAGGTGATGACTGCCAGGCGGCCATCGGTCTTCAGGACGGCGAGGGATTGCATAAGGAATTCCCCGAGGGACTCCAGTTCCTGGTTTACCTCGATCCGGAGCGCCTGGTAAACCTGGGCCAGGTACCTGTTCTGGTTGCCTTTGGGAATGCATTCGGCGATGATCTGCTGAAACTGTTTGCTGTGAGTCACCGTGTGGGTGGCACGGCTCTGGACGATCAGGCCGGCCAGTCGTGTAGCGTTGGGCACTTCCCCGTACATTGAAAAGATCCTCCTGAGGCGTTCCTCCGGATATTCATTCAGGATATGCTGCGCTGTGAGTTCTTTTTTTTGGTCCATTCGAAGGTCAAGGGGACCGTCGAACCGGGTCGAGAACCCTCTTTCCGGCTGATCGAGCTGGTGCGATGAAACGCCCAGGTCAGCCAGTATCCCATCCACAGGAAGCAGCTGGTAGTACCTGAGAAAACGCTTCATGTAACGGAAGTTGTGGTTGAGCAACAGCAACCGGGGATCGTCGATCTGGTTCTTCATGGCATCTACATCCTGGTCAAAAGCAATCAGTTTTCCGTTGCGCAGCTTTTCGATGATCTTCCGGGCATGGCCACCGCCCCCATAGGTGGCATCCACATAGATACCGTCGGGATGAAGGGCCAGTCCTTCAATGCTTTCGCTCAATAGCACCGGTTCATGATAAACCATGTCATTGTTGCTGCTTGTCTTTGTTTCCCATTACTTTTTTTGCCCTTTCAGCGAATGCTTCAGGCGCCTCGTCCAGGAAGAGGTTGTTGTAGGTCTCCCTGTCCCAGATCTCAAACCGGTCGGCGTAGGCAAACAGTACGATGTCCTTCTCAATGCCTGCATAGCTCAGCAGCTGCCGGGGCAACAGAAGCCTGCTGGCACTGTCAAGCTGGATCTCGATGGCGCCCCGCTGGAATGACCTGACGAAATTCCGGTCATCCGGTTCAAAAAAATTCAGGCTGCTGAGGTTTTCTGTCAGTTTATTCCATACATTTAGCGGGTAAACCGTAAGGCAGCGCTCGAAGCCCCTGCAAATGATGAATTTGTCCTGAGCCTCGGGCGGTATCTGCCTCTTTAATGCAACGGGCATCAAAATGCGGCCTTTGGAATCCAGAAGACATTCATATTCACCGAGAAGATAAGGCATCGTGATGGGCTGATTTTGGATGTAAATATAGACAACAAACTACACGATTCTACACTTTTTTACACTTTTTCACACAAAAAGTTTCAACTTTTTGTTAATATCTTTTCATTTTCCTTATAATAGTTTTACGTTCAATAAGTTACTGTCATTATGCCGTTGTTGATAGCTCGCCTTTTTATAGGTCATGACGTTCTTTTTTGCCGGTTTTCTCTTAGAAGGCAAGCGGATTCTTATTATATTTGTACTATCACTGTCAACGATGGAATCTGTGGATGACATGGGGAAACTTCAGGAAAAGCCCACGCAGAAGGGCGAAGAGAAATTTCTGGACCTGGAGAAGATCATTGCCGGCAAAAATCCGATGCTGCTCAGGATCCTTCCGGGCTTTGTTCTTCGGTACATCAAAAAGATCGTACACGTGGACGAACTCAACGACGTCATTTCCCGCAATCGGCATCTGTACGGGCTCGATTTCGTGGAAGCGATCCTGAAGGAATTCCGGACGGAGCTGGTGTGCGAGGGACTGGAGAACCTCCGGGCCACCGAACGGTTCATCGTGGTCGGGAATCATCCGCTGGGCGGCCTCGACGGGATCGCACTGATGGGTATCGTGGGAAGAATAAGGAGGGATGTCGTATTCCCTGTAAATGATCTGTTGCTGAACATCCCCAATATGAAGGAGCTTTTCATTCCTGTCAATAAGCATGGGAAGAACACCGGTAATTTGCAGCTTTTTGAGGACACGTTCGCTTCGGATGCCACCCTGCTGTACTTCCCTGCCGGTTTATGTTCACGCAAGCAATCCGGCAGGATCATCGACCTGGAATGGAAAAAGACCTTTGTGACCAAATCGCGCAAATACCACCGGTTTGTCGTGCCGGTTCACATTGAAGGCAGAAATTCCAACTTCTTCTATAATCTCTCCAACTTCCGTAAGCGTCTGGGGATAAAAGCCAATCTGGAAATGTTCTACCTGGTGGATGAAATGGCAAAACAGCGCGACAAGACACTGAGGTTCCGTTTTGGTAAACCCATTTCCTGGGAAGTCTTCGACAGGCGGCATTCCGACAGGGAGTGGGCAGCATTGCTGAAGGAACATGTCTATGCCCTGGGAATCGGAGTCCCCGGACCGGCCGAATTCGATGCGGATCCTGCAGTACAGACCACACCGGACCATTGATAACAGTAGGATGAACTTTAGACAGAGAGGAAGAACATGAAAAAAATACTTGATCCTGTTGATCCTGCCCTGATTATGGCAGAACTTACGGAGGATAAATTTGTCCGTGATACGAATAATGGCCACAAGAAGATCTACATCATCACCCATCATGACTCGCCCAACACAATGCTCGAACTGGGCCGGCTCAGGGAAGTCAGCTTCCGGGACGCCGGTGGAGGTACCGGGAAAGAGGTGGACATAGACGAGTTCGATACCGATCCGCTGATCCCTTTCAAGCAGCTGATCGTATGGAGTCCTGTGGATAAAGCCATTATCGGAGGATACCGTTTTTTGGAAGGTGAAAAGATGAGACGAACGCCCGATGGCACTTTTTTTACCCCTACAGCCCAGCTTTTTCAGCTTTCGGATGTCTTTATCAGGGACTACCTGCCCTATACCATTGAGCTGGGAAGATCGTTTGTACAACCTGATTACCAACCGGCGTACAATGTGCGAAAAGGTATCTATTCGCTCGATAACCTCTGGGACGGACTGGGAGCACTGACCATCGACTATCCGGAGATCAGGTATTTTTTCGGAAAGATCACCATGTACCCGCGGTTCAACATCCGGGCGAGGGATATGATCCTTTTTTTCCTGCATAAGCATTTCCCCGATCCTGATGAACTGGCGAGACCTTATGAGCCACTGGCACTGGTCACTGACTCCGCCGAACTGGAGGCGATCTTCACAGGTATGAACTATGACGGGGATTACCGTGTCCTGATAAAAAATGTGCGGATACTGAACGAGACCATCCCTCCGCTGGTGAATGCCTATATGAACCTGTCGGCGACCATGCGCATGTTCGGAACGTGCATCAATCATCATTTCGGAGGAGTGGAGGAATCCGGCATCCTCATTACCATGGAGGATATCTACGATATCAAGAAGGACCGGCACGTTTCTTCCTATAAACGTAAGGATAAACCAGAAATCCGGGAATGATCATCCAAAGCGCCATCTATGTCTCCAGCAGCACCCATGTGTACTCATGTCCCGACACCACTCTGCCGGAATATGCCTTCATCGGCCGATCCAATGTGGGTAAATCATCCCTGATCAACATGATCACCGGCCGTAAGAATCTGGCCAGGATCTCTTCGAAACCTGGTAAAACACAGGCCATACAGCATTACCTTATCAACGATGAATGGTACCTGGTCGACCTGCCCGGTTTTGGCTATGCCCGGTCTTCACTGAAAGAAAGGATCCAATGGGAGAAAATGATTGCCACTTACCTTCTTGAACGTACTTCTTTGATGAATACATTCGTCCTGGTTGACAACCGCCTCCCGCCTCAGCCCATCGACATTGAACTGGTCAACTGGCTCGGCGAACATCAACTACCGTTTACCATCCTGTTTACCAAAACAGACAAGATTTCCCTTTTAAAAGGGGAAAAAAACATCGATGAATTCATGGATGCCTTGAAGTCAACCTGGGAGGAATTTCCTCCATCCATCATGACCTCAGCGCTCACCCGAAAGGGTAAAACGGAAATACTGGACCTTATCGCCGATACGAACAGGATCTTCAGTAAAAAATGAAAGGAGTGCCCTGCACACTCCTACCTGAACTCCATTAAGATAAAATCTTTCGGTACGGTGTCGCCCGGTTTGACGTTCACTTTCTTTATGGTCCCTTCCAGCGGTGATAGAATGTAATTGTTCATCTTCATCGCCTCAAGGATCATCAGCACATCATTGGGTTTCACTTTGGTCCCAACCTGCACATTGACTTTGCGGATCGAACCTGGAATGAACGAGAGAACTTTTTTTGGATCTGCGGGAACGAACTTCTTTCGGGCAAGGAATTTATCGGTGAAGCGTGTGCGGTATCTGATGTTGTCGATCGTTAAGGTTTTGAAGTTAGTCTCGGAATGGTTGATTTTGTTCATAGGCTTGCGTTAGGTTAAACCATCAGAAAGGAGGTATCCCATGTTTTTTCGCTGGCCGCTCTACCCACTTGTTGGCTGAAACTTCAAGGGAGTGGAGCAGAAGCTTACGTGTATCGCTTGGGTCAATAACCGCATCAATATATCCATAGGCTGCAGCCACATACGGATTGGCGAATTTTTCCTTGTATTCCTTGATCTTCTGCCTTCGCATCTCTTCCGGATTTTCAGCGCTCTTGATCTCATTCTTGAAAATGATGTTGGCAGCTCCTTCCGGTCCCATGACCGCGATCTCTGCCGTGGGCCACGCCAGCACGAAGTCAGAGCGCAGGTGATGGGAGCACATGGCGATGTAACCTCCGCCATAGGCTTTGCGCAAAATGACGGTTATTTTGGGTACGGTGGCTTCGGAATAGGCATACAGCACCTTGGCTCCATGGCGGATGACACCGGCATGCTCCTGATCCACGCCGGGCAGGTAGCCGGGCAGGTCGACCAGGGTGACCAGGGGGATGTTAAAGGCGTCGCAGAACCGGATAAAACGTGCCGCTTTGTCCGATGAGTCAACATCCAGAACGCCTGCCAGAACCAGTGGCTGGTTGGCCACGATGCCCACGGTCTCTCCTCCAAGCCGCGAAAAGCCGATGACAATGTTTTTTGCGAAATGTTCCTGGATCTCTAAAAACTCGGAATCATCTACAATCGCCTTGATGATGTCGCGAACGTCGTAGGGCTGCCGGGGATTTGTGGGGAAGATCTCTTCGATCTTGTAATTACGCGTCTTGGGTGGGTGTTTGGGGAATGGCTCCGCTTTCTTCTCGTTATTCCAGGGGATGTAGCCCACCAGTTGCTTGATCTGGTTGAAGCAGTCCTGTTCGCTCTCGGCATAAAAATGGGCATTCCCGGTAATCTCCGCATGGACTTTGGCTCCGCCCAGGTCTTCCATGGAGATCTCCTCCCCGATGGTTGCCTTGATGACCTCCGGACCCGTGATGAACATCTTGGAGATCTTATCCACGACAAATACGAAATCTGTCAGGGCCGGTGAATAGACAGCTCCGCCGGCACATGGGCCGAGGATCACCGAGATCTGTGGGATCACACCCGATGCCAGGGTATTGCGGTAAAAGATCTCACCGTATCCCGCCAGGGAGTTGACCCCTTCCTGGATACGGGCTCCGCCTGAATCATTGATCCCAACCAGGGGTACCTTCAGCTTCATGGCCTGATCCATGATCTTGGTGATCTTCTTGGCATGCATCCATCCCAGCGAGCCGCCAGCAACTGTGAAATCCTGCGCATAGATGCAGACTGGATAGCCGCTCAGCGTCCCTGTTCCCGTAATGACTCCGTCGCCGGGCAGGTATTTCTTGTCCATATCGAAATCCCGGCCTGCGTGTTCAACAAAAAGATCGTATTCGTGGAAGGATTTTGGATCAAGCAGGGCAATGATCCTTTCTCTGGCTGTCATCTTACCGGTCGCCTTCTGCTTTTCTATGGCTTTCGTGCCTCCTCCCTTCAGGGCAAACCGCATCCGCTTTTTCAGGTCTGATGTTTTCCTTCGTAATGAAGACATGAACCGAATTTAATAGTGAACGCCTTTGAATTGAGTGGGCAAAGATAAGTAATAATTCCCATTTGCCAATCAAAAAAAAGAACCTGCCCTCCCACAGGATAGGAATGAGTTGATAGTTAGTGCCGTAACGGAATATTTTTATTTTATGGAAACGGCCTGCTAAACGATGAACTAACGGAAGGTCACCACCGTGACACCGTGCCCCCCGCGCTCAATCTTCTCATCTTCAAAATGCTTCACCTCTGGAATCTCTTTCAGAAGGTCGCGGATCACCCTGAACAGGATGCCATCCCCTTTACCATGAATGATCGTCACCTGGGCAACGTTCAACAGGATCGCCTCATCGAGATATTTCCTGACCTCACCCAGCGCTTCCTCGGCCCGTTTGCCCCTGACATCAATCGTCAGCCTGAAATTGGCCATCCGCGAATGGATCTCGCTGGTCACCGATTGAAATGACCTGACAGGCCTCAGCCCGATCAGTTCTTCCAGCCGTTTTCCCAGGGTTTCAAGCCTGTCGGTGGCCACCTTGACCTTCATTGCGCCAAAAGCGATCAATGCTTCCTTTCCCTTTACCTCGAGCACCTCGCCCGGAGTTTGTTGCCCCCTGATCCGAACGGTGTCCCCTGCCTTAAGCTTTCCCTCCGCCATTTGCCATTCCTCTTCCGCCACCCGCTTCCCGCTTCCCGCCGCCCGCCGCCCACCGCCTGCCGACTGCTGACTGCCGACTTCTGACCGCTGACAGCCGCCTGCCGACTGCTGACTGCCTCCGTCCCCCGCCTCCAACTCTTCCCTGAACACCTCCATCTTCCTCCTCGCCTCCCGGGTCGCCTCCTTTTCCGCCTGCTGCTGCTTGATCTCACGGATGGTCTGTTCAATAATGCGGTTGGAGTCATCCAGGATCCTGCGGGCTTTTTCTTTGGCCTCGGCCAGAATTGATACCCTACTCCTCTCCAGCTCATCGTTCATCTTCTGATATTTCCCGATCATCTCCGCCAGAAACTCATCGGCTACCCTGAACTCAGTCTGCTTTTTGCTGACCACTTCCTTCTCCAACTCAAGCTGTTGCAGCTGCTGGTCAAAGTCAAGCTGTGTCTTGCCCGTCTTTGTTGCGGCACTTTCCAGTATCCTGTCAGGGAATCCGATCTTTCTGGCGATCTCAAAGGCGTATGAACTGCCGGGATTGCCGATCTTCAGGCGGTACAGGGGCTGCATGAGCTGCTGGTCGAACAGCATCGCTCCGTTGATGATTCCCGGTAGCCTGCCTGCCAGGAGTTTCAGGTTGGAATAGTGTGTCGTAACGATCCCATAAACCCCCATGCTGTCCAGCACTTCCAGGGTGGCTTCAGCAATGGCACCCCCCAGCTGGGGCTCCGTACCCGAACCGAACTCATCGATCAGGAAGAGGGTATGCTTATCTGCATGGCTGACAATGTATTTAATGTTTAAAAGATGAGAACTGTACGTGCTGAGATCATTATCGATGGACTGTTCGTCACCGATATCGATGAACAGGTGCTGAAATATTCCCATTTCAGAATATTCCGAAAGAGGCACCAACAGTCCGCACTGGAGCATATACTGCAAAAGCCCCGCTGTCTTCAGGCAGATCGATTTGCCACCTGCATTCGGTCCGGATATGATCAGGATACGGTGCTCTTCATCCAGCTCGAGAGACAGAGGGACAACGCTTCTGTTTTGCTTCTGATGAGCCAGGTAGAGCAAGGGATGGATGGCGTGGATCCATCGGATCAGGGGATAGGGCCTGACAGAAGGTTTCTCCCCTTTGATCTGCAGTGCAAGAAGGGCCTTTGCACGGATGAAATCGATCAGTCCGAGAAATTCATAAGCCTGTTCCAGGGAATCCAGATGGGGTCGGAGCCTGTCGGTGAACATCGTCAGAATGCGGATGATCTCCCGCCGCTCGGCATGCTCCAGTTCCCTGATCTCGTTGTTGATATCAAAGATCTCAGTGGGCTCAATGAAGACTGTCTGGCCGGAAGACGATTCATCATGGATGAAGCCATGGACCTTTCGTTTGTGGGTGACGGGAACCGGTATGACCGCCCGGCCGCTCCGGATGGTAACGGACGTGTCTTCGCTGATCCACCCTTCTTTCTTGGCTTTCTGCAGGGTGACCTGTATCTTCCTGTCGATCTGGTGCTGCCGTGCGACCAGGTCCGTTCTGATCTTTTTCAGGACAGGTGAAGCCGTGTCACGCAGAGTGCCCTTTTCGTCGATGATCCCATCGATCTGCTCCAACAGCGACGTATCCACACGGATGCCCTGTGCGCTATCGGAGAGGGCCGGAAAGCGTTCCCCGTTTTTTCCCCCGAGGAACCGAAGGCATTCGGTGATGGTAAACAACGAAGACCTCATATCGAACAAGGCCTCCGGTTCGATAAAGGTTCCCACTGTCCTCAAACGACCGATCTCCTCCGTCATGTCGAAATAATTCGCATTCGGGAACGTCAGCCCGCCCGACAGGATGGTCTTGAATTCCCACACCTGCTGCGTCCAGCGGATGACGTGGTCATAGTCCCCGGTAAAATGCATCTGGTCAACATGCCGTGCCCCCAAATGGCTCAGGCAATGGTCGCGGATCAGCTCCCTGACCCTGTCAAACCCAATTTTCGTCTCAAAATCAATAGGATAGAACACCTTAAACGATTTGAGTGCAAAGATACTTGTTATGAAGCAAGACCCGTCAGCAAATTCATACCTATTATAATTGTTATCGCGGTTTTTATATCTTTGCATCAGAATATCCCACCTCCTCAGTGACGTTGACGAACACATGTTGAATAATATTGAAAAATAGTTGGGGATATGCGTATTACCTTTTGATAAAAAACGGATTAAAGTACGTTATTGATGCTTCATTACGCTGACGGTGAAATTTTTGAGGGTTTGGTGCGGCAAGATGAAAAGATCATCCGTTTCATTTTTAATGAGCATTTTAACACGATCAGAAGCTTCATCCAAAGAAACAAAGGCACGGTTGAGGATGCGGAAGATGTTTTTCAGGATGCAATTGTGATCATCTATCAGAAGGCCAGGGATCGGGAATTGAGTCTTGAATGTTCTTTTAAAACGTTTTTATACTCTGTTTGCAGGCATGTCTGGCTCCAAAAACTTGAAAAAAACAGGATCAATCCTGCCAACATCGGAGATATAGAAAATTTCATCGAGCTGTCGAATGTGATGATGTATGATCTGTACGATGAGGAAAGGGAACGGGTGAAGATCTTTCAGCAGCATTTTCTGGCATTGGGGGAGGATTGCCAGAAGTTGCTGAGACTGTTCATGAGAAAGACCCCGCTGAGTGAAATAATGAAGATAATGGGTTATAAATCAGTAAAATATACGAAAACTAGGAAGTTTTTATGCAAAGAGAGGTTAAAGAAGAGGATAAAAAACGATCCGAGAAGTAAAAATTTTATGATCAATGAATGAAAAACTGAATTTCGCCCTATTGATCGAGCAATATGTCAATGACGAGATGGATGAGGAAACGGCCAGGAATTTCTTATTGAAGTTGAACGAGGATAAGGGCTTAGCCGCTGAATACAAATTTGACACGGAAGTGGCGGATGTGATCCGCGATGAGGATACACTGGAGCTTAGGCGTAAGCTCATGGAAATAGTTCAGGAGTCTAAAGGAAAGTCCGGTATCCTGCGTTTTTTGTACTCAAAGCCTTATCAGATAGCTGCTGCAGCGTCCTTCATTCTGCTTCTGGCCACGGTTGCCCTGGTTTTCCTTCTGCCACGCAAACCCTCCAACGATAGACTGTTCAGCAGCTATTACAATTCTGAACAACCCCTGCGCGTCACGCGCGGATCCGACGTTGACCTGATAGAAGCTCTGCGGCTTTTTCAGAAGAAGGATTTTCTTCCTGCCATTGAATATTTTGACCTTATCCTTCAGGGGAATCCCGATGACTACGCGGTCCGCTTCTATCAAAGTATCTGCTACATCGAGACCGGACAGTTCGGGCCGGCCATTACCAGCCTCTCGCAAATCGCCCGGAACAACAGCAGCCTGTACAGGAGATCGGCCGAATGGTACCTGGCGCTTTGCTACCTGAAGATCGGCGAGACAGAGAATGCCGTGGATCTGTTCCAGCACATTGCCGCCGACCAGGTACATGATTACCAGAAAGATGCAGATCAGATTCTCAAAGAGCTGCAGCGGATGTAAACGATCGGCAACATAGGATTGTTAGCAACAGACTGTCCCTTGCGGGTAACAGTCTTTTTTTTTTTACTTTTGTGGCCATTTGACTGGAAGGCTATTCATCTATATACTGTCATTCTGAGAATGAAAAGGAGAGCATTTATAAAGACTGGCGTTGGAGCGGGATTGGCTGCCGGGGCGACAACGATGCTTGGTGGTTTCGGCAGGCTGTCAGCCTGGCCGGGCCCTGCCGGAGAATTGCCATATGATCTTGTGGCCGTTAAAGGTGGCGAGCCGGATCGTATGTTCGACAAGGCCATTGATACCCTGGGCGGGATGCAGGCATTTGTGAAAAAAGGTCAGTCGGTGGTCGTCAAACCCAACATCGGGTGGGACGTTTCGCCCGAACGGGCTGGCAACACCAATCCCCTGCTGGTGAAACGGATCATCCAGCACTGTCTTGCCGCCGGAGCCTCGATGGTATACGTTTTCGACAATACCTGCGATAAATGGGATCAATGCTATGTCACCAGCGGAATCAAACAGGCTGTAAGCGATGCCGGCGGGAAAATGGTGCCGGGTAATCAGGAAAGCTATTATCAGCAGGTCGATATAAAGATGGGGAAGAAGCTTCGGAGTGCCAAAGTACACGAGCTGATCCTTCAGTCGGATGTATTCATCAATGTGCCTGTAATCAAGCATCATTCTTCAGCAGGGCTCACACTGTCCATGAAGAACCTGATGGGTGTGGTCTGGGACAGGATGTTCTGGCACCGCAATGACCTGCAGCAGTGTATAGCCGACTACGCAACGTTTACCCGTAAACCGGACCTGAACGTCGTGGACGCCTACAGAATCCTCACCCGTAATGGGCCAAGGGGAGTCTCCCCGGCAGATGTCTCCCTGCAGAAACAACTGCTCCTGTCAACGGATATGGTTGCCGTTGATGCCGCTGCTGCCAGGATCTTCGGCAAGGAACCGAACGACATCGGACATATCCGGATCGCCGAACAAATGGGCGTCGGCAGGTCGGATCTGAACAGCCTCAAAATAAACAAGATCATCCTGTAATTGAAATGAAACAGGCCTGGCTGAAAAATATCCGTAAGGTTCTGGCCATCGTTTTTTTTGTTTTTACACTCTTTATATTCCTGGATTTTACTGGCCTGATTCCTCAGCATGTTGATCACAGGATGACCTTCATTCAATTCACTCCCTCCCTGATTGAATTCATCCACCTGCTGAGAATCACTTCCCTCGGATTTCTCATCGTGATCGTCCTTACCCTGCTTTTTGGAAGGGTCTATTGCTCCGTCCTCTGTCCTGCAGGGATCTTTCAGGACGTGGTGATCTTTATCCACAGGAAGATCCGGAAAAAGAGGAGGTTCCGTCACCTGAAAACCAGGAACATGCTCAGGCTGACCATCCTTGCGGTTATTGTCATCTCTGTCGCAGCCGGCTCCATGGCGCTGGTGAACCTGCTCGATCCGTATTCCCTTTTCGGGCGGATCACGGTTGAACTGTTCCGGCCTGTGGCCATTGCAGTCAACAACCTTCTGGCGCTGATTTTTGAATCGTTCAACAATTACTCGTTCAAACCGGTCGAAATACGTTCCTTTACAGCAGGTCCTTTTATCATCGCTATGCTGTTCCTGGGGATACTGGTCATCTTTCCCCTTCTCAGTGGAAGGCAATACTGCAATACCATTTGCCCCGTGGGAACCATACTGGGTTATCTTTCGAAGTTCTCCCTTTACCGCTTCCGGCTGGATCAGGTTCAGTGCACTCAGTGCGGCGATTGCATGTTTACTTGCAAGGCAGGGTGCATCGACATCAAGAACCGCACGGTGGATCACTCCAGGTGCATTGCCTGCTTCAATTGCCTGACGGTGTGTTCGGCCAGGGGGGTCCATTATGCTCCATCGCTGAAAAAGACTACCGGTGATGTTTCAATGGGAAAAACGGATCTTTCCAAGAGGAATTTCTTGCTGACCATGGCTCTGCTCCTGGGATCGCTGGTCTCTGTCAGTGGCCAGCACCGGCATAGGCAGGGAGGGCAGGACAGAGGAAAGCGACTCCAAGGTGGAGGGCATGATGTACTGCCCGTTTCCCCTCCGGGTTCGGTCAGTCATCACCATTTCACCCGGGCGTGCACCGGCTGCTTTTTATGTGTCAGCGCCTGTCCTACACAGGTCCTGCAGCCTCGGCTGGCTGCTTACGGCTGGGAAGGTCTCTTCCAGCCTGTGATGGATTATAGGGTCAGCTTCTGCAACTATGACTGTGTGGTTTGCACGGAAGTCTGTCCTACCTCAGCACTGCTGTCCCTGACCGTTGACGAGAAAAAGCAGGTTCAGCTGGGCAAGGCTCGCTTCATCAGGCGGGAATGTATTGTCCATACGAAAAACACGGCATGCGGAGCCTGTTCGGAGCATTGTCCCACTAAAGCGGTCCAGATGGTACCGTACATCAGCGGACTGACAATTCCCGAGGTAACGCCGGATATCTGCATCGGTTGCGGGGCCTGTGAATATGCCTGCCCGACCGATCCCAAGGCCATCGTGGTAGACGCCAATCCGATCCACCTGACAGCCATGCTGCCCGATGAAACTAAGGAAGAAGAAGAGATTGATTACAAGGAGGAGTTTCCGTTTTGAGAGGAGAGAGGAGAGATGAGAAATAAAGTAACCAGAATCTCTTTCCTTTCTCCTCTCAACGCATCGGATATCTTTTGAAAATTTCCTCTGACTTCAGCAGGATGTCAACGTATTGAGCCCGTTTGTAAGCGAACGGATCTTTGATCCGTTTTTTGGATAGCTTACCGCGGAAATCATTCAGCTTCTGGTACTGCTTTTCATGCATCCACTCCTGGATGTCGGTAAGCATGGTGGATATGTATTCGATCTGGTTTTTGTACAGGGTGCTTACTACCTGAACACAATCCGCTCCCGCCAGGATCATGGTGATCACGTCCTCACCGGTGAGAATGCCGGTGTTGGCGCAGAGGCTGGCATTGATGTTACCGTAGAGCAATCCGGCATAACGGAGGGCAATGCGGCTGTCCTGCTGATGACTGAGATTGTATGGAAAATAATTTTCCTCCAGGTCAATGTCGATATCCGGCTGAAACAACCGGTTGAACAGCACCACACCGTTCACTCCCTCCTCATCCAGCTTTTTGATCAGGTACAGAGGATTTGTATAGAAAGGACTTATTTTGACGGCAACAGGAATCCTGACGGCTTTCTTTACTTGTCTGACGATGGTGATCTGTTCATCGGTAATGGAAGCTTCTGTCTTATTGAAGTCCTGCGGGACAGAGTAAAAGTTCAGCTCCAATCCATCCACGCCGGTTTCAGCAAGCTGTTCAGCATATTCAACCCACGTTTCCTTGTAGACCGCATTCAGGCTGGCGAACAACGGGATCGAGACCACTTTGCGGGCATTGCGCAGGTTCATCAGGAACTCCCTGGGTCCTGCATGCTCGATATCCGGGAACAGGGTGGTCATTTCCGCATGCCGTTCTGTATATTCTTCCATGGCTTCGGAAAGGGCCAGGTTCTCCAGCTGGACCTGCTCCTCAAACAACGATTTGTAAACGATGGCAGCGGCGCCGGCTTCCTCCATCTGCTTGAGATGGTTTTCATCCAGTACCAGGTTTGAGGCACCAACGATGATCGGGTTTTTAAGCTCGATACCCATATAATTTGTTTTCAGATCACTCATAGATATGGAATTTAATGTGCGTGGAATGTGATAATAATACTGATTTTATGATAATTAAGGAGGCGACAAAGGTTATTTCCTGCGTGACAAAAGTACATTTTTTTTTATTTTATACAGATCATCCTCCCAATCTAAAATGATTTTAAATAGTGTTACGTTGCATTTTATTCAAAGGGTTTTATTTACCCAATTCATTTTAATTGTATAATTTTGCACCTGCTTAAAATGCATCAAATCCTTTGTAAATAAGACATTTATAAATAACATCAATTCATATAGTCATGACTGCGAAAAAGAAATTCATTACCTGTGACGGGAACATGGCAGCATCACATATCGCTTACATGTTCAGTGAAGTAGCTTGTATCTATCCCATTACACCTTCGTCCACGATGGCAGAGTATATTGATGAGTGGGCTGCCCATGGCAGGAAGAATATATTCGGTGAGGTGGTCCGTGTCAAGGAGATGCAGTCGGAAGGCGGAGCATCCGGGGCAGTCCACGGCTCTCTCCAGGCCGGCGCCCTTACCTCCACGTTCACTGCTTCCCAGGGACTTTTGCTGATGATTCCCAATATGTACAAGATTGCGGGCGAACTACTGCCCGGCGTGTTTCATGTGAGCGCCCGTACAGTCGCCGCACACGCCCTGTCGATCTTTGGCGATCATAGCGACGTGTATGCCGTACGTCAGACCGGATTTGCCCTTCTGGCCAGCGGCAGCGTCCAGCAGATCATGGACCTGGCCGCCGTGGCCCATCTTACGGCAATACGCACACGCATCCCCTTCCTCCATTTTTTCGACGGTTTCCGTTCCTCGCATGAGCTGCAGAAAATAGAAGTGCTGGAAAAAGAAAGCCTGGCGCCGCTGATCGACCAGGAACAGCTCCGGGCCTTCCGCCTGCGCTCACTGAATCCTGAAAATCCCGTCATACGTGGCACCGCCCAGAATCCTGATATCTTCTTCCAGGCAAAGGAGGCCTCCAACGTCTACTACGAACCGGTAGCCGACGCGGTGGATGAATACATGCAAGAGATCTTCAAGCTGACTGGCCGGGAATATCATCCCTTCACCTACTACGGAGCACCGGATGCCGAGCATATCATCGTGGCCATGACCACGGTCACCGAAACGGCCCGCGAAGTGGTGGACTCCCTGATGGCAAAGGGCGAAAAGGTCGGACTGATCACCTGCCACCTCTACCGCCCCTTCTCACCAAAGTATTTCTTCAAGGTGTGCCCGCAAACGGTGAAGCGCATAGCGGTGCTTGACCGCACCAAAGAACCCGGCGCGACCGGAGAACCATTGTATTTGGATGTGAAGGATATCTTCTACGATAAGGAGAACCGCCCGCTGATCGTGGGCGGACGCTATGGCCTGAGCTCAAAAGACACTACCCCTGCCCACGTCATCGCGGTCTTCGACAACCTGAAGCAGCCAAAACCAAAGAATGGGTTCACGATCAGTATCGTGGATGATGTCACTCACCTGTCGCTTCCCTTGCTGCCGGAGATCAGCCTGGCACCGAAAGGTACCTTCGAGGCGAAGTTCTATGGCATCGGCGCCGATGGGACTGTGGGAGCCAACAAGAACTCCATCAAGATCATCGGCGATACCACCGACAAATACTGCCAGGCATATTTTGCCTACGATTCCAAGAAATCCGGCGGGATCACGACCTCACACCTTCGTTTCGGCGACCAGCCCATCCGGTCGACCTATCTGGTCAATACGCCCGATTTCGTCGCCTGCCATGTTCCTTCCTACCTCGATAGGTACGATATGCTGAAGGGACTTAAAAAGGGAGGGACCTTCCTGCTGAACAGCATATGGGATGCGGAAGAAACCAAGGAACGCCTACCCAACCATATGAAGAAATACCTGGCCGATCATGATATTCAGTTCTATATCATCAACGCCACGCAGATAGCCGAGGAAATCGGCCTCGGCTCACGCACCAACACCATCATGCAATCGGCATTCTTCAGGATCGCAGGTGTGATCCCCTACGAGAATGCGGTAAAGGAGATGAAGAAAGCGATCATCAAATCGTTCGGAAGCAAGGGCGAAGAGGTGGTGAAGATGAACAATTCCGCTGTCGACAGAGGAGGAGAAGTAATCAGGGTAGAAGTACCCAAGGAATGGTCAAAATTACCTGTCAACGGTGAAACTACCGGGGAAGACCTGCCTGAATTCATCCGCAAGGTGGTCAACCCGATCAACCTCATGAAAGGTGACGATCTCTCGGTGAGCGCCTTTGTCGGAAGGGAAGACGGTACGTTCCCCCCGGGCACGGCTGCCTTTGAGAAAAGAGGGATTGCCGTGAATGTTCCGGAATGGATCGCCAAAAACTGCATCCAGTGCAACCAGTGCGCCTACGTTTGCCCCCACGCCTGTATCCGTCCGTTCCTGCTCAATGAGGAAGAGATGAAAAATGCGCCGGAAGGAACGGTGACACTGAAAGCTATTCCAAAGACATACGAGGGATTGCAGTTCCGGATCCAGCTTTCACCGCTCGATTGTACCGGCTGTGCCAACTGCGCCGAAGTCTGCCCTGCCAAAGAACCCGCCCTGGTGATGAAACCCCTGGAAACACAGATGGGTGAAAAGGTACGCTGGGATTATATGGAAGCCAGCGTTTCCTATAAGGATCATCTCGCAGAAAAGGATAAAAGCGTAAAGAACAGCCAGTTTGCGCAGCCTTTGTTCGAATTTTCGGGAGCCTGCGCCGGTTGCGGGGAAACACCTTATGTGAAGCTCATCACCCAGCTGTTTGGCGAACGGATGATGGTCGCCAATGCGACAGGCTGCTCCTCCATCTGGGGAGGATCGGCCCCCTCGATGCCCTACACCACCCATAAGGTGTCAGGCTTTGGACCTGCATGGGCGAATTCCTTGTTTGAAGACAATGCGGAGTATGGCTTCGGTATGGTGACTGCCCTCGGCAAGATCCGTGAACGCATAGCCAGGTTGATGAAAAATAACCAGGATAACGTGTCCGCTGAGCTGAAAGACATTTTCCAGCAATGGATACAGGGCATGGACGATGCCCTGGTCTCCAGGGAGGTCGCCGGCCAGCTTCTGCCGATGCTTGAAAAAGAATCCCACCCTGTGGCAAAAGAGCTGCTCGACCTGAAGCAATATCTCGTCAAGAAATCCGTATGGGTCATCGGAGGCGACGGCTGGGCATATGATATTGGTTACGGCGGGCTCGACCATGTGCTGGCATCAGGAGATGACATCAACGTGCTGGTGCTGGATACGGAAGTCTATTCCAATACCGGTGGACAGGCTTCTAAAGCCACACCGGTGGCTGCAGTGGCCAAATTTGCAGCTTCCGGCAAAAAGATCCGTAAGAAGGACCTGGGCGCCATGGCCATAAGCTATGGCTACGTATATGTGGCCCAGATCGCTATGGGAGCGAACCAGTCACAGACACTGAAAGCCATCAGGGAAGCGGAAGCCTACCCCGGACCGTCACTGATCATCGCTTACGCACCCTGTATCAACCACGGACTGCGCGCTGGCATGAGCAAGACCCAGGAAGAGGAAAAACGTGCCGTGGAAGCAGGTTACTGGCAGCTGTACCGCTTTAATCCCCTGCTCGAAAAAGAGGGCAAGAACCCGTTCCAGCTCGATTCCAAAGAGCCCGACTGGTCTAAATTTCAGGATTTTCTTAACGGCGAAGTTAGGTATACCTCACTCCGCCTGGCTTTTCCTGAAGAAGCAACCATCCTTTTCAAGGAAGCAGAAAAGAATGCCCGCTGGCGCTATAACAGCTATGTCAGAATGGCTGCGATGGACTGGTCCAACGTTAACCAATAATCTGCAAATCAATGAAAAGGACATTCTTGCTGGGTGCCCTAGCCATTGGCCTCCTGATCGCCTATGTTTCGCTCACATCCCCTGAAGGCTCGGCCGGGAGCGTTACAGGGGATGAGACTGTTTTTCCGGAAAATGTAGCACAGGTATTTCAGCTCTCCTGCTATGACTGCCATACAACGGCATCCGGGAATACGAAGGCAAAGGAAAAGCTGAACTTCGATACGTGGAATACGTTGACGGTTGTCCGGAAGGCTGGTAAGATGGATGAGATTTGCTCTGAGATCACCGATGGCAGCATGCCCCCTGAAAAATATCTGTCGTACTATCCGGACCGTAAACTTACAAAGGAACAGATAAAGCTCATCTGCACCTGGGTGGACGAGGAATCCACCAGATTGATGGACGAATAGGCGTTACTGTCCCGGTCACAGTTTCAGCGAATACTGCAGGATCATGCTTCGCATTTCTTCTGCCTTCAGGGGCCGGAGCGAATACGTCCTGTTTGTCACATTATTCATGATCAGGGCAATCTTGTGCCTGTCGCTGAACAGGTAGCTGAGACGTCCATCCACCACGAAATTCACGTTATTATGATGGTAGAAATAATCCATGTAAAGGATGGGCTGCAAGGTTCCGCCCGAATTGATCGTGGCCTGTTCGAAATCAGCAATGGCCTTGTCCAGGTTCTCGATCTTACTGAAGTACTTGATGCTGATGCCTGCCGCCCATCCCAGGTACCTCCATTCCAGGTCACATTTCAGGGTATGCAGGAAACGGTATTTGAGAATATCTCGCGAAGGATCCACGCTGGTGGATATGTAACTGAACGCTGTATTGCCTCCGGGATTGTAGTCGTGTGCGAAAACATAGTCGGGCTCAAGAGCCATGGGGACGATGTAGTTATACCCGACGACGGTGTTCAGCTGCATGTTCCTGGAGATCTTCGCCATGCCGGTTTGGGATATGTCGATGCCTGTGATGCGTGATTTGCCCGTGTTCAGGAACCTGAATCCGGCGACTGCAAAGGTGAACTCCGGATCCCAGAATCCAAACAGGTACTCGATCGTATTCTTGTATTCCTGCTGAAATACGGCTATGTCAAGGAATCCATAGTATTTCCCGAACTTCAGCCCTTGCTTGATACCGAGCTCTGCGTTCCAGCTTGTTTCAGGAACCAGATCCGGGTTTTCGAAAACGGCGATAGCACCCATGGATGTCCGGATGAAACGTTCGGCAATGGTCGGATACCGGTAGCCCTGGCCGAAAGAAGCACGGAGGTAGGTTTCCTGCAGCAGTTTGATGGTGCCTCCCAGCCTGAAGATGCCCTTGGTGTCGGTTACCGTGTCATTCAGGCTGAAATATTCCAGTCGGGCTCCAAAGGACAGGTTGATGGTTTCCAGGATATTTTTGTCCAGTTGAATATACCCCGAAAGATTCATCAGTGTATTGTCAGGAGAGCCCGATCCTCCGTACATCTTCGCGTGTGAAGTGGTGTGTGAGCCTGTCAGTCCCCCGATGAATTCCAGCCCTTTCAGGAATTCATATTTTCTGCGGAACTGATAATCTCCGGTGATCACGGTCTGTCGGGTTGACTGATCATTCGACATGATGTTGTTCAAGTGGAATATGCGGGCCTTGAGCGAGTGCTTTATCCCGGTCTGCGTATAGTAATTGAAAAAGGGATCCAGGAAGAAACTGAACATATTCTGCAGGACGGCCGAGCCCGGATAGGCCCTGAAAAATCCCGACGTGTCGTCGAGCCAGGCCATGACCATGTTGGTGTTGTTCTGAATGATATTGCCATTCAGTCCATAGTTGAGTCCCTGGGTTTTTTTTGCGCGGTAACGCAGCATGAAGTTCATGCGGTACTGGCTGGCAGCCATCTGTTTATCGGAAAAGTTGCTCACGGTGTCGATCACCCATTGGTTCGGATGGGGTGCTCCGATGTACCCGTGGTCAAAATTCACCTGTCCCCCGACCACCACATCCAGGTTGCCGAACATGTGCGAGTGCAGGAAGTTCGCCCCGGCTATGTAAGGATAATCGGACCACCATTTATAGGATCTGTCTTTTGGGGGTGTATACAATCCCGAATAGACATTCACCCTGGTAAGGGGTTTCAGTTTGGGATACGCCGTCCGGATATAGATGGCCCCGCTCAGGGCGGAGGCGCCGGAGAGAACGGAGGAAGCACCTTTGATGATTTCCACCTGTTCGATGTTTTCTACGGGAATAAGGTCCCACAGCGACCGGCCCGCATCTCCGGTAAGCATGGGCATGTCGTCGACAAAAACGCCTACCTTGCTTCCCACTCCGAAGGTGAATCCGCTGCCGCCCCGGATCTGTGCCTCACCATCGAGGATATTCAGCCCGGGCGTCTGATCCAGCGCGGTTTCAATAGTGCGCGTATTTCTGTTCTCGATCGTGCTTGACTTGATCACTTCCATGGAAACGGTAAGGTCTTCATACCGTTTTTCGTACTTACCCACCTTGATCTCGATCCCCTGTAATTCACTGGCATAAGGCTGAAGGATGATCCTCCTCTCCACCGTCTGACCCGGCTTGAGCACGATGGTGAGCGTGTCGGATTTCATGCCCGTAAAATTGACCATAAACATATAGGTGCCGGGATCCAGTGCCATGCTGAATTTGCCCTGGAGGTCGGAAGCGGCCCCCACCGTGGGATCCGAACGCAGGATGATGTTTGCCCCGACCAGGGTCTCACCGGTTTGCCCGTCAAAAACTTTCCCGCTGAAAACACCTTTCTCCTGGGCAAGGGCAAGTGTCTGACATAACAGTATCAGCAGGGGCAGCAGCAGGGCAGTTTTGTTAACCTTGTAGAAGAACCCCATGAAAGAAACCAGTTAATTCATTATTCGAGGTACATTTTCTTTGAAACGACGCCATTCCGGTAAACGATGCTGCCGATATAAATCCCCGACGGTATGCTGGCCGCGATCGTCATGGCAGGTGCCAGGCCCTGTTTTTCGAAGACCATCTGCCCGGTGATGTCCACCAGCAGGAATATGGCTTCATCGAACATCCCGGGTGAACAATTTTGGAAGTGCACGATCCTGTTGAACTGGTAAAAGGTGATATTGTTCCGGTCTTCCGACGGGATACTCCCGGAGTTGTTATAGATCAGCTGCAGGTCATCCACCAGGGTATAGCTGTCTGCCACCGCATCGGTGCCATTCCCGGCTTTGATGACGACCAGGATGTACTCGGGAGTGTCATCGGAGAAATAGGTGAACGGGACCGTGAAACGTGTCCATGTATCCTTTGTCTCGGCGGGCATTGAAAAATTGGCTTCCGCAATCCAGTTGTCATGGGTTTGGCGTTCCGGAAGAGATGCCTCCCCGACGTGAAGGACAGCCCGGATGCCTCCGTGATCGTTACTTACAGAGTAGTACTTGTACCATCCGGTGAGGCTGTCGGGTCTGGATGTAAAAACTGTGTTCCATTGGGAACTGTCGGGTTGTGTGTAAACATAACCGCTGTCGGGATTGAAATCTGCATGAACCCTTCCGTTGGTGAGGGTACCCGTGGCTACAACCCCAAAGGTGGATATGTTCAGCAATTTGACAGAATAATTCCCCGAATGGGCATCAGTTGATTGATCCCAGACCATCGGGGCGGCGTTGTTCGTTATGGGATTATCTGATGTCTTTATTGAACTCCAGTCGGTAGGTTCATCCTTGGGAAGGTTTACAAATTCCCAGTTTTCGAAACCTGCATTCTCAAGCTGTTGCTGTGCAGCCATCCCGAAATGAAATGCCAGGCAAATCAGAATTAGTGATAACTTATTGTACATGAATGTCTTATGGTTTATTTGATCTGTAACTGACAGGGCATTCGCGCCTGAATACCTTTCATGGCATAGATCTCTTTCCAGATGCGGTAATAAGGATAGAACTCACCGATCTCTTTTTGGATCCTGGTCTCTGTATCTTTTCCCATCAGCTCATCCATTATTTGTTGGAAAGGATCTTTTTGTTTTGGAAGGGACACCACCTTGTAGTCGGTAATGTTGGCCATTTCGGAAGCCAGCTTGATGGCGTCATCCAGTCCCCCGAACTGGTCGATCAGGCCGATGCGTTTGGCATCCGTACCGCTCCAGACGCGTCCCTGGGCGATGCTGTCCACCTTTTCTACGGGAATCTTGCGGGCTTCCGCCACATAGGCAAGGCACGTAGCATAGATCTCGTCCACCTCATACTGAAGCACCTCT
>JAQUQD010000002.1 GCA_028716265.1 Bacteroidales bacterium | reverse complement strand
AATTTTTTTAACATGATTTTCAGGATTTTGAACCAATTTACGCAAAATCCTGACACACTCAACCATTTTAAAGAACATAATTTATTAACAATCAATATGTTAATAATTATTAAGGATCAACTAATTATGATGCTTTTAGAGCAATTCTATACAGATCAAGACATACCTTGGGAAACATTGATGTTTGGAACAGACCAGCAGTATTTATCCAGAATAAGGAAGGAGAAATATCAAAACTAACAATACTTTTAGAAAGGCAAGTTGATCCAATTATATTTGAAAAAACTTTTAAATAGCACGAACGCACCATAAGCAGTCATGCGCAATGCTTATCTTTGTGATATATCAAAAATGAATACATTAGCTCCCCATATTATTCCGATTATCATGTAAAATTTCTACATAAAGTTACTTTGCTGTCGAAAAATCGTTAAAGGATATCATAAGCGACCATTGTAATAAGTAAAATAGCAACTCAGCGTATTTCAGGTAACCAAAACATCAGTTTACCCTTCTCGTAGTCCTGAAACATATCCAGGACATTTTAGCCCTTAAATGTAAGATTGATATTCTTGCATATAATGAGTCTCTGTAGCGGTCTAAAACGAGGTCACAGGGTATGTTTTGAGGTGAAGAACCTTGCTGGGAAGATATATGGATTTTAATCTTCTCAAGTACTTCTGGTGGCAGCAGTTAGTCCGAAATGATTGGCAGGATTTGGTCCGGAATGTCAATCCAGAAGAATCTTCCCGGCATAAAGTCCTTTTTCGCTGATCAGTTTGACCAAATAGATTCCTCTGGGAAGAAAGTGAAGATCAAGCCGGATCGGATCAATACTGTCACGTTTATTTACTAGAGACTCGTTATGAACGACTTGTCCGTTGACATTGATAACGAGCAGTTGCACCGGATTTGCATCAGTGGGATATTCAACCGATAAAATATCATGGGCAGGATTCGGGAAGATCGTTACGGATTGTGTTTCCTGGTATCCAATGATCCCTGTACAAGATCCAAACTGATAGACTACAGTCAATGTGTCGGAATATGTACATCCAGACTGAGGATCAGTTACATCAAGCCAGACTGTTTGAATATCCATACCAACGCCTGTCGTATATAATGTCACTTCATGACCGGATGAACCATTGCTCCATTGATACAGTAATTCAAGCGGACCACCATAACCTGAAATGATGGAGATGGTGTCGTATACGCAAACAAAGACCGTATCAGTGGTTTTGTCCTGATATTCCCTGATAACCAGATTAATATCCAGCGGCAAGCATATAAGTGTATCACTATCCGTATTAGCAAACTGCGACCTATTATTTGCATTAAATGGAGTATGGCGATTATCAATTTCTCTCAGGGATAGACGGGTTTTGTCATTCAAAAAACCGGTCGTGTGGCTGCCTTGAAGAATGGAAGGTACTGAAAGGCTTAGCATGAAGAAAACGAAGAGTCTTAATCCTTTAAAATGATGGGAGCGAACAAGCATGGCGTCTGAGGTTTATGTGATGAATAATCATGAAGTATTTGCACTACGATGCTTTTAGGTACATTCATTTGATGTTTTTAATTGAAATTCCACAATCCATGACATACCGGGATGTCCATGGGTTACAAAATAAGGCTTAGTATTGACAGAATGCTGTTAAATTATTGTTATATTAATTTTGAGATTTGTTAAGTTACGGTTAAATAATTTTTTCCTGCTATAAAAGACATCCTGGTGTAGTGTAGATGACAAAATCATCGCTCTGCTTTTCCCTCAGTCCTGCCCCGATCACATAGTTCATCCTTTCCCGAGTGCAGGTTAAGTGTCTTGCCATGAGGGTGCTGAGCGTGAAGCTGTCGGGCTGATGATCTACAGGTATTTCATAAAATAAGTCCCGTAGTTCATCAATAATAGCTTATCCTTTCCTGATCTTCTCTTAACTTTGGGCTTTAAGTTTTAAATATCAAATTATCGACAATTACTTTTTAATTCAGTCTCAAACATTTTGAGTAAATGAAAATAAGGGATTCCTTTTATATGGGTTTCATCAAAGTATTAATTGTACATACACCTTAAAATTTGGGTGTGTATATTCAATTGAGGTACTAATAAATTGAAAATAAATTCAATGCATATACACAAATGTTGTGCTGCTATATTATAAAACACCATAGCGATTACTTAATTTTAATGAATACAAACAATTTGGTTTCGCCTACGCTCGAGAAGGGTATAAAAACGATGCAATACAGGTTTTGAATGATCTGTTCGATTTCAGAAAACAAGAATATACAGTTGCATTTGACATAGCAATTGTTTATTATGGACTTAATGACAGGAATAAAATATATGAATGGTTCGAAATAGCATATCAGGAAAGAGATCCCCGACTTACCAGGATTAAAACAGAACCATTCTGGGATAGCCTTCGTTCAGATCCTGGGTTCATCGCTCTGCTCAAGAAGATGGGGCTGGAGAAATGATCCTACCTTAACACAAAAGGCTATAAATACAGACTATTTACACGAATTTGAAATTGTTCTGCATGTCGTTTAAAATCAACACATTATGAAATCTTTTCCGTTCCCAAACCCAATACTACGACTTCCACAGGCAGACATCCCCATGGAGGGACTGCATGTCTATATTGCCCAGGGCGACAATTTTCAGATCGTGTTCATGTCATTTGAACAGGATACCCCTGTTCCTACCCATTCGCATGCCGAACAATGGGAAGTTGTGCTGGAAGGGATAGTGGATGTGACCATTGATAATGAAACGAGACGGTACTACAAAGGGGACCGCATGCATATTCAGGCAGATGTTGTGCATTCGGCGTTTGTGCATGCAGGATTCTGTTCCATGGCATTCTTTGACCAGCCGGATCGTTATCGGGTAAAAGCAGCTCTGTAAAACACTTCATTGTGTAAACCTGAAATATCCGGTCAAAATGACCATCTGACTTCAGATCACAGGGGCTATCATAGATAGCATTTCGAAGCAATCTAGCCTGATTAATTCATAAATCTAAAATTTCGAACAAATTCACTCTATCCTGCTCTCACCATTTAGCTATTGCCCTCAAATTCCGCACAAAACACAACCAGTGTCTGTTTTTTTCACTGCCGGCTTAAAGCTACGGACATAATTTACCCTTTAAGTTTGTGGTTATCAAACCTGGGGTCTTGATAATCAATGAATAACTAAACAAAGAGCGAACATTATTCAAGGTGCCAGCTAATTTCTCATTGCCTTGAACATTCCCAAGGATTGTTCAAAGGCCCATTTACTATAAAATTCCACCGGGAGCTCAATGTGCACTTTGGTTTTTAAGACTTTCACCCTGGCAGACACTTTTAACAATTTGAGCTGTATGGTTTTCATGGTAGCATGGCCGTATTCGGTTCCTTTGAGCAGCTTGCTTTGCAAAGTATGAATCAGCACATAAGCCGCCGAGTGCAGGAAAAGCCAGAACTGGTTGGCCCCAAAGCTGCTGCATGACATCCGGTCTGAAAGCAGATAGGTTTTGTGGTCTTTTATTCTTAGCTCCATAGCTCCCCGTGCACAGTAACCCTGTTCATATAATGACCTCAACCCTAGGTAAATCATGAGCCCAATCCATCAATTCCTTTGAACAAAAATGACTGTCGCCCCGCACAATGATCATGGTATCGGGCCAATACTCACGCAGATAGGCGATGATCCTTTGTAAAATACCAAACACATTCAGGCTTTTGCTTCTTCGCCCTGGTTTTAACAGGGTGTTTATCAACTTTCCCGACAAGCCCTCGTAGATGTGCAATGGCATATAACAACTATCGCCGTAATACGTATTGAACAATGCCAGCTCCTGCTGCCCGTATGTGTAACTGTTTGTGTCATCACAGTCCAGGATAATGATACCGGGAGGGGATTCATACGAGTCAATGAAATGGTCGATAAAGGCTTTTGCCATCCGGTACAATTCCCTTTTCCCCGGCAGATTTTCTAACCGGCACATCGTTGGCTGACTGGCCAGGGGTTGCTCCCGATGGGCACATAGCTTCAGAATACCATCGTCCTTTAAGGCGTTGCAGTCATTAGCGTCTTCGTATCCTGCCGCAATCTGCATGATCCGTTGACGGAGCATGGAATCGATACGGTGTTTGACATAACCCTGGTGGCGCACATCGTTTATACATCCCGATATCCGGTCAATCAGTCCAATCTGATGGTCTACTTCATTCAACAACAGTAATCCTCCATCGTTTGAGGTTTCTTCAAGGCTAAAGCTAACTTCCACCTTCTTCTTTCCTAATTCTGTCAGATTAAACAAGGTGGATGAGGATATTTGTGAAAAATTTTCACCGCTAATTTTATTTTTATTTTTACCTTTATTCATGGGAGGGTTTTTAAGTTTTAACACCTCAAAGGTATTGATTACCAATGAGATAACCAAATTTCCCTCCCTCTTTTTTTCATTTTTGTGAATAATTCAGGTTAAATAAATCATCAATACGAAATACTGAATACTGAATCAGAAATGAAAGCCGATCTTTCACAGCGAGAGTTTATATCTTTCCATCTCACGGTAGAGCTGCCTGCGGCTGATACCCAATTGTTTGGCTGCCTCGGTTTTGTTCCCGGCCGATCGTTGCAAAGCATCCTCAATCGCCTTGATCCTCGCGTCCTCGGTTATCTGGGTGAGATTCCTGTACGCAACGATTCCTTCGCGCCCCACAGAAATGGATTCACCCTGCGACCGTATCATCAACTGGGGAACGTCGACCATGTCGGATTCACTGATGAGCACCGCTTTACGGATCGTATTCCTGAGCTCCCTTACATTTCCGGGCCAATGGTAATTCATTATCACTGTTAAGGCATGAGGCGTGAACCCATCGATCCGTTTGGAGAACTCAGCCTGTGCATCATTCAGGTACTTCCATGCCAATGGGATAATATCCTCCGGACGCTCCCTCAACGGTGGAATATGGATGGTGAACTCGTTGATACGGAAGTACAGGTCATCCTTGAATTCACCTGACTGGACGAGCTTTTGGATATCCCTGTTACTGGCCGAAATGATCCTGACATGGGTATCGATCGCCTTGCGGCCTCCCACACGGATGATCTTTTTCTCCTGGATCGACCGTAAAAGTTTGGCTTGGAGCGGCAACGGCATATTGGATATCTCATCCATGAAAAGAGTACCCCCGGAAGCCTGCTCAAATTTACCCACCTTATGACTGATGGCTCCTGTGAAGGAACCTTTCTCATGTCCAAACATTTCACTCTCAAAAAGTGTATCAGGAATTGCACCGCAATCCACAGGAACGAAAACTTGCTCCGACAGCGAGCTTCTTTCATGAATCATCCTGGCCACCAGCTCTTTACCGGTCCCGGTCTCTCCTACCACCAGCACCGATATACTAGTCCTTGCCACCAGATCGATCTGCGAAAGGATCTTCCGTGAAGCGGAACTCTCACCGATCCACTTTTCTCTTTCCTGACCAACCTCCAACCGGTTGCGGAGATCCCTCACCTCTTCCTTTAACTTTAACGTATACATCGCTCGCTTGACAAGTAACACCAACCGGTCAAGGTCCCCGGATTTTTCCACAAAATCATAAGCACCCTGCTTCATCGACTCCACAGCATTGGTGATATTGCCCCTGGCGGTCATGATGATGACAATAACTTCGGGATACCTCGCTTTGATTTTATTCATCAAATGAAGACCATCGGTATCCGGTAGGTAAAAGTCGAGCAGTATAAGGTGCGGGACAAAACGGGATATGAGTTTTTCAGTTTCCAGTCCGGTGGAAGCGGTGAGACTTCATATTCATCCTTCTGGAGCAAGCGGGTAATAACCGCCTTCATGGATTCATCATCTTCAACAACAAGTATCCTGAGCATAGATAGGGGTAGGCGAGGTTGCAGGCAAAAATAATAAAACAGCTTGTAAAAGTTGTTTTTTTGTGTCAATATTGTCTCAATAAATATATCTTTGTTTAACAATATAAATTTGAGGTCTGCAATTGAATCATTTAATGATTTACCTAGTATAATGGACGAACAATGACATTAAATTCGTAATCCATACCGAAACCATGACTGACAAAGAAAGCAAACCCAATAAACAGGCGGATAGGCTGAATGTTGATCCTGAGACCGAGCGCATTTCCAAGATCAGGGATATCCTTTTTGGAAATAACATGTCGGAATACGAAGAGCGGTTCAACTCCCTGGAAGAGCGCATGAACAACAGTTTCAGGTCACTCAACAAAGAACTCACCACCAAAGGGGAAGCCCTGGAATTGTACGCCAAGCAGGAGTTCCAGTCATTGATTGGCGAAATGAAGAAAGAGCATGCTGACAGATGTTCGGAGACAGAGAAGCTCAGGAAGGACGTGGATGATTTGCTGAAGCAGCTGCATAAGAACAGCGAAGAGCAGGCAACCACCATGCGTGAAATGCGTGATGTGTTTCTCCAGCAGTTGAAGAATACCAGCAAGGAGTTCCAGGACTCGCTCATGGAGATGAAACTCGAGCTAAAAAAACAGCTTGCAGAGATTCAGCTAGCAAAAATGGACCGGAACACCCTTGCCGCTATGCTTACCGAGATGGCCTACACCCTCAGCAATCGAAAGGAAGAGAACACCAGGGAATAATAATGAGATGAATGACCCAGGTCGACCAAGTTAAATTTTCTCATCAGGAGCATTCCTCAGTCGTAAGGGAAAGGACGGATAAGACTTTTCTTCAGGCGATCACCCCTGTGGTGGAAGATGCCATCCATTCGAGCGTGGCAAAAAATCCAACGCCGCTGGCCGACGCCCTCTTCCCTGTCATGGGACCGGCTATACGTAAAGCCATATCCGATGCCTTGCGTAAAATGATCCTTTCGATCAATCAGACCCTGGAGCATAGTTTCTCACTAAAGGCAGTAAAATGGAGGATGCAGGCGCTGATCACCGGTAAACCGTATGCTGAAATTGTCCTGCTCCAAAACCTCGCTTATCAGATCAGGCATCTGTTCCTCATTCATCGTGAAACAGGCCTGTTGCTCCAGCACGTATCCATGTTTGAAGACGATTCAGAAAAGGATAGTGACATGGTCAGCGGAATGATGAAAGCGGTGCAGGATTTTGTGCAGGATTCCTTTCAGCTAGAGCAGACCGATCAGCTGGGAACCATTCAGGTAGGCGATCTGAACCTGTGGGTGGAAAGCGGACCCCAGGCCTTGCTGGTAGCCGTGGTCACCGGTGTCCCTCCTCCCCGGATAAGGGATGAAATGATAGTCACCCTGGAAAGGATCCATGGTAAATATGCCCGTGAACTGACCTCATTTCAGGGAGATGCCGGAGTGTTTGCACCGGTCGAAGAAGAGCTTTTGCACTGCTGCGAACGTGAAGGAATAACCGGTAAGAAAAAAAAGCGGTCGTTTGCAGGATTGATTTTATTGGCACTGGCATTCCTGGTAAGTGGCTATTTTATTGTCCGGGCTACGGACCGGAATATCCGGTGGAACCGTTTTATGACCGAACTCAAGGCTTTGCCGGGTATTATCGTCACTGACCACTGGAAAAAAGGTCAAAGCCGGTTCGTGGAAGGACTCCGTGACCCTCTTTCACAAGACCCGGCCCCGCTGCTGGAACGCCATCGCATCCATCCGGATAGGGTGACCTTCCGCTGGGAAAGATACCTGGCCCAACACGAGCCTTTTGTTCAGCAACGCACTATCGAATTGCTGGATCCTCCTCCGACAGTCTCCCTGCGTATTTCAAACGATACGCTCTATGCGTCCGGAAAAGCATCTGCACAGTGGATCGGAAATGCCAGGGAACGATTGAAAGGATTCTGGAGCGTTGGCTTTTTTAATACCGATCATCTGATCAATGAAAATTGGGTATTGATGTTGGGCCTGGTCGACTGGATTGAGGCTGAACAGTTGCTTTTCCCGGTCGGACAGACACAGCTGCCGGTCGGACAGATCCGGCAGGCGGACCGGCTTACCGGAATGGTCCGGGACCTGCTGAACCAGACTTCTGCACTCGGCCAGTCGATCATCGTGGTCATTCAGGGAATGGCTGACTCAACGGGGGATTTTCCGGGCAACCGCCGGATCAGTCAGCAGCGGGCACAACATGTGGCCGACAGAATGATCAGGGCAGGATTGCCAGAAGAGGTGTTTGTTGTGAAAGGAATTGAAAAAGAGGAAGATGTGATTGATGCTAAAAGGACAGTGACAGTTAAAATTGAGAGAAAAGAGGAGAAATAAAAACCAATTCCATAACCCTATAGGGATTCAATCTTTGTACAAATATCTAACCCCGTAGGGGTGACAGTATGGTAGTATGATTAAGAAAAAGGTAAGCCTGATCGGTGCATATGCCGTGGGAAAAACCAGCCTGGTCAGACAATTTGTTTACAGTCAGTTTTCTGAGAAGTACCTGACCACCATCGGAGTGAAGGTGGACAAAAAAGTAGTAACGGTGGATGACAGGGACCTCATGTTGATGATCTGGGATATTCAGGGGAAAGATTATTTCCTGGATGTTCCTAAACAATATATAAAGGGTTCTGCCGGCTTTTTGCTTGTGATGGATGGTACCCGGCCCGAAACGTTCAGCGTTGCCGAATCCCTCTGCCAGACCACACAGGAATTGCTGGGCGAAGTACCGTTCATTGCCCTGATCAATAAAGCTGATCTTTTACAGGATTGGCAAATTCCACACATTACCATCGAAACCTTACAGAACAGGGGATGGCATGTTCTCCTGACCAGCGCCAGGACCGGGGAGAATGTTGAGGAGGCGTTTTCGGTGTTGGCAAAGAAGATGATGCTTTGAGAGGAGAGAGGAGAGAGATATTTCTCATTTCTCCTCTCTCCTTTCTCCTCTCTCCTCTAACATACCCGTAATTTCCGGAATAAGTTCCTTTACCCTTCCAACGATTCTTTCAGCCAGCGATATAGTCGCCTGTCGATCAGCACCGGATTTCAGTTTCTTTTCCAGTACTTCAAGCTGATCATACAGATCATCCCATCCCAGGTAAGCGACCGATGGCTTGACACGGTGAACCAGGCTGGCGGCCTCGGGACCATCCCCCGAATGGATCAGGGGCAGAAGGTCGCCCTGGAGTGATTCAAGGTTCTTCTGGAAGAGCTGTAAGGTATTCCTGAAAAAACCATCGTCCGCTCCTGCGATTTTCCTGATCCTGGAAACATCGATCATTGGCTGTTCCGGCCGGGTCTTTATCCTGGCCGGATCGACGTGCTGTTTGATCTTCTCATGTACATCGAATGGGTTCAACGGCTTGAACAGGTAATCATTCATCCCGGCACGGAGGTACTCAGCCACTTTTTTCTTCAGGACATTGGCAGTGACTGCAATGATCGGTATGTCCCTGATCCGTTCCTCGGGGCTGTTTCTTATGTGACAGGTAGTTTCCACTCCATCCAAACCCGGCATTTGGATATCCATCATGATAAGGTCATAGGAGGTTTTACTGACTTTTTCGAGTACTTCCCAGCCATTGGCCGCCAAATCGACGGTGCAATTAATTTCTTCGAGAAAACTCTTCATAATCAGCTGGTTAAATGTATTATCTTCTGCAACGAGGACATGTACATCCTGAAGTTTGAATTGCTGTCCTAGTTGCATCGCCGGAGCGGAAGGCTTCCGTGTTACGGTTTGAAAAGGCAGGACAACAGAAAATACAGTGCTTTTACCAGGAACACTATCAACCTGAATGTTCCCTCCCATTTGTACAGTGAGCTGTTGCACAATGGCAAGACCCAGGCCCGTCCCTCCGTATTTGCGGGTCGTGCTGGCATCTCCCTGAACAAAGCGTTGAAAGATGAGCTTTTGCTGTTCGGGAGAAATCCCGATGCCGGTATCACTTACCTCCGTTGACAACGTCACCTGCCGGCCTTTTCTCCGGACCAGCTGCAGGGTGATACGGACCGTCCCGTTGTCCGTGAACTTGATCGCATTGTCGGCAAGATTGAAAAGAATTTGCTTAAAACGGACCGGGTCCCCCTTAACAACCATTTCATCCAGCGACTGCGAAACGACGGTCTCAAAATGCAGTCCTTTCTTCTCCGCTTCGTTTTTCAGGCTGGAGGTTACTTCGGAGAGCGCATGCTTTGGAAGAAAAGGGATCTTTTCGAAGACCAGTTCCCCTGATTCCATCTTCGAAATATCCAGCACATCATTGATGATCCGCAACAGGTGACTTGTCGACTGTTCGATGACCGATACCAGTTGGCTCTGATGCGTGTTAAGGGATGTTTGTTTCAACAGCTCGGTCACCCCTGTGATCACGTTCATGGGGGTACGGATCTCATGGCTGGTATTGGAGAGAAATATACTTTGAGCTTCGGTGGCATCCTCTGCTTTTTTTCGTGCATGCTTGAGTTTGAGGTTGGTTGATTTGAGCTTCTCCACAGCCGATTTGAGCAATACCTCCGCATTTTTCAGCTGGGTGATATCATGAAACGTGATCCAGGTACCGATCCGTTCGTTCTGGTCACTGATTACCGGTTTCCAGGTGCTCAGCATCCAGGCCGTGCTCCGGTCTTTGCGGATAATCTTCAGCTCAATGTTCTCGGCAGGTTTGCCGGCACGCAGCTTTTTACGGATCTTCCGGCGCTTGATGGTCTTCTCTTCCGGGGATATCAAACAAAAGGGAAATTCAGCGATTTGATGGCATTCTTCAACTGTAAATCCGATGAATTTTTCAACTGCCAGATTGACCCACAACAGCACACCATCGTTGCTGATCCAGTTATCCCAGGAATAGGTATTGTTGAAAATGATACGGAAGCGTTCATCACTGAACTCGATGCGAGTCGTCATAGAGCTGTTCTTCATAGAAGGTTACTTCATCCTCCCTTTTTTGAACGTTATTCAATGATTGTTTAACAAATATAAGATAAATATTGAGTCCCCTTATTTGAGAAATTTCTCCGCAATCTATTTCGCAGCCCCTGGTCATCCCAATTTAAATTACCAATTTTTATACGTTCAATATACCTAACTGTGCCATTACTCTGTTCATTCGTGACCGGATAGTCACGTTGCGACTGACACTTCCTTGAGAAACAGATCATTTGAATTGATAAATCACGGATAATCAGGTAATTTATCACCACTTGATTTGTCCGTGGTTTTTTTTATATCTTTGCTCACTTTGCTTGTGTAAAGATCATTTATGATAAAAAAAGTTCTTGTTGCCAACCGCGGAGAGATTGCTGTCAGGGTAATGAGGTCATGTCGGGAGATGGATATCCGTTCCGTGGCTGTCTTTTCGGAGGCCGATCGCAAATCGATGCACGTCAGGTACGCCGACGAAGCATACTGCATCGGACCGCCGCCTTCCGTTGAGAGTTACCTGAATATCGATAAGATCATCGCAGTGGCCAAGCGTGCCGGCGTTGATGCCATCCACCCGGGTTATGGTTTTTTGTCGGAGAATGCCACATTTTCAGAACGGTGCCAGAACGAAGGGATCATCTTCATAGGTCCCTCCCCTTATTCCATCGCCACCATGGGCGACAAGCTGACAGCTCGTAAAACAATGATCACCAGTGGTATACCGGTAATCCCCGGTACATCCGAGGTGATCCAGAACACTCAGGATGCACGCCGCATCGCCAGGGAGTTGGGGCTTCCCGTCATGATCAAAGCTTCTGCGGGAGGTGGTGGAAAAGGGATGCGACTCGTCCATTATGAGGCCGACCTTATGGCTGCCGTGCGCGCCGCCCGGTCGGAGGCAAAGGCTGCCTTCGGTGATGATACGATTTATATTGAAAAATACATCAACAATCCTCACCATATCGAATTCCAGATCCTGGCCGACTCGCTCGGCAACGCGATCCATCTTTTTGAAAGGGAATGTTCCATCCAGCGTCGTCATCAGAAAGTGGTGGAAGAAACACCGTCCCCCCTGATGAATCCCCGGATAAGGGAAGAAATGGGCCATCATGCGGTTGCCGCAGCCAAAGCGGTCAACTACCAGGGCGCCGGCACTATCGAATTTATCGTTGATGATGACCTGAATTACTACTTCCTTGAGATGAATACCCGCCTGCAGGTGGAACACCCGATCACCGAACAGGTGGTCAGCGTCGATTTGGTGAAAGAACAGATTAAAATTGCCGTTGGGGAACCTCTCTCGCTAAAACAGGAAGAACTGCGGCAGAATGGACATGCCATCGAATGCCGTATATGCGCCGAAGACCCTGATAATAACTTCATGCCCAGCCCCGGCCTGATCCTGCATATGACCGAACCTCTCGGACTGGGCATACGGCACGACGGATATGTTTATGAAGGATACGAAATACCACATTATTACGATCCCCTGATCTCCAAGCTGATCGTTTGGGGTACCGACCGCGATGAAGCTATTCGAAGGATGCGGAGAGCCCTGCTGGCCTATAAGATCACGGGCATTAAAACGACCATCAAGTTCCTCGAACGGATCATGGAGAATGCCGACTTTAAAAATGGAAAATACACTACCCATTTTATTGAAGATCATAAGAACGAACTGCTTGAAACCGAACGATGTGATCTGCAATGCGAAGACGTTGCCATCATCACGGCATTTATCGATTATCTGACAAAGTTGAAAAAAGTCAGCCTGAGTCCGCCCGCAGTGTCATCCTTCACTAAATGGAAAGACTTCGGACGAAAAAAAGGCATTCAGCGAATATAAAGCTGTACAACCTATGCCCTATGAAGTAAATCTTGGTAAACGTTCGGCAACCGTAGAACTCATCTATCAGGAAGGCAACCAGATAAAAATTGCCGTGGATGATAAAATCTATGAGCTGGACCTTGTCATGGTAGAAGAAGGCATCTACTCCATCCTGCTGAACAACCGTTCCTATAATCTTGAGCTGATCCGGAACGGAGTAGGCAGGAAATATACGGTGAACACCTACCTGAGATCCTATGATGTGGAGATTGTGGATGCGGAGACAAAATATCTCCGAAGCAGGGAAAAAAGCCAGTTCGGCGAAGCCGGAAACAGGATCTTCTCCCCGATGCCGGGAAAGGTGGTCAGTATCCCTGTCAAAGTAGGATTCCGGGTCAAACCGGGACAGACCCTGATCATTGTATCTGCCATGAAGATGGAAAGTGAGTTCAAGGCAAAAAAAGATGGCGTGGTGAAAGATATCCTGGTGAAGGAAGGAGCGACGGTGGACGGGAACCAGACGCTGATACTGCTTGAATAGTTGCAGGTTTCAAGTTTCAGGTTTCAAGTTAATTCCAAACCTGCAACCTGTAACCTGTAGCCTGCAACCTGCAACCAAAAACAGAACCCTATGGCATCACACGAAGAAAAATACAAACAGCTGGAGATACGGAACATACTGGCTGAACAGGGTGGGGGAAAAGAGCGGATCGACAGGCAGCATCAGGCCGGCCGGAAAACAGCCAGGGAAAGGATCCAGGATCTGCTGGACGCGGGCACGTTCGTCGAGATGGATAAGTTCGTGACCCATCGTGCCACCGACTTTGGGATGGATAAGAATAAAATACTGGGAGACGGCGTCGTTTCCGGATATGGCAGGATCGAGGGGAGACTTGTATTCGTGTTTGCCCAGGATTTTACTGTTTTCGGAGGCACGCTGAGCAGCGCCAATGCCGATAAGATCGTGAAGATCGTACAACATGCCATGAAGGTGGGTGCTCCGGTGATCGGTCTGAACGACTCAGGGGGTGCCCGGATACAGGAAGGGGTGGAAAGCTTGGGAGGATACGCCGATATATTTTATCTCAACGTGATGGGATCAGGCGTGATCCCGCAGATCTCAGCGATCCTGGGCCCGTGCGCAGGGGGGGCCGTTTATTCTCCAGCCATGACGGATTTCATTTTTATGGTGAAAGACTCCAGTTATATGTTCGTCACCGGCCCCGATGTGATCAAAGCCGTCACACACGAAGAAGTTACCAAGGATGAGCTCGGCGGCGCCATGACACACAACACCAAGAGCGGTGTGGCTCATTTTGTAGCCGAGAACGACGAACAATGCATGATGATGATCCGCGAACTGATGACCTTCCTGCCTTCCAACAACATGGAAGACCCCCCCCTGAAACCCTGTACCGACGATATCCACCGGGAGGATGAGCGGCTCCAGAAATTCATCCCCGTTGATTCCAGAACTCCATACGACATGAAGGAGATCATCAGGACCGTAGTGGATGATTACCATTTCTTTGAGGTCATGCCGTACTATGCACAGAACATCATCGTCGGATTTTCCCGTCTGGGAGGTCGTCCCGTCGGCATTGTGGCCAACCAGCCTGAAAACCTGGCCGGTGTACTGGACATCAACTCTTCCGTCAAGGGAGCACGGTTTGTAAGGTTCTGTGATGCATTCAACATCCCCCTCATCACGTTTGTGGATGTGCCGGGCTTCCTGCCAGGGACCGCCCAGGAATTCGGAGGCATCATCAAGCACGGCTCTAAACTCCTGTACGCATTCTGTGAGGCAACCGTCCCCAAAATCACTGTCATCACACGCAAGGCCTATGGAGGTGCCTATGACGTTATGTCGAGCAAACATATCGGCGCCGACATGAATTTTGCCTACCCCTCGGCAGAAATTGCTGTCATGGGACCTGAAGGCGCTGTGAACATCATCTTTCGTGACCGCCTCTCCGACGAGGAGAAGGCTGCTGCTGTCGAAGATTATAAGAAGACCTTCGCCAGCCCATACAAAGCAGCCGAACTGGGCTACATCGATGAGATCATCCTCCCCAGGGAAACCCGATTCAAACTCATCCAGGCCCTGGAGATGACGCAGAATAAAAGCAAATCCAATCCCCCGAAAAAGCATGGGAACATACCGTTGTAAGAAATGAGAAAGGAGAAAGGAGAGATATTTCATTATTTATCTCTCCTTTCTCCTTTCTCCTCTCTCCTCTCAAGAAAAGGCTCATATGCGCAACATCATATCACTTATCGGTAAACCTATTCTTTATCTCCTGATTCTGGCCATTGGGATCCTGATCCTTCACCACCTGATGTGCCCGGTCTTTAAATTTTCCGAACCAGCGTCCTTTTCCGGCAATAAATTGTATAATCCCTACCAGAACATCGACTCCGCGGTATGGCGCAAAGGTAATTTTCAGGTCCAGTCCAAAGCCTGGGGAGGCATCACCGACGGACGTAAAAATTCGAACGAACTGATCTTCGATGTGTACAGACAGCTTGGATATGATATCATTGCCATCTCTGACTACCAGAAGATCAATACCTGGGGCTCTGACCAACCCGGCTTCATCCCGGTCTATGAACATGGTTATGGATTTGAAAAGAACCATCATGTGCTGATCGGTGCCCACAAGGTCATCTGGAACGATTACCCCCTATTCCAGAACCTTCATCATAAACAACAGATCCTTAACCGTTTGAGAGCTTCCAGTGATCTGGTGTATATTGCCCATCCGGAATTCACCAGGGATTATCCTGCGGAAGAGGTGAAATGGCTGTCGAATTACGATGGCATTGAAGCACTCAATGGCTTCCGGAAATCAATCGGGCACTGGGATACAGCCCTATCGGCCGGACGTTATGTTACCATTCTGGCCAACGACGATGCACATGACGTATCCAATCCTGACGAAGTCGGACAGTTCTGCACGATGATCCATTCCCCGCTCAACCATTCGTCCCAGATCATCGCTTCCCTCAAAAAAGGGCAATCCTATGGAGCAGAAATACCCAGGCCCCTGGGAGAGACTATGGAGCAAAAAGCGTTGAGGCATCAACACCTGCCGCGCCTGAGAAAAGTACAGTTGCAGGGTGATACCCTGCTGGTTGAAATGGATTCATCAGCGGCGGAATTCAGGTTCATCAGTGGGGGCGGGATCGTCAAATCAAGGCAAGCCAATTCTTCCATAGCAGCTTATACGATACAGGCCTCTGATCCCTATATCCGAACGGAAATCGCTTACCCCGACGGTACCACCTTTTATCTGAATCCCGTGGCACGCTATAAGGAAACGATCCCGTCCAACCCCCCGGCATTCAGGATCGATCAACAAAAAACTTGGTTCCTTCGCGGCCTGACCTTCACCGGCCTGATCCTATTGTGGATTTTTTACCGAAAGAGAAAATACAATCGTTAACAATACATCTACTACCGACATGTCATCGCTACGCGATGAAAAATGTATTTAATTGTATTCTATTTCTCCTCTCTCCTTTCTCCTCTCTCATATCATTTTCGCAGGATCAACCCACTCCCGGAACTGTTCCTCCGTCACAAGTCCTAGTTCAATGGCCGCCTCGCGCAGCGTTTTGTTCTCGGTATGCGCTTTCTTTGCGATCTTCGCGGAATTGTCATACCCGATATGTGTGTTCAGTGCAGTGACGAGCATCAGTGAGTTCTCAAGGTTCTTTTGGATGTACGGCATGTTGGGCTGGATGTCAACCACGCAGTGGTCGGTGAACGATATGCATGCGTCGCCCAGCAGCCTTGCTGACTGCAGAAGATTGGCGATCATGACCGGCTTGAACACATTGAGCTGGAAGTGCCCGTGCGTCCCTCCGATGTTGATGGCGACATCGTTTCCAAGGACCTGGGCGCAAACCATGGTGAGCGCTTCCGGCTGCGTGGGATTCACTTTTCCCGGCATGATCGAGGATCCCGGTTCGTTGGCCGGAAGGATGATCTCGCTGTAACCGCAACGCGGCCCGGAGGAAAGCAGACGAATGTTGCTGGCGATGTGCATTAGACTTACGGCAAGGGTCTTCAGCGCTCCCGACGTTTCCACCATGGCATCATGGGCTGAGAGGGCCTCAAATTTGTTCGGTGCTGTGATGAACGGATGTCCCGAGAGTTCGGCGATCTTTCTGGCAACCAGTTCAGCGTATCCCTTGGGCGTGTTGATGCCGGTTCCCACAGCAGTACCTCCCAGAGCCAGTTCCTGAAGATGGGGTAATGTGTTTTTCAAGGTTTTCAAACCGTGATCCAGCTGCGATGCGTATCCTGAAAATTCCTGCCCGAGTGTCAGCGGCGTCGCATCCATCAGGTGCGTACGGCCCGTCTTGACAATATTCTTGAATTCTTCCGCTTTCCCGGCAAGTGCATCGCGCAGCTTTTCGACGCCGGGGATGGTGGTCTCCACTACCATCTTATAGCCGGCAATGTGCATGGCTGTCGGAAACGTGTCGTTGGATGACTGCGATTTGTTCACATCGTCGTTTGGATGGATGAACCGCTGTCCTTCACCCAGTACGCCGCCATTTAAAACATGCGCCCTGTTGCCGATGACTTCATTCACGTTCATGTTCGACTGCGTCCCTGAACCGGTTTGCCATATCACCAGCGGAAAATGGTCATCCAGTTTACCTTCGTAGATCTCATCACATACCTGGCAGATCAGGTCCTTTTTTTCGGCCGGAAGCACTCCCAGATCAAAATTGGCCAGTGCAGCCGCCTTTTTCAGTATCGCAAATGCCCTAATGATCTCGATGGGCATGGTTCCCGTACCAATTTTAAAGTTGTCTTTTGACCGTTGTGTCTGTGCACCCCAGTACCTGTCGGCAGGAACCTCCACAGTGCCCATTGTGTCTTTTTCAATTCGTGTCTTCATGATAAATCCTGATTCAATTGTTAAACTGTTAAACTGTTAAACTGTTAAATTGTCAAATTGTTAAATTGTTCATTTGTTCAATTGTTCTTCTGCCTTTTGCCGACAGCCGACTGTTCTAGAACTCCATCAGGTACGCCTTGATGAACTCATCAATCTCGCCATCCATGACTGCCTGGACATTGCCTGTTTCATACCCGGTGCGCAGATCTTTCACCAGTTTATATGGTTGCATCACATAGCTCCGGATCTGAGAACCCCATTCGATCTTCTTTTTTGATCCCTCGATTTTGGCCTGTTCCTCCTTTTTCTTCCTCAGTTCGATCTCATAAAGCTGTGAGCGAAGCATCTGGAGGGCTTTATCTTTATTCTGAAGCTGAGAGCGGGTTTCCTGACATTCGATGATGATCCCGCTTTTATGCCTGAGCCTGACCGCCGTTTCGACTTTATTCACATTTTGCCCTCCTGGTCCGCTTGACCGGAAAAAATCCCATGTGATGTCAGCCGGATTGATGTCTATCTGGATATTCTCATCCACAACGGGATAGGCATACACCGATGCAAATGAAGTGTGCCGACGGCTGTTCGAATCAAAAGGGGAGATCCTGACAAGACGGTGGACGCCATTCTCCCCCTTGAGATAGCCGTAGGCAAATTCTCCGTCAAATTCAATGGAAACCGATTTCAGCCCTGCCACATCACCTTCCTGGTAGTCCAGTTCCTTGATCTTGTAGTTATGCCGTTCTCCCCACCGGATGTACATGCGCATGAGCATCTGCGCCCAGTCCTGACTTTCAGTTCCTCCTGCCCCGGGGTTGATCGACAAAATGGCATTGAGCCGGTCTTCCTCCCCGCTGAGCATTTTCATGAATTCCATGTCATCAATGGCTTTCAAGCATGTGGTATACTGAGCATCCAGTTCGCTCTCCGTGCTCTCACCTGCTTCAAAGAATTCATAGATGACCATCAGATCATCAAAATGAGCCTTGGTTCTGTCGAAGGCAAGCGTCCATTCTTTTTTATCCCGGATGGATCTCAAAACAGCCTCTGCCATTTTGGGATCCTCCCAGAAATCAGGCTCATGCGTTAGTTTTTCTTCTTCTTTGGTCTGCAATTTCTTGACATCAATGTCAAAGATACCTCCTCAGGGCTTCCAGCCTCTTCTCTAGCTCTTTGATCTGTTCTATCGTAACCATGATTCTTTATTCCTTAAACTTCGTATATCTATTTCTCCTCTCTCCTCTCAAAATTCCTCTCTCACAACTCCCCATACCAACTCTCCCTCAAATCCCTTCCCCAGGGCAAAGGTAGCCAATTTCTTTCTGGCAACCTCAGGATTTGATTCATTCAGTGATTTTGAACGCTGGAGAAGGATCTTTCTCAGCTGGGAAACATAGTCATCCGGATCGATCGCATCCAGTCCGTTCCGGATCGATTCTTCAGGAATATGTAAACGCATCAGTTCGATGGCTATTTTCACCTTACCCCATTTGTTGATCCGGAATTTTCCCCTGGCGAATTCCCTGGCAAAACGCTCTTCGTTGATGAAGTTCTCATCCGTTAAATACTGCAGGATATCCTCTGCCTGGGAGGCTGTTGCACCCCAGAAGGTCAGCTTCTGCCTGACCTGCCTGAGGCATTTTTCGTCCCTTGCACAGAACGACTGGGTTCGTTGCAGTATTTCCCGGTACTTTTTATCTTCATTCTGGTTCATTGCATTGTTCTTTATTCTCAAGAAGTTCTTTTACCAGTGCCGGCACGCCGTCGCCTGCTTTACGGGGGATGACCGTAACATTTTTCAGCCAGCGTATGGGACTAGGCTGAGGATCAATGTAATAGATGGGAATGCCGTACCTGGCATAATTCACCAGGCCGGCTGCGGGGTAAACGACCATGGATGTGCCGATGATCATCAGCAGATCAGCAGACGACACTATTTCCGAAGCATCTTCGATGAGTGGCACCGCCTCTCCAAACCAGACTACATGGGGCCTCAGCTGGGATCCTTTCTCGCAAAGGTCTCCCATGTTCAGTTCCCACCCGCTGATGTCATACACAAGGTCAGGATCAGCCGTGCTTCTTGCCTTCCTTAACTCTCCGTGAAGATGCAAAATATGGGTGGAGCCGCCGCGCTCATGCAGGTCGTCGATATTCTGGGTGATGATCCTGACAACGTATTTTTTTTCAAGGGCTGCCAGGGCTAAATGCGCATTATTGGGCTTTGCTTCAATGAGTTGCTTACGCCTCTCGTTATAGAATGCCAGTACCCTGGTTGGATCCTGCTGCCAGGCCTCAGGAGTGGCTACATCTTCAATACGGTAATTATGCCAGAGTCCCCCCTGGTCTCTGAAGGTGTGCAGGCCGCTTTCGGCGCTGATACCGGCGCCCGTTAAAACAACAAGGGTTTTCATTCATTGTATTCAAACAACTTCATATTGTCGAGCACATCCATCACCTGTTTGACCGAGTTGGCCGACTCCATCAACAAGGCTTTCTCTTCCTTGTTGAGCTCAATCTCGATGATCCGTTCCACGCCATGTTTCCCCAGCATCACGGGAACGCCCATATAAATATCTTTCAATCCGTATTCACCCTGGAGGTAGGCGCAGCAGGGGAAGATCCTTTTTTGGTCGTCCACAATGGCCTCCACCATCTGGGCTGCCGCGGCTCCTGGTGCGTACCATGCCGATGTCCCCAGCAGTTCAACTACCTCTCCGCCGCCCTTCCTTGTCCTTTCAACGATCCTGTTGATGGTGTCCCTGTCGAGCAATTGTTCTATTGGAATCCCGTTCACGGAAGTATACCGCGGCAGGGGTACCATATGGTCGCCGTGGCCACCCAGGGAGAGCGACAGGATATCTTTCGGTGAAAAATTCAGTGCTTCTGCGACGAATGCCCTGTAACGGCCTGTATCCAGAATGCCGGCCATTCCGAACACCCTCTGCGGAGGTTTGTTGGCTGCAAGGTAGGCGCAATAGGTCATTACATCCAGGGGATTCGAAACCACGATGATGATCGCCTCCGGCGAGTATTTAACGGCTTTTTCCGTCACTTCCTTGACAATGACCGCATTGGTCTTGATGAGGTCATCACGCGACATTCCCGGCTTACGCGGAAGACCTGATGTGATGACCACCACCCCAGAACCTTTCGTCCGGATATAATCATTGGTCACACCGACCACACGCGTGTTAAAGTCCATGATGGAAGATGTCTGCCAGATATCCAGGGCTTTCCCCTCCGCCATTCCCTGTTTAATATCCACCAGGACCACCTCCCTTGTGAGATCCTTGTGCGCAATCACATTCGCTACCGTAGCACCTACATTACCGGCACCGATGATGCTGATTTTATCCATAAAGAGATGAGATTAAGGTTTGAAATACAGCTGTTCAGGGGATAAACCCGCGAAATCCTATGAACGAACAAATATAGGTAAATTCATAGGATATTTAGCATTTTTTCTGACCTTTTTCGGCTTGTTCGACACATTGTGCATCAACAACGGCAACGGTCACCATATTTACAATCTCGGATACCGATGTCCCCATTTGCAAAATATGGACCGACTTTCTAAGCCCGTTAAGGATGGGCCCGATCACTTCAAATTTCCCGATTTCCTGCATCAGTTTATAGGCAATGTTCCCGGCAGTCAGGTACGGGAAAATGAGTATGTTGGCAGGTCCGCTGACCAGTTTTGAAAACGGGAAGTCCTCCTTCAGGATTTCGTTGTTCAAGGCGTAATTGGCCTGCATTTCACCATCCACGATCAGATCGGGATAATCCCTGTGGAGGATTTCAATCGCTTCCCGTTGCATGATCGGGATCCTTCCTGTGTTGGAACCGAAATTTGAATACGATACAAAAGCCACTCTTGGAGTGATGTTGAGTTGTTGCACAGCATAGATCGTTTGCAGGGTAATCTCGATCAGCTGCTCCTTGGTCGGATTTTTATTCACCGTACAATCTGCAAAGAAATAGGGTTGTTCTTTTGCATTGATGATATACATTCCCGAAACCAGTTCGGCTCCCTGTTTCTTTCCGATAATGTCGAGTACAGGGTTCAGGGTGTCGGGGTAGTTTCGGGTCAGGCCCGAGATCATGGCGTCGGCGTAACCGTGTTCGACCAGCATGGGAGCGAAATAGTTACGGTGATGCATTATCTCCCGGGCAACGTTCAGGGTTACACCCCTGCGTTGCATCTTCTGAAAATAATTTAGTGCAAACTTCTCCAGCCGTTCGCTCTCTTCTGGTGCCTTTGGATTGATGATCTCGATATCACGCAGGTCTAGTGCATTTTCTTCGATGATTTTTTCGATGACCTGACGGTCACCCAGAAGGATCGGATGGGCCAGTTCTTCAGATACCACGATCTCAGCTGCTTTCAGGATCTTATAGTTCTCCGCTTCGGCGAAGACCACCCGCTTGGGATCTTTTTTCGCTTTGCCCTTGATATGCCTTATCACGGGGTTGGCAAACCCCAGCCGTTTACCCAGCTCATCAAGATAGGCATCCCAATCGGTGATTGGTTGACGAGCAACTCCGCTTTCCATGGCCGCTTTCGCAACAGCGGGTGCGACCCGCATGATCAGACGCGGATCCAGCGCCTTTGGTATGATATAATCCTTGCCAAAGCTCAGATTGTGAGCATGGTAGGCCAGGTTCACCTCCTCGGGTACGGGCTCCTTTGCCAGGTCGGCAAGCGCCTTTGCAGCAGCCAGTTTCATTTCGTCGTTGATCTTGGTGGCCCTGACATCCATGGCACCCCTGAAAATGAAGGGGAATCCCAGCACATTGTTCACCTGGTTCGGGTAATCGGAACGCCCTGTGGCCATGATGATATCATCCCGCGTTGAACAGGCTTCATCATACAGGATCTCCGGTACCGGATTGGCCAGGGCAAAGACGATCGGATGGGGGGCCATCTTTTTCAGGTACTCTTTCTTCAGCACCCCTGCAACGGATAATCCCAGGAACATGTCCGCTCCGACAAGTGCCTCTTCAAGTGAATGAATGTTCAGGTCAGTGGTGAATTGCTGTTTTATCTTGTTCAGGTCCCTGCGGTCCTTATGCAGAACACCCTTGCTGTCGAACATGATAATGTTCTCTCTTTTAACCCCCAGTTTGATGTAAAGACGTGTACAGGAAATGGCGGCAGCCCCCGCACCGTTGATGACGATTTTCACATCAGAGAGGTTCTTGCCTGTAAGCTCAACGGCATTCAACAGCCCGGCAGAGGTGATGATGGCCGTGCCATGCTGGTCATCGTGCATCACAGGTATATCCAGCGCTTCTTTGATCCGGTCCTCGATCTCGAAACACTCCGGTGCTTTTACATCTTCCAGGTTGATGCCGCCAAAGGTTGGAGCAATCAGGATCACTGCTTCCACAAACTTGTCAATGTCTTTTGTGTCGATCTCTATGTCAAAAACATCGATGTCAGCAAAAACCTTGAAAAGGAGCCCTTTCCCTTCCATGACCGGTTTGCCCGCGTCGGCCCCGATATCGCCCAGGCCCAGCACCGCCGTACCATTCGAGATAACGGCCACCAGGTTACCTTTCGCTGTGTATTTATAGATATCGTCCGGGTTTTTCTGTATCTCCAGACAGGGCTCAGCTACACCCGGGGTATAAGCCAACGACAGATCACGTTGAGTCGAATACGGTTTTGTAGGAATAACCTCCAGCTTTCCTGGCCTTCCAAGCATATGATACGACAATGCATCTTTGCGAATTTTGGGATCCATAGATTCGATGTTTTATTGTTAATAAATTAACACAAAACTACAAACATTTCGGTTGTGCATTCAAACAGTCCACATTTTTTTATTCCCGAAAGAATCACTCGCAATGCTGTTGGCGGATGAGTGATCCGTGTTGTTGATTCAATAAAAATTGTATTTTTGCACCCTGTTTTCGCCAACGGACTGAAATTCAATCTATGTACGCCTTTATAGAAGGAAGAGTGACGGATGCATCTCCTGCCTATGTTGTTCTGGAAAGTCATGGAATCGGTTATTTTCTGAACATATCCCTCCAGACCTATTCCAACATCAAGGATCTGAACGAGTGCAGGCTTTACACCCACCTGGTAGTGCGTGAAGATGCACTGCTGCTCTACGGATTCTGGGATCAGGAAGAACGCCGTCTGTTCCGCGAACTGATCACCGTGTCAGGGATTGGCGCCAACACGGCGCGACTAATCCTTTCTTCCCTTTCCACGGCCGAGCTCACCGATGCCATTGTCAGTAATCATATCGCTCTTCTGCAGTCCATTAAAGGAATCGGAACGAAAACTGCGCAGCGGATCGTGGTCGATCTGAAAGATAAGCTCTCCAGAGGGGAAACAGGCAAAGAAATAATGGATTATGCGTACAATACCAACAGGGATGCTGCGTTATCAGGATTGATCATGCTGGGCTTCAACAAGAAATTGGCTGACAAGACATTGGATAAAATTTTAAACGATCCCCGGTTGAACCTTGGAAAGCCCAAAACAATGCCGGTCGAAGAATTGATCCGGCAGGCCCTCAAGTTGTTGTAAAATCAGTGTTTTCATTGTATGACCAAATGATATCGTTGTTTTGTGCGGTTAGATAGGTTTGTGAAATATACAGTCACCCTTTTTATTCTGTTGCTTGGTTTGAATTTTATGCCAGCCGATGGTGCCAAAACCATGTCTCCATCCTGGTTTGTCATCCGGCCGGATAGCATTCAGGGCAGCGACACCACCGGCAAAGGATTACCATATCCGTTTCATGACGATGCAGGTTATCCGGGCATAGAACCTTCCTACGTAAATCCGCTTTACCTGAAGACCCCCTCAGCCGTTTCCACCTCCGTGGAATATGATTACGATAACCATCAGTACCTCATACGGAAAAAAATTGGCAATCTGGATTACCGCACACCGGTACCCATGAGTTACGATGAGTACCGTGAATTCGACATGCGGCAGTCCCTCGAACAATACTGGAACGAACGATCCGTGGCGACACACTCCGCACGTCGTACAGGGTTGATTCCACAGATACACCTGGGAGGGGAAGCGTTTGACCGGATCTTCGGAAGCAACACGATCGACATCAGGCCCCAGGGTTCAGCGGAACTGATCTTCGGGGTGCTCTCCAACCGCCGGGAGGATCCTGCCCTCAGTGTCAGACAGCGACGGACAACCAACTTCGATTTCGATGAAAAGATCCAGATGAACGTGGTGGCAAAGATCGGCGACAAGATCGAATTCAACACCAATTACAACACCGAAGCCTCCTTTGATTTTGAAAACAAGCTGAAGCTGCGCTATGAAGGCAAAGAAGACGAGATCCTTCAGCTGATCGAAGCCGGTGACGTCACCCTGCCCCTCAACAGTACACTGATCACCGGAAGCCAGAGCCTTTTCGGTTTGAAAACACAGCTTAAATTCGGACGTGCCACCGTGACGGCGGTATATTCTGAGCAAAAGAGCGAAACCACCAGCGTGACGGTGGAAGGAGGTGCCCAGACCACCATCTATAATGTCACGGCCGATGAATATGAGGAGAACAGACATTTTTTCCTGGCGCAGTACTTCCGTGATCATTATGAGGAGGGCCTTGCAAGCCTCCCGGTGATTACCTCCGATATCAATATCACTAAACTCGAAGTATGGATCACCAACATAGGCGCACCCGTGGAAGAGAACCGGAATATCATTGCTTTTACCGACCTGGGAGAATATGCTCCGGCGAACAGTTCCATCCTGCCTGGTAATAATCCCTCAGGCTATCCTTCCAATACGTCCAACAACCTGCTCTCGCTGCTGGACTCGAACTCCGTCAGAAACATCAACGTGGTGAGCGACTACCTGAACCTTCATCCCGCTGGTTTCATTTCCGGTGTCGACTACGAAAAAGTGGAAAGCGCACGCAAGCTCAGAAATAACGAGTTCAATTTCAACAGCAAGCTGGGATTCATATCGCTTAACACCACCCTCAACGCCGACCAGGTGCTGGCAGTGGCGTTCCAGTATACGGTGATCGGGATCGACAGTGTTTTTCAGGTGGGCGAACTGTCCGACCAGGGTATCAGCCCTCCCGGCTGCCTGATGGTGAAAATGCTCAAAAGCACCGCCATTAGCACCAAACTTCCCATGTGGGACCTGATGATGAAAAACGTATATGCCATCGGTGCATATCAGGTCAACAGCAACGATTTCGTACTGAACATCCTTTACTCCGGAAACGAGAACAGTGTGCCTACAGGTTATCTGACCGAAGGACCGGAAAACATTAAAGGTGTCCCGCTGATCCAGGTCCTGAACCTAGACAACCTGGATCCAAACCTCAATCCCCCTGGCGACGGAGTCTTTGATTACATCGACAATGCAGTAACCAAGGGAGGGACCATCCAATCCTCCAACGGCAGGATCTTCTTTACCGTTCTGGAGCCTTTCGGCAGTTATCTTCGTCGTCAATTCGGGGATCAGACCGAACTTGCCGACAAGTATGCGTACGACTCACTGTACCGTCTCACCAAGTACAACGCCCAGCAGTATCCTGAGAAGAACAAGTTCAGCCTCGACGGGATGTACAAATCCTCCTCCGGATCCGAGATCTCCCTGAATGCGCTGAATGTCCCCCAGGGATCGGTCGTGGTCACCGCCGGAGGAATACCCCTGACGGAAAATGTTGATTACACCGTTGATTACACCCTTGGCCGCGTCCGGATCATCAACGAGGGGATCCTCAATTCAGGTACGCCCATCAATATCTCCATGGAGAGCAATAAAATGTTCAACATCCAGACCCAGCGGATGGTGGGAGCCCATGTGGATTACCTGGTCAACCAGAACCTTTCCCTGGGAGGTACGATCCTTAACCTGCGTGAACGGCCTCTTACCCAGAAGACGAACTACGGTGATGATCCCATCTCCAATACGCTCTGGGGTTTAGATATGATCTATGAAAAGGAATGGGGATTCCTGACCACACTGGTCGACAAGCTGCCCTTCTTCTCAACAAAGGCACCATCCCGGGTTGCCTTTGAAGGGGAATTTGCACAGTTCCTGCCGGGCCACTCCAAAGCCATCGGACAGGCAGGCACTTCGTATATCGACGACTTTGAGGGTGCCAAATCAACCATTGACATGAAGAACTACATCACATGGTTCATGTCCAGCACCCCCCAGGACCCCTTCAGGTTCCCCGAAGGTACCCTCAACAACAACCTTCAGTATGGCTACAACAGGGCCCTGCTGGCCTGGTACATCATCGATCCCCTTTTTTATCAGGAATCCGGTACCCTCAGACCACCGAACATCAACAAAGATGAACTTTCAAATCATTATGTCCGGTACGTCCCTGAACGTGAAGTATTCCCCAACGTCGACCCCCCCAACAACCAGCCGGTGAACCTCGCGGTCTTCAACCTGGCCTATTACCCGTCACTGAGAGGACCCTACAATTACGATGTGGAGCCCACCAGCTATTCCTCAGGTATCAACAGCGACGGAACCCTCAAGGATCCCGGATCCCGTTGGGCCGGTATTATGAGAAAAATTGAAACTACGGACTTCGAGTCCACCAACGTTGAATACATCGAGTTCTGGCTCATGGACCCCTTTGCCGAGGGCTCTCCCAACAGCGGTAAGGGCGGTAAGCTGATCTTCCATCTGGGAGATATCTCCGAAGACCTGCTGAAAGACTCCAGGAAAAGTTACGAAAATGGCCTTCCCATCGATGAGGAGGTGAAAAACGTGGATACCACCAACTGGGGCAGGGTGCCTTCCCTCCAGGCACTGGTCAATTCATTCGACAATACGACCGGGTCCCGCCCCTATCAGGATGTGGGATATGACGGACTTCGAACCGTTGACGAAAGGACCTTCTTCGAAGGCAGTTACCTCAACAGGATCCTCAACCTGTTCAACACCACCAATACCCCGGCCTATGAAAACGCTTACAACGATCCCTCGGCCGATGACTACCATTACTTCAGGGGCAGTGATTTTGACAACAATGCAAAATATGAAAGCATCCTTGAAAGGTATAAACGTTTCAGCCAGCCGGACGGGAACTCGCCGAGCGACCAGCAGAATCAGGAAAATTATCCGACCTCGGCAACCCAGTTGCCCAACGTTGAGGATATCAACAACGACAATACGCTGAACGAAACAGAACGGTATTATGAATATGTGGTCAACATCGACTCCACTTCACTGGAAGTTGGGGAAAACTACATTACTGACCGCCGTGATGTGTACAATATTGAACTTGAGAATGGGAAAAAGAGCAACATCACATGGTATCAGTTCAAGATTCCGGTGACCAGCCCCGAACGTGTGATCGGCAACATCCAGGATTTCCAGTCCATCCGCTTCATGCGTATGCTGCTCAGCGAATTTGATGAGGATATCGTCCTCCGCTTCGCTACCCTGGAACTGGTCCGGGGTGAATGGCGCCGGTATAAATATAACCTGCTGTATCCCGGAGAATATATTCCCGATGATATCCAGAACCAGACCTCCTTCGATATCTCTACCGTCAGCTATGAAGAGAACGGCGACAGGAATCCCATTCCATATGTCATCCCTCCTGGCATTGAAAGGGAAATTAACCTGGCCACCACCAACCTGCAGCAACTGAATGAACAGGCCATGGTACTTGATATCTGCAACATCATCGACGGTGACGCCAGAGCGGCTTACAAAACAACTGCCTTTGACATACGCCAGTACAAAAGGCTTAAGATGTTCATCCACGCCGAAGATTCAGATCCCAATCAGACCATGAAAGACGGCGACCTCACGCTCTTCATCCGTCTGGGTGCTGATTTTACTGAAAATTATTATGAATATGAGATCCCGTTGAAGCTCACACCCTGGTATACAACCGATCCCGATCTGATATGGCCGGAGGAGAACCGGCTGGACCTTGAGCTTCAGAAGCTCGTAGATGCCAAGATGCAACGAAACGATGCCATCGATAACGGGCAGCTCCTTTCCACACTTCAGCCCTTTGTGGTATGGGATGGCGACCGTAAGATCACCATTCAGGGAACCCCGAGCATCAGCGACGTGAAAGCCATGATGATCGGTATCCGCAACCCCAAAAAGACCGGCCTGACTGACCAGGACGACGGACTGCCCAAGTGTGCGGAGATTTGGATCAACGAACTCCGCCTCACCGACTTTGACGATAAGGCAGGATGGGCCGCTACCGGCCGCCTGAGTGCAAACCTTGCCGACCTTGGAAACGTGATGGTCGGCGGACTCCACAGTACCCCCGGATTCGGGAGCATTGAAAAGAAAGTCAGCGAACGGAAAAAGGAAACCACTACCCAGCTGGATATCGCAACCAACATCGACATCGGTAAGTTCTTCCCGGAAAAAACCGGCATCCGTATCCCCATGCATTTCGACTATTCCCAGGTGTCATCCAATCCGCAGTACAATCCCCTCGATCCTGATATCCTTTACAAGGAAGAAATCAAGAACCTGAGCAGCCAGGAAAAAGATTCCCTGAAGGTAAGATCCCAGACATTCACCAAAAGGAAGAACCTTAATTTTGTCAATGTCAGGAAAGAAAGAGTCGGGATGGGAAAAAAGGCTCAGTTCTGGGATATTGAGAATTTCAATTTCACTTATTCCTACCAGGAGATCTTCAACCGGAGCCCCGACATAGACTATGACCAGCTGAAGCGGCACCGCGGTGGATTTGGATATACCTACTCCATTGAACCGAAAAACATTTCTCCCTTCTCTGGCATCAAATCCAAGTACCTGGCGCTCATCAAGGATTTTAACCTGTACCTCTCACCAAGATTGCTCAGTTACCGTACGGAGATGGACCGCCAGTACAGTGAGAAAAAGCTCCGCAATAAAAGCCTGGCCCTGATCATCATTGAACCGACCTATGTCAAGAAATGGGACTGGATACGGGCTTTCGATTTCAAATACGACCTTACACGGTCACTTCGTTTCGATTACTCCTCCACGACCAACGCCTTCATTTTTGAACCGTCCGGGAGGATCGACAAGGAATCCCCTGACTGGGATGATTATAAACAGAAGGTTTGGGACGAGATCGGGAAATTCGGGTCGAGGAATACTTTTAATCACACGTATAACCTGAATTACAACGTACCCATCAACAAACTGCCCCTGCTTGACTGGATCACCCTTATGGTACGCTATAGCGGGACATACCGGTGGACAGCATCCGCCAAATCGGTCCAGGCAACCTACGGAAACTCTATTGCCAACTCATCCATACTCCAGCTGAATCCAACGATCAGGATGTCCACCCTATATAACAAGGTCGGTTTTATAAAGAAGATCGACCAGAAATCCAGACAGCCGCAGCGCCAGCAGAAAAAGCCTGCCACACCCGACGAAAAGGACGAGGGCATAGAAGATGGCTCAGATACAACGAAGACCAAGCCAAAGATCAATTATGCCAAAATCATCGGCGTTGGACTTGTCAAACTGCTGACCAGCGTGAAGGACATCAACGTGAACTATGGCCTCGACAATAGTACGACGTTCCCGGGGTTTGTTCCGGAACCTAATTTGTTTGGTGTTAACCTGAAAAAGATGGCTCCCGGTTTTGGCTTTGTTTTCGGGAGCCAGAAAGACATCCGGTACAAAGCAGTGGATGAACAGTGGATCACCAGCAGCCCCTTGCTCAACTTACCCTATTCTACCCAGAAATCAACTGATCTGACCTACCGGATCAACGTGGAACCCTTTCGGGACTTCCGGTTGGAAGTAACGGGCGAATGGAACCAAATGTTCGGACATGAGGAATACTTTAAAGCGGATACCTTTGGTTTTTTCAACTCATTCTCCCAGGTCGACAGAGGAAGCTTCAGCATGTCGTACTGGATGCTCAAAACTGCTTTTACGAAGGACGATAAGAATAATGTGTCCCCTGTCTTTGAACAATTTCTGGATAACCGGAAGGAGATTGCTTTTCGCCTGGCGGAAGAAAATCCGAACTGGAATGGCGCTGTGGTGGATTCCACCGGCTATCCAAAGGGCTACGGGCCTTCCTCGCCTGCCGTTCTAACCCCGGCGTTCCTGGCTGCCTATGCCGATATACCTTCCAGCAAGATCTTTCTGGATGCCTTTCCGGTCATTCCCTATCCAAACTGGAGATTGACATACAATGGACTGAACAGGATCGAGTCACTGAGGAAGATCATCCGGAACGCCAGCATAAGCTCAACCTACCGTTCGATCTACAGCATCACCTCCTTCGTCACCAATCTTGATTACAGCGAGGATCCCAACTTCCCCGGTTATCCCTCCACACTCGACGCTTCCGGCAATTATGTCCCTGAATACAGGATCGAACAGATCACGATCAACGAACAATTTTCTCCCCTGATCACCCTGGATTTCACCTGGATGAACAACCTGCTGACGCGGTTTGAGCTGCGTAAATCAAGGAACCTTTCTTTGAGCTTTGTCAACAATCAGCTGACGGAGGTCACTAGCAATGAAGTGATCGTCGGGCTCGGATACCGGATCATGGACGTGGAGTTCATGATATCATCCCTCGGTGGGGGCGGTAAAAAAACCAGGATGAAAAGCGATCTTAACCTGAAGGTTGACTTCTCCATCAAGTCGAACAAAACCATCCTCCGCCGCATCGACGAGGTGTACAATTTGGTTTCCACCGGTCAGAAGATCTTCTCCCTCAATTCATCGGCCGACTACAACATCAATCAGCAGCTGGCCATACGCCTTTACCTGGAAACGACCATCAACAATCCATACACTTCCAACCAGTTCAAAAACTCCACCACCCGTGGCGGTATCAGCCTCCGCTTCACCCTCGCCCAATAAAAATTCTCTGTGCCTCTGTGCCTTTGTGCCTGAATAAAATATTTTTCCTCCATCAACCAATCAACCAACAATTTTTTTAATTTTGACATCCAAACTGTTAAAATTCATTAATTTATATGAAAGTACCTGATAACCTGAGATTTACAGAAAACCATGAATGGCTGAGAATAGAAAATGGGCACGGGTATATTGGAGTCACCGATTTTGCTCAGAGTGAACTGGGTGATGTCGTGTTTCTGGAAGTGGAAACGGTGGGAGAGTCACTAACGAAAGGTGAAGCCTTCGGTACTATTGAAGCAGTAAAAACCGTATCGGATATTTTTATGCCGGTATCCGGCGAGATACTGGAGTTCAATGAGGCCCTGTCGGACCAGCCCGAGTTGATCAACAAAGATCCTTACGGAGACGGCTGGATAGTGAAGATCAGGATTTCTAATCCTGCGGAAGTGGATGAACTACTGGATGCCGACAAGTACAGGATGATCACTGAAGCCTGACCGTTTTTTTCTTGTTGGCAAACTCAGATCAGGCACACTATTTGATGCATTTTCAGCTTATAAAATAAGTTGTTATAATGAGAAATTGATGTACCTTGGCTGACTGAACGTTAAACAATACTAATTCTACAGTTATGGACCCGCGCAAAACCGAAAAAGCTGACCTCGAAAGCAAAAGATCACTCTTCACCCAGATCGGATTAATTGTTGTTCTGGCCATTGTTCTGCTTGCATTTGAGTGGAAGCAGTACGAACGTCAAAAACTGGAATTATCTGTTCGGGACAATGTTGAAGTGATTGAAGAAGTCATCATTCAAACCGAGCAGGAGCAGGCCAAGCCACCCGCACCAACCCCTCCTCCGCAGACAACCATCCTGGAGATTGTCGATAACGATGTGAACATTGATGACGATATCATGATCGATGCTGAGTCGGACGAGAATACCCAGATGGATGAATTTGTGGCACCCCCTCCGTCTGCAGTGGATATAGAAGATGAAGAGATCGTTGAGGCTGAGATATTTACCGTTGTGGAAGAATCCCCTTCCTTTCCGGGCGGGGAAGAAGCCAGGATACGTTTCCTGCAGGAAAACATAGAATACCCGCAAATGGCAAGGGAAAGCGGCATCCAGGGAACAGTGTATATGACATTCGTTGTTGAACCTTCGGGATCTGTCAGCGGTGTGCGCGTCCTAAGAGGCATCGGCGGCGGATGTGACGAAGAAGCGATCCGCGTCATTCAGAAGATGCCTAAATGGAATCCCGGCAAGCAGCGTGGAAAACCCGTCAGGGTCCAGTTCACCATGCCCATCAAATTCACTCTTCAGGGCTGATCGATCCCTGTACAGCGCAAAGACCTGACTGTTTAACGTAAGCGGTCAGGTCTTTTTGTTTTTAAAATACTCGTAGACCACCTGCCCCTTCTTCCTGCCGATCGTATTCTGGATCTCTTCCAGTGAAGCTTTGCGAACCCCCTCCACCGAACGGAAATGTTTAAGCAGCCCCTGGGCATATTTGCCTCCAATACCTGGGATCTGCGTGAGCTCGGTTTTCAATGTACCCTTTTCCCTTCGCCTGCGGTGATGCGCTATGCCGAAACGATGGGCTTCGTTGCGTAATTGCTGGATCAGTTTGAGGCTTTCTGACTTCTTGTTCAGGTACAATGGGAGCGGGTCGTTAGGATAATAGATCTCCTCAAGCTTTTTGGCAATCCCGATGATGGCTATCCGGTTTTTCAACCCAAGTTTTTCCAGGCTGTTCAATGCTGCGTTCAGCTGTCCTTTTCCACCGTCGATGATGATCAACTGGGGAAGTTCACCTTTTTCCTCGAGTACCCTTTTATATCGACGGTGGATGATCTCTTCCATGGAAGCATAATCATCAGGTCCGTCCACCGATTTGACAATGAAGTGGCGGTACTCTTTCTTATCCGGCTTGCCGTTCCTGAACACGACCATGGCAGCAACAGGATAACTCCCCTGGATGTTTGAATTATCAAAACATTCAATACGGTCCGGCACCTCTTTCAGCCGAAGGTCATTCATCAGCACAGTAAGGATCCTGCGCGAATGACGCTCAGGATCGACCAGCTCGCGTTGTTTTTCTTTTTCTGCCTGGAGGTACCTGGCATTTCTTTCTGACAACTCAAGCAGTTTTTTTTTGTCGCCACGCTGGGGAACCGTAAATACCACATCCGGGTACGCCAGTTCCACCTTCATCGGTATGATCATTTCCGTAGCGTCGCTGTTGAAACGCTGACGAAAATCAGCAATGGCCAGGGCCAGCAGCTCAGCATCAGCCTCATCCAGTTTTTTCCGTATCTCGATCGTATGAGCCTGCACAATGGCTCCATTCACCACTTTGATGTAATTCACGTATCCGTAACGATCGTCCGACACGATCGAAAATACGTCTGCATGCCGGATGGCCGGGTTGACCACCAGTGACTTGCTCTGATAGCGTTCCAGCAATGCGATCTTCTCCTTCACAAGGTGAGCTTTTTCAAATTCCAGCCGACTGGCATATTCATTCATCAATTCTTTTAACTGAATGATCACCGTGTGGATGTTCCCTTTGATAATCTCCCGGATTGCTGTTATGGAGTCCTGATACTCGTCTTCTCCCTGCAGTCCCTCACAGGGACCCTTGCAGTTTCCAAGATGGTACTCAAGACACACCCTGAATTTTTTTCTTGCGATGTTGGACTCCGACAGATGCAGTGAACAATTGCGCAGCGGATAGAGCGCCCTGATCAGTTCCAGCAGTGTCTTCATCATCCTGACCGAACCGTAGGGACCAAAATACTGGGATCCGTCTTGCACTACGTTACGCGTCGGATATACTCTGGGGAAACGTTCATTCCTGATGCATATCCACGGGAAGGTCTTGTCGTCTTTCCATTGAACGTTGTACCTGGGCTGGTGTTTCTTGATGAGGTTGTTTTCCAGAAGGATGGCGTCCAGTTCCGTATCCACGACCAAATGCTGGATGTCGGCGATATTCTTTACCAGGGTCCGTACCTTGCCGCTCAGCGAAGCATCTTTGTTGAAATAGGAAGAAACCCTTTTTTTCAGGTTCTTCGCCTTCCCGATATAGATGATCCGTCCCTCCCGGTCAAAATACTGGTAGATCCCGGGCTTTTCCGGCATCGTACGGATCAGGGGCGCCAAAGGATCCTCCACCCGCTTCATTTCTCCTTTCTCCTTTCTCCTTTCTCCTCTCTCCTTTCAAAGAACGCATCCCATCCCTGTGCCTTCAACGGTACCTGCCCTCCCGACCTGGTAATGAGGTTCATCCCACCCGACTGATCCGTGATATGGCCAATGACTGACAGATCCGGATCGTCCTTGATCTTTTCGTAATCCTTCATATCTATAGTGAAAAGCAATTCATAATCTTCCCCGCCGTTGAGGGCGCTGACCGTCGGATCGATGCCCATCTCATAGGATGTCTGCATAGTGGCAGGATCCATGGGGATCTTTTCTTCATACAGGGAGCAGCCGGTCTTCGATCCGGTACAGATGTGAAGGATCTCTGAGGCCAGCCCGTCCGAAATATCGATCATGGCGGTGGGTTTGATCCGAAGATCCCTGAGTTTTCTGATAATGTCCACTCTGGCTTCCGGTTTGAGCTGCCGCTGCAGGATGTAATCGTATCCTTCAAGGTCAGGGCGGACTAGGGGATCAGCCTTGAAGACCTTTTTTTCTCTTTCGAGCAGCAGCAGGCCCATGTATGCTCCGCCGAGGTCGCCGCTAACGCAGACAAGGTTTCCTATGCGGGCAGTATCCCGGTAGGTGATGTCAGCTTTGCTGGCTGCCCCCAGCACTGTCAGCGACATCATCAGTCCGGTGACGCTGGAAGAAGTGTCCCCTCCGATAAAATCGACACCGTACCGCTCACAGGCCAGGTAGATTCCGGAGTAGATCTCATCGAGAGCCTCCAGCGAAAAGCGGTTGGAAACGGCAATGCTCAACGTCAGCTGTTCAGGAAATGCATTCATGGCGGCAATATCCGAAAAATTGACAACAGCTGCCTTGTACCCTAAGTGCTTCAGTGGCGTATAGGTCAAATCGAAATGAATCCCTTCAATGAGCAGATCCGTGGAAACAAGGATCTTCCTGCCCTGGTAATCCAGCACCGCCGCATCGTCACCCACTCCCTTGAGCGTGCTGCTATTCTTAATATGGATATCCTTTGTCAGGTGCCGTATCAGGCCAAACTCTCCCAGCCCGGAAAGCTCTGTCCGTTTGTTTCTGTTTTCGAACATGGTGGTTGCCACATGATTGATGGGTACAAAGATAGCGGATATACGAATGGGTGTTCCTTATCAGACCACCTGGTTTATATAAACATTTACTGATCTGCATTGTTTAATAATGAAGCTTTAACATGACGCAGTGCAAATTTTCGTAACTTTGCCGGTCAAAAGAAATTTGGTTGGTGAGTCCGGGGATTCAGAGCAGTGAATTACAGTTATATTAGGAATGGAAAACGATCAGAACAACCTGCTTGACCATATAACCCAGAGTGAGTACAAATACGGGTTTGTTACCGATATTGAAATGGAAACGGCCCCTAAGGGTTTGAATGAAGATGTCATCCGTTTCATTTCTGCTAGGAAGAAGGAGCCGGAATTTCTGCTGGAGATGCGACTGAAGGCTTACCATGATTGGCTGAGGATGTCGGAACCTCGCTGGGCCCATCTCAGCTACCAGCCTGTCGACTACCAGGATATCTATTATTATGCTGCCCCAAAGAAGAAACAGGAGCTTCAGAGCCTGGAAGAGGTGGATCCCGAGCTGTTAAAGACCTTTGAGAAGCTGGGTATTTCACTGGAGGAGCAGAAAAGGCTGACAGGTGTGGCGGTGGATGCCGTGTTTGACAGCGTTTCAGTTAAAACGACGTTTTCCGAAATCCTCGAGAAACTGGGGATCATCTTCTGTTCTTTCAGCGAAGCCGTTCAACGGCACCCGGACCTTGTCAGGCAGTACATAGGTTCGGTGGTCCCTCCCAACGACAATTTTTTTGCCGCCTTAAATACGGCCGTTTTCAGCGACGGATCGTTTTGCTACATACCCAAGGGAGTCAGGTGCCCCATTGAGCTGTCGACCTATTTCCGCATCAATGCGGCCAAAACAGGCCAGTTTGAGCGCACCCTCATCATCGCGGACGAAGGGAGCTATGTCAGTTACATGGAAGGCTGCACAGCACCTATGCGCGATGAGAACCAGCTTCATGCGGCGGTGGTGGAAATCATCGCCATGAAGGATGCGGCGGTGAAATATTCGACGGTACAAAACTGGTACCCCGGTGACAAGGAGGGGAGAGGAGGGATCTATAATTTCGTCACCAAACGGGGGATGTGCAGGGGCAGCCATTCCAGGATTTCATGGACACAGGTGGAGACCGGCTCTGCCATCACCTGGAAATACCCGAGCGTCATTCTGATGGGGGATCATTCCACGGGCGAATTTTATTCGGTTGCCGTCACCAACCATCATCAGCAGGCCGACACAGGGACCAAGATGATCCATATCGGTTCCAATACCAGGAGCACGATCGTATCCAAGGGGATCTCCGCCGGTAAAAGCAACAACAGTTACAGGGGGCTGGTGAAGATCATCAAGCGGGCACAGAATGCACGGAATTATTCCCAGTGTGACTCCCTACTGCTGGGTGACCAATGCGGTGCACATACGTTCCCGTACATCAACGTGGAAAATAAATCCGCGATCGTTGAACATGAAGCCACAACGTCAAAAATATCCGATGATCAGCTGTTCTATTGCCGGCAGCGGGGGATCAGCATCGAAAATGCCATCGGACTGATTGTCAATGGTTATGCAAAGGAGGTGCTCAGGCATCTTCCCATGGAATTTGCAGTGGAGGCCCAGAAATTCCTTTCCATCAGTCTGGAAGGAAGTGTGGGCTGATCGCTCATCAAATGAATAATACTATCAGTATGTTGATCATAAACGATTTGAACGTATCGATCCAGGACAAGGAGATCATCAGCGGGCTCAACCTGGAGGTGAAAGCCGGTGAGGTGCATGCCATCATGGGGCCCAATGGTACGGGTAAAAGTACGCTCGCCTGGGCGATCGCAGGCAACGACGCCTATACCGTCACCGGAGGCTCGATCACCTACAGGGGACGCGACCTGCTCGCGCTCTCTCCGGAAGAAAGGGCCTCGGAAGGTCTCTTCCTGGGTTTCCAGTACCCTGTCGAGATTCCTGGCGTCAGTATGACGAATTTCATCCGGACGGCCATCAATGAACAGCGGAAATACCGTGGCCTGAGCCCAATAGCTGCACCGGAGTTCCTGGCAAAGATGGATGAGAACAAAAAACTCGTGGGGATCGACTCCAAACTTACCAACCGGTCGGTGAACGAAGGATTTTCGGGAGGAGAAAAGAAGAAAAATGAGATCTTCCAGATGGCCATGCTGGAACCAACCCTTGCCATCCTGGATGAAACCGACTCGGGTCTGGACATCGACGCACTGAAGGTGGTAGCCAACGGTGTGAACAGAATGCGGTCAAAAGAGAATGCCATCATTGTCATTACCCACTACCAACGGTTGCTTGAATACATCGTCCCCGATTTTGTGCATGTTTTGTATAAAGGCAGAATTGTGAAATCCGGTGGCAAGGAACTGGCCCTTGAGCTGGAAGAAAAAGGTTATGCGTGGCTTAAAAATTAATGATGCTCCCTCCATGGAACCGATCCTGAAAGCACTGACACTGAAAGAACAACTGGCTGAACAGTTCCGGGTGCACCGGGATATCATCTGCCGGAATGATACCCCTTTCATCTCACAGGCACGAGAGAGATCTTTTCATCGTTTTCTTGAAATGGGCTTCCCGGGAGATCATATGGAACGGTGGCGCAACACGGACCTGAAACGGGCGCTCTCGGTTGATTATGACCTGGACGTGGAAGCACCTGCGTCCAAAATGGACGTATCCGGTATCTTGCGTTGTAATATTCCCCATTTCAACACATTCCTGGTTTCCCTGTACAACGGCTGGTATCTATCTGAAAACGGTGCATGGATAACACGACCTGACGGGATCGTGATCGGCAGCATGGCTATGGCAGCGAAACAATATCCTCACCTTGTGGAGGAAAGCTTCGACCGTATCGAGAAGACATCCCGCAACGGGCTGGAAGCCTTGAACAACGCCCTGGCACAGGATGGGATCTTTATCTATGTTCCTGACAATGTCAACGCCGGTCAGACCATTCAACTCGTCAGCATGGTCGACTACACGCGGAACCTGTTCCTTCAGAACCGCAACCTGCTCGTCGTTGGAAAGAACAGCCGGCTTACGCTGGTACACTGCGACGACTCCCTCAACCACCAGCCAAGCTTCACCAATACTATTACCGAAGTCTTTCTGGGTGAGGGGGCCGTGATTGACCATTACAAGTTGCAGAATATCAACGATAAATCAACTGTAATCAATACTACCCTGTTCCATCAGGCATCGAACAGCCGCCTGTCCACCCATGGGACCGTCCTCAACGGAGGTCTTATCCGCAATGACATTTACGTGGATATAGACGGGGAAAATTGTATGGCGGATATCTTTGGCCTTTACCTGGTCGACAAGGACCAGCATGTTGACAACCAGGTACAGGTCAACCATTTCCAGCCAAACAGCGTGAGCAACCAGCTTTTTAAGGGTATTGCTGACGATCGTGCCAGAGCGGTCTTTAACGGGTATATCCATGTTCACCGCAACGCACAGAAAACCATTGCCTACCAGAGCAATAAAAATATTTTGCTGACCGATAAGGCGACCGTCAATACAAAACCTTTTCTGGAGATCTATGCCGATGACGTCAAATGCAGCCATGGCGCCACGGTAGGTCAGCTCGACGAGGAAGCTCTGTTCTATATCCGGTCAAGAGGTATATCGTACGACAATGCCCGGTTATTATTAATGTATGCGTTTGCTGCGGAAGTGATTAACAAAATTACCATCGAGCCTCTTCGTTTAAGGATGGATGATCTTGTTAAGAAACGCCTCCGCGGTGAACTTTCCATCTGCGACCAGTGTGTTCTGAATTGCAGTGCAAAGGAAAACACCGTTTCCTTTGATATCGATATGAGTAAGATTTAATGCGGGATCCACAGTCAGACTGCATAGATGGTTGACGTCGAAAAAATAAGAGCCGATTTTCCTATATTGCACCAGCAGGTCTACAATAATCCGCTGGTTTATCTTGACAATGCAGCCACGACGCAGAAACCCGAGGTTGTTATCAATGCTGTCCGGGATTATTACCTGACAGTCAACAGCAATATTCACCGCAGCGTCCATTACCTGGGTCAGCAGGCCACCCTTGCGTTTGAGGAATCCCGGCAGCTGGTCCGCGAATTCATACATGCCAGGCACCAGCACGAGATCATTTTCACCAAAGGGGCGACCGAATCGATCAATCTTGTAGCCGGCAGTTTTGGCCGGCAGTTCGTCAGGGAGGGGGACGAGATCGTGATCAGTGCCATGGAGCACCATGCGAACATTGTCCCCTGGCAGTTGATGTGTGCCGAGAGGGGCGCCAATCTGCGCATCATCCCTTTTCATCCCAACGGTGAATTAATGATGGATGCTTACAGGGAACTGCTGAACGACAACACCCGGCTGGTAGCGGTCACCCATGTCTCCAATGCACTGGGAACCATCAATCCCGTGAAGGATGTGATCGCCCTGGCTCACGGGCGGGGTATCCCTGTGCTGGTTGACGGAGCCCAGGCTGTACCCCATATGAAGGTGGATGTGATGGAACTGGATTGCGAGTTCTACTGCTTTTCGGCCCACAAGATGTATGGCCCCATGGGAGTGGGGATCCTCTACGGCAAGGAAGAGTGGCTCAATAAGTTGCCACCCTACCAGAGCGGGGGAGAGATGATCCGTAATGTCACTTTTGAAAAGTCGACCTTTGGCGACCTTCCTTTCAAATTTGAAGCAGGCACGCCCAATGTTGCGGACATCCTTGGCTTCAGGGCCACGCTCCTTTACCTCAACACGATCGGAATGAACCGGATCGCTGCCTATGAGGAGGAGCTTATGAAACATGCCCTTGACCGGCTAAGGGCGATTCCTCAGGTACGGCTGGTGGGCGACAGCCCCCATCGGGCTGGTGTCATTTCCTTCCTGATCGAAGGCATCCACCCCTATGATGCAGGCACTGTGCTGGATAAAATGGGATTTGCCGTGAGGACGGGACATCATTGCGCCCAGCCCGTCATGGATATCTACGGTATTCCGGGCACAGTCCGGATATCCCTGGGATTGTATAATACCAGAGAGGAGTTGAATGCGTTCACCGATGCATTGAACAGGGTAATAGAAATGTTCCGCTGAGGGATACATTGATCTAAATAAAGAATAATGATCCAAAACGATGTCGATACAGGAAATTGAAAATCAGATTGTTAGCGAATTCGAACAGTTTGAGGACTGGCTCGACCGTTATAATTACCTGATCGAAATGGGAAGGACCTTACCCATGATCGACCCAAAATACAAGACCGACAGCTATCTGATCTCTGGCTGCCAGTCGCGCGTATGGTTGTATGCACACCATGAGGATAATAAACTGTATTTCACAGCCGACAGCGATGCGGTAATCACCAAAGGGATCATCAGCCTGCTGATACGGGTTCTGAACGGGCAGTCGACGGAAGACATCATCCAGGCCCCTTTAGGTTTTGTGGATGAAATAGGACTGAAGGAACACCTGAGCCCGACACGCGCCAACGGACTGGTCTCCATGATCAAACAGATCAAGCTGTATGCCCTTGCCTATCAGACCAAGAACAAACAACGGAATGATCCTTCCCATGAGCAGCACGGATAAAATAATGCTTGAACAGCGGATCATCCAGGTACTGAAAGGGATCTATGATCCAGAGATACCGGTGAACATCTATGATCTGGGACTGGTCTATGATATTGTGATCGGCGAATCGGACCATGTGACCATAAAAATGACTCTGACCGCTCCCAGTTGCCCGGTCGCTGAATCCCTGCCCGTTGAGGTCAGGGATAAGGTGCGGCTTCTGGAAGGTGTTGCGGATGTGGAGGTCCAAATTCTCTTTGATCCTCCATGGTCACAGGACATGATCTCCCAGGAAGGGATGCTGGAGCTGGGATTTATGTGAGGCAAGAGGTGGTCATGGGCATTTATGGTCCTACATGGTTATTTGTAGTCATTTATGGTCATTTATAGTAATTCTTCACTACCAATGACAACCAATGACAACGAATGACAACGAATGACAACGAATGACAACGAATGACAACCAATAACAACCAATAACAACCAATAACAACCAATAACAACCAATAACAACCAATAACAACAAATAACAACCAATAACAACAAATAACCACAAACAATCCCATCCCTTCCCGTGCCTCTAAACGCTGACAGCCTCCTATCCCGCATCAACTTCCCTTCAGATTTGAAAATCCTGAAGGAAGAAGAGCTTCCTCAGCTCTGTGCTGAGATCAGGAGGTTTATCATCGAGCAGACGGCAAATAATCCGGGCCATCTCGGATCCAGTCTGGGTGCCGTGGAGCTGGCCGTTGCCATCCATTATGTGTTTGACACACCGCACGACCGGTTGATCTGGGACGTGGGGCACCAGGCTTACGCACACAAGATCCTGACGGGCAGAAAGGATCTGTTTTTCATGAACAGGAAGTTCAAAGGCATCAGTGGTTTTCCGAAGATGTCAGAAAGCGAATACGACTCGTTTGGGGTGGGGCATTCCTCCACCTCGATCTCCGCCGCATTGGGAATGGCCGTTGCTGCAAACCTTCGCGAAAACAACCACCGGCATCATATTGCAGTTATCGGTGACGGAGCCATGACAGGGGGAATGGCCATGGAGGCCCTGAACAATGCAGGTGTATCCGGGGCAAACATGCTGGTCATCCTGAATGACAATGGGATAGCCATTGACCGGAGCGTGGGCGCCCTCAGCCAGTACCTGTTGAGGATCGTCACTTCAAGGGCTTACAATAAATTCAAGGACAAGGTCTGGATCCTGATGGGAGGCCGTACAAAATACGGCAAGAATTCGCGTGCCGTCGTCAAACAGATCGGGAATGCCGTCAAATCAACCATCCTGAAGGGATCCAACTTCTTCGAAGCACTGAACTTCAGGTATTTCGGACCGGTTGATGGTCATGATGTGGTCAAGCTTACCAAGCTTCTCCGCGATCTGAAGAACATCCAGGGCCCGAAACTGTTGCATGTGATCACAGTCAAGGGCAAGGGCTTTTATATGGCTGAAAAAGAGCAGACCATTTACCATGCACCCGGTACCTTCGATAAAGAGACCGGAGAACTGGTGGAGACAGAAGAGCCCTGTCCCGGCAAAAAACCACCCAAATACCAGACGGTTTTCGGGCGTACCATCCTGGAGCTGGCTGAAGCCAATCCACGCATCGTGGGGGTCACGCCTGCCATGCCAACAGGCTGCTCGTTGAACATCATGATGCAGAAAATGCCACACCGGGCGTTCGATGTCGGGATTGCCGAGCAGCATGCCGTCACGTTCTCTGCGGGGCTGGCGGCAGAGGGAATGATCCCTTTCTGCAATATCTATTCTACGTTCATGCAGCGCGGATATGACCAGCTGATCCATGATGTGGCGCTGCAAAGGCTGCATGTGGTTTTCTGCATCGACAGGGGCGGGTTGGTGGGGGAGGATGGACCAACCCACCATGGCACGTTTGATCTGTCTTTTCTAAGGTCGGTTCCCAATATGATCATTGCCTCACCTCTTAATGAAAAGGAACTCCGTAACATGATGTACACTGCCCAGCTGGAGGGTACAGGTCCCTTTGCCATCCGTTACCCGCGCGGCCGTGGCGTCATGCCGGAATGGAAAACCTCCTTCGAAAAACTGGAGATCGGAAAAGGACAGCGTATATGCGGGGGATCAGAGCTTGCCATCCTTTCCATAGGACATATCGGGAATACGGTGGTCCGTGCCGTTGGTGAGCTGAATAAAGAATCCATCTTCCCTGCTCATTATGATATGAGGTTCCTCAAACCGCTCGATGAGCAGCTGCTTCATGAGGTATTCCAGCGATTCAAAAAGATCATCACCGTGGAAGATGGAACGATCGTTGGCGGGTTGGGAAGTGCCGTGCTCGAATTCATGGCCGATCATTTGTACACGGCCTCGGTCAGCCGCCTGGGGGTTCCCGACCATTTCATCAGCCAGGGGACTATTGAAGAGCTGCAGGCCGAATGCGGATACGACCTGACGGGTATCATCCGGTGCGTTAAGGAAATGATCCGTTAATCCAAAAGACCTGACCGATGGACTCCGTAACAGTAACAGAGGGTATCATCCTGATCATTGCCGGTACGATGGTGGGATTCATCAACACGCTGGCAGGCGGCGGATCCATCATCTCCCTTTCCGTGCTCATGCTCCTGGGCCTTCCTGCCAATATCGCCAACGGGACGAACCGTATCGGTATACTCATGCAAAACATCGCGGCTGTAGGAAGCTTTTCACAGCAGAAAGTGCTTGACTGGAAGAAAGGACGCTGGCTGGCCATCCCCGCCGTGGCCGGGTCCATCCTTGGTGCATGGATTGCGGTCGATATCAATGAAAAGGCGATCGAATATTCGATCGCTGTCATCATGCTTATCATGGTGGTATTCATCCTATGGAAACCGGAACGGTGGATCACCGAAAAGAAAGAGCTGATCGACAGGAAGGTGAGCTGGCTGCAGATCGTGATCTTTTTTCTTATCGGGGTCTACGGCGGATTCATCCAGATGGGAGTGGGGTATTTCCTTCTGGCCGGCCTGGTACTCAGCGCGGGTTACGAACTGGTGAAAGCCAATGCGCTGAAGGTGCTGGTGAATTTTATCTTCACGCCTTTTGCCCTGGCCATCTTTATCATTAACGGCCAGATCGATTACGCTTATGGCTTGATCCTTGGCATTGGGAACGTCATGGGAGGATTGCTCGGATCGAGGCTGGCAGTAAAGAAGGGAGCCAATTTCGTGAAATGGGTCATCATCGTGGTCATTTTCCTGACCTCAGCCCAGATATTCGGTCTTATCGACATCAAAGGATTACTGGTCCCTGTACTTGAGTAGTTCATCCCTGACATAGACGATCTCTATTCCGGCCTTTCTGAACATCTCCTCACTTTCTTCAGCCTGATGATACTTGTATTCGCAGACCACCCTGATGATGCCGCAGTTGATGATGAGCATTGCGCATGTGCGGCAGGGAGTCATCCGGCAATACAGGGTGCCTCCCTGGAGGGAGATCCCCAGCCGGGCTGCCTGGCAGATGGCATTCTGCTCTGCATGAACGGTCCGCACACAGTGCTGGCTGATCGTACCGTCCTCGTGGATGATCTTTTTCATCAGATGACCGACATCATCGCAATGAGGTAAACCCACCGGTGAGCCAACGTAACCGGTCACCAGCAACTGACGGTCACGTGCGATGACGCATCCGCTCCGACCCCGGTCGCACGTAGCCCTTCGGCCGATCGTATGGGCCACTGCCATGAAATATTCATCCCATGAAGGACGTATGTACCTTTCCTGAGGATCTTCTGTCATAGGTTCATGATTAGATCAATGGTTTCCTGTACCTGCAGATACAGATGCTCGACGGTGCCGTTGTTCTCAAACTGAAAATCCGCCATTTCGATGCATCTTTTCAGATTCTGTTTGTTGGGATCATCCGAAGAATATTCCCGCTGTTCGTCATCCAGAAATGTCTCGAAGGATATCCGGTCCGTTTCGCTTTTCCGCAGCTGGATGTGTTCGTACCTCAACAGCGGTTCCGCATCCACAGCAAAGAGGTAAAAGTTGTTTTTCTGCCTGAGCGAATCAACCTCTCCCGGTGTCCGTATGCTTTCGATGATTGCGTCCCTGCCTTTTTGAACAGCCCGCCTGTATAGCTCATCAACGATATAGGAGGGTGTATGCCGGGCCCGGAGGTCATTGGCCACCACAACCATCGTGTCCCTGTTGACAGGGAGGCCACGGTCAGTGACCTCCTCCGAAACAAATGCCCGGACCGAAAAATGTTCGAAATGAAAATTCCTGACCAGGTAATCAACGATCGTCCCTTTGCCTGCCCCAAGTGTACCGGTAATTCCAATGATGATCATATCAGGATCATTTTGCTATGTTTCGTTTACATTGCTTTTAACTCATCCACCCACTTACTGTGAACCTGAACAGGAACGAAGGTCATTAACCGGTCAAGGAGCACATGGACATTTTCTTCCACAAGAATATTGTTCCGGTGTTCGGTACGCAGGAACTTTTCTTCGACACAGTGATCCAGATAGCGGATCAGGTGATCAAAATAATGGTTGATGTTGAACAGGGCCATCGGTTTGGAGATGACTTCCAGCTGGTTCCATGAAAGGATCTCGGCCAGTTCGTCCAGCGTTCCGAATCCGCCGGGCAATGCAATAAATGCATCCGACAGGGACGCAATCTTCGCTTTGCGTTCATGCATCGAATCCACGATCACGACTTCGCTTAGGGATTGATGGAGTATCTCTTTGTCAACCAGAATCTGAGGCATGACACCAATCGCTTTGCCACCATTTTTCAGGACGCCGTCGGCCACCATTTTCATCAGTCCAATGTTCGCTCCTCCGAATATCAGCGATATCCGGCGCCTGGCAAGCTGCTCACCCAGCCCGGCAGCCTGTTCACGGTAGATCGTCTCCCGTCCCATGCTGGAACCACAAAATACACCGATGTTTCTCATATCTGTATCAACCTGTCGGGTAACAAAAATAACAAAAAGGATCATGACCATGGTTTTAAAAGAACGGTGCACTCAGTTTTTTTTTACTTTTGACAACAGGAGTCACATGAATTATCACCACCCTGTATGAATCGATTATATCCACTCACGTTTAAGCCGATCTTCAAGGACAAGATCTGGGGAGGACAGCGTATCAAAACAGTCCTTGGTAAGGATTTCTCCCCGCTTCCCAACTGTGGTGAAGCATGGCTCATATCAGGCGTCGAAGGGGAAAACACAGTGGTAAGCAATGGTTTTCTTGCTGATAATGAGCTGAATGAACTTGTGGAGATCTATATGGATGACCTTGTGGGAGAATCGGTGTTTGAAAGGTTCGGAGAGCAGTTTCCCCTCCTTTTCAAGCTGATCGACTCCAGTGATTATCTTTCCATACAGGTGCATCCCGGCGATGAACTGGCTGCGGAGCGCCATCAGAGCTTCGGCAAGAACGAGATGTGGTATGTGATCGCCACGGAAAAGGATGCTGAGCTGATCAGCGGCTTCAAAAAGAACATCACCCATCAGCAGTTCATTGACTATTTGCGCACCAAAACCATTAAAGAGATCCTGAACGTTGAAAAGGTCGGCCCGGGTGACGTGTTTCATATCCCCGCGGGTAGGGTGCATGCCCTGGGACCGGGCATCCTGCTGGCAGAGATCCAGCAGGCCTCCGATATCACCTACCGGATCTGGGACTGGGACAGGGTGGATCACCGGGGAGTGTCCAGGACCCTTCACACAGCCGAAGCCCTCGACGCCATCGATTTTAAGGTTCATGAACAGTACCGGACCGGTTATGTGAAGAGGAAGGATGAGACCGTTCCGCTTGTTGGATGTCCTTACTTCACGACCAATCTTCTCGAGCTTACCCGGCCCATGCATACAGACCTTGAGGAGCGTGATTCGTTTACTGTGTATCTCTGTGTCAGCGGAAGAGCCGATCTTGTCCACAGGGATGGCCGTCTACCACTCTCTGGTGGTGATGCCGTCCTCATCCCCGCCGAAATCCCCGACTGCACCATCGTGCCTGCTCCTTTCACCAGCCTGCTTGAGATTTATGTAGAATCATAGATCAAGTTTAGAACCTATGGTCGTAAAAGGGAATAAAAGTACAGCGATGATCGTTTGCCTCGTCGCATATTTTGTAGCATTCGTTAAAAGAAAGGTTACAGGGAATATGTCCGGACTACTTCGTCCATCTTCTTGTGGCCATCCAGAAAAAAATCATGATTTTCCTCCGGATTTTCCTTATGATCCTGCTATGGCACAGGAATTGGTACCCCAATACCCCATTCTTTAGAATCAACCTAAATTGAAATCGTCACTCGTCATGAATTACAAATCATTTAAATTTGCGACAATAAATAACAATCGTATATAATCATATATCAATGCGTTATCCCATGAAAAAGATCATTTTGCCCATCCTCATTGTATTAATGACTGGTGTTACCTGTTTTGCCCAGGGAGATACCAGGGGGAACAGGACCATACCCGCGGTTACCGTGAAGACCATGGATGGACAGAGTTTCAACACGGCCGACCTGGCCAATGACAACAATCCGATGATCATCAGTTTCTGGGCATTATGGTGCAAGCCCTGCATACGAGAACTTACAACCATCAGCGATGTCTATGACGACTGGCAGGAAGAGACCGGAGTGAAGCTGGTTGCCATCTCCATCGACGATTCAAGGTCATCGTCCAAGGTAATGCCCTTTGTCAACGGTAAGGGATGGTCCTACGAGGTCTATCTCGATCCCAACGGTGATTTTAAAAGGGCCATGAATGTGAACCTTATCCCTCATACTTTTCTGATCAACGGCAAGGGAGAGATCGTTTGGCAGCATACTTCCTTCACGGAAGGCGCTGAACTTGAGCTGATCGATCTTGTCCGGAAAGTGAAAGCCGGCGAAGACATCTCCGGCAAGGTGCAGGAATAATAACAATGAATAACAATGAATAACTTTCTACAATTCATCCGTTACATACCTGTTTTGTTCTTCCTCATCCCTTCCTTTGTTCAATCCCAGACTTTTCTGGGTGGCGATGTTCACGGCAGCTTTCAGCTGGATGCCCAGACCTATAAAGCTGACTCGGCCATCGGTGCCCCGGATGTGGAAGAAAAAATGCTGATGAACGGTTTTCTGAATGTGATCTATACCAATGGACCTTTTACGGCAGGGATCCGCTATGAAGGCTACCTTGATCCCATCCTCGGCTATGACCCGCGATACAAAGGACAGGGTATTCCTTACCGGTATCTGCAGTTTAAAAAGGGAATGTTCGATCTGACAGCAGGCAATTTTTATGAGCAGTTTGGAAATGGTCTGGTTTTAAGAAGTTACGAAGAGTGGAACCTTGGGTATGATAATTCCATTGACGGATTCAGGGCTAAAATTGAGCCTGTGCAAGGGATCATCGTGAAGGGAGTGATCGGGAAGCAGCGTTTTTTCTGGGACAAAGGGCCTGGTATCATTCGTGGAGTGGACGGAGAGATCAATTTCAACGATGTGATCAAAAAATGGTCAGACGCCCGGACACGGATTGTCCTGGGCGGAAGCTTTGTAAGCAAATACCAGCCTGACGAACAGATCATGGTGGATGAATCCCACATGCTGAACCTTCCGCTGGATGTGGGTGCGTGGTCAGGCAGGTTGAACCTGATACGCGGGGGATTTACGCTGAACGGGGAATATGCGCTTAAATACAACGACCCCTCTGCCATCAATAAGTATATCTATAAGAATGGCCAGGCCATATGGCTTAACGCCAACTATTCGGTCAAAGGACTAGGGATCACCCTCAGCAGCAAGTATATCGACAACATGAGCTTTAAATCGAAACGTACGGAGACTGGTAATACGCTGGATATCAATTTTCTCCCGCCACTGACAGATCAATATGCGTATTCCCTGGCTGCCATCTATCCTTACGCCACACAGCCCACAGGTGAGTTTGGCTACCTTGGGCAGGTGGTTTACACGGTCCCCAAAAAGACAAAGATCGGCGGAAAATATGGCACCACGGTCAAACTGTCTTATTCCAGAACGGATGACATTGGACGGACCGCATTGAATGACACCACAGCCATTGGCACACCCGGGACAGATGGTTATGAAGCTTCCCTGTTCGGCAAGGGTGACACCAAGTACTACGAAGAGTTCAACGTTGAGCTGACGCGCAAGTTCAGTTCCTCCTTCAAGGCCATCCTGTTTTACATGTACCAGGTGTATAATATTGAAATCATTGAAGGTCACACGGGTGAACCTGTGGTCTATGCACACACAGCAGTTGCCGATCTGGTATACCGTCTGAACGACAAGCATGCACTCCGCATGGAGCTGCAGCATCTCTGGAGCGAGCAGGACAAAGGTGACTGGGCAATGGGATTGCTTGAGTATACCATATCTCCGCACTGGTTCTTCATTGTTTTTGATCAGTACAACTATGGTAATCCTGACAAGGACAAACGCTTCCATTATTACAATCTTGGATTTGGATACATGCATGAATCCAGCCGTATTGAACTCCGGTATGCACGCCAGAGGGAAGGTATCATCTGCGTAGGAGGTGTATGCCGTTACGTGCCGGCCTCCAACGGACTCACACTAACACTAACCAGCAGCTTTTAAGATGATGACGAGCAAGACCATCAGAAATTTTTTTCTTTTTTTTGTTGCAGCCTCCTTCCTGGCTTCATGTGACGAAGTGGAGGCGCCTTACTTGATCGAGGTCGGAGGGGCCGATACCAGTATATGCCCTGTACCTGATTTTCCGCATATTCACGATCCGGTAAAAAGAGTGCTGCTGGAAGACTATACCGGCCATACCTGCCCGAATTGCCCCACCGCTGCCAAGCTGGCACATGACCTCAAGGACGCATTGGGTGACCGATTGGCTGTGATTGCAGTGCATGCCGGATTTTTTGCATGGCCGATGGCAGGAGATTATTCAGCCGATTTCCGAACGGAAGCAGGAACAGAATGGGATAATCTGTTCGGGATCTCCAAAGTGGCGAATCCCAACGGAATGGTCGACAGGGTAGGTTACAATACATCACATATCCTTTCACCAGGTGCATGGAGCGAAATGATCAATCAGCAACTGGCCAGGGAGCCTGAGCTGGTCATTCAGGTCATCAACAATTATTCGGGAGCGGAACGGAAACTATGTACCCACGCACAGGTGGTGTTCCTCAGGGAGACCCACAGGAACCTGAACCTTTGCCTTGTAATCACGGAAGACGAGATCGTGGCTCCCCAGAAAAATAATGATCCGGATATCGGCACTACTCCAGATATCATGGATTATGAAAACAATCATATGCTGCGGGGTGCCGTCAACACGCCATGGGGAATCAGTATTTCAACTGAGGAGAATGCTGTTCAGAAAGATACGGAGATCTTAAAGACGTATAAATACATCATGGATGCGGCCTGGGATCCGTATAAATGCCGTGTGATTGCTTTCGTTTATGATGTAGACACGAAAGAAGTGCTCCAGGTTTCCGAATCTCCTGTGATCTGATCCGTTACCTCATCAGGATCATTTTTCTGGAATGCAGGTAGTTACCTGATTTTAACTGGAAGACATACACTCCTGAAGGCACTGGTCGTCCAAAATTATCTTTGCCGTCCCATACCAGCTCATAATGACCGGCCTGTGCATTTTCATGGAGAAGTAGCCGGACGTTCTCCCCTGAGGTATTGAAGATTTTAATGAAGACATCACCATCCTTGCTGAGATCGTACCGTAGTGTTGTTGTTTCGGTGAAGGGATTCGGATAGTTTGATCCAAGCCTGGTTTGTTGCGGGATCAGGCTGGGGTTGATGATACCGGTGGCGGTGAACTCGACGGTAGCCGTGTTCGTGGCATCACTTTCACTGGCCTCATCATATAATGCTGTGACAAAATAGGTATAAAGGCCGGAAATTGTCAGAATATCTGTATAGAACGGATCAACGGGTGTGGCGATCTTACTGTACTCCCCTTCGTCCTTGCTTCTGTAAACGATGAAATGATTGAGGGTCCTGTCCGTTGCCAGTTCCCATGACAGGGATACCATATTTTCGTTCAGTTCGGCCTGCAGGTTGGTGGGAGGAGGCAGGTATGAGAGGATAAAATCATGAACCACTGTTGAATCCACATAAATAGTGACGGACTCACAGATCATTTCATATCCGGTGGCAACAGCACAGATGGGCCAGGTTCCCACCGGGAAATTCCCTGTGAACATTCCGTTCTCATCGGTATAGGTCATATGGGTTCCCACGGACACCTGGGCACCTATGATAGGATTCCCTGTACCTTCCTGAGTGACGGTGCCTGAAGCTGATCCCAGCGGTGCCTGCTGGATACCGAAAAATGTCAGGTAACCAGTCATCAGGTCTGCTTTTGTGGATGGTGCATCGCTATCTGCCAGTCCTCCGAATTCAAAGGAGGCCCCAATGGTCTTGTAGTTACCGGCCTCGTTGGCTACTGCGCATCCGTAGGACGGATTCTCGTTGAGGAAGAGCAGCTGGGCGGGTGGAAGGGCTTCAAGGTGGTCAATATACTTGTTTTCTCCGGTATAGGCGAATACCATTTCATCCACCGGGGTTCCGGTTTGCCCGTAAAGAATACCCAGGTCCGATGTACCGTCAGCTGATCCATAGATCGAAAACATACCATGTACGGGGGTGTTTTCATTGTAGGCCCATGTATCCCCTCCTTCCATGTAGAGTTTTCCTCCCAGGTTCAGGTAGCTGGCCAGCCTCGTTCCTTCGTCCTGTGACAGGACATGATTGTCCCAGTAAACGCCGAGGCAAACAAAAACAGAAGCATAGAGATTCAGGTTCAGATCCTGAGGAAAGCTGGAAAAGTATTCCGAATTGATCCCGAGATCATCCAGGGTTTGTTTCATGACAAGTCCGGAGGATTGATTGGGATCCAGATCCAGGACCAGTACGGGGATCTGTCCTACAATGGCCGTAAAGTTTCCATTGCTGGTCACCTCCATATCAGCCGTAATATCCAGTGAAAATGCTGCCAGGTGGCCCGCCGGTGTATCCTCCGATACGTTCACCGAAAACGTCGCTTCGCCGGTTTCACCGGCCATAATATCCCCAATTTCTGCCTGAGATTGGCTGATAGATATGTACGGATCACCGGAAGTCAACGATCCTTCTGCATTGTATGCATCTGCAGTTCCGGTGTTGTTTATTTGAATAGTGATCTGTACGGTTTCTCCCGGGTCCAGCTTGCCGTTCTCGTTGCCTTCCGGATCAGAGATCGTCCAGGTATTCATGGAAAGTACAGGTGCATGGGCAAGGACCGCGAAGTTACTGTTCCAGGATTCTCTTTCGTTTCCGGTAACCTGAAGGCTGTACAGGATGATATGACCATCCGGAACATCGTTACCTACTTTTACACGGAAGGCATTGTTCACCATTTTCGTTTCGCCGGGAGGGATCACTCCATAGGTTTCCGAGCCATCTGTAATCGTGACATACGTATCTGCAGAGGTCAGAGATGCCGTCAGGTTATTGGCTTCCTCGCTTCCCACATTTAACAGCTCAACATTCAGCCAGGCTTCCTCCCCATAATCCAGCCGGCCATTCCCGTTGGATTCAGAGTCATTGACCTCAAAGGCATGATAGATGACATAAGGGCCCTCGGCAGGGATGATCTGCACCTCACCGATGACCGGAATATGGTTGTAGGCCGATGTGACAACGGTCATGGTATCCGGTGCCAGCAGGGGCTCAAACTCGATGGTGGCATAACCACCCTGAATGGTGGCAGAGCCTAAGAGCTGATCGCCAATGGTAAGGCCTACCTGGGCGCCTTCCACATCACAGGTGACCGTAAATTGCGCAGCACCAATGAATATTGTCGGATTATGGGCCACCGTCATCGTTTGAGGGAAGGCCGTTCTGACCACCAGTGAGGGATCGCCAAAGCACATCCACGCATTGGTCTCATACGAGCCATCGTCACCATAGGTGTCGTTCATCTTCATACAGCCATTGACCGAAATCCCACCATAGGTCCGTTTGATATTATCTGTGTAGCTTTCCACCAGGATATCCACCATTTCATCCTGTCCGTCCATGGGTGGATCCCATGACTGGCTGACGGTGGACATCAGGGTGGCGATGGCTCCCGTGGGATTTCCATCAGTGTCGGTGGCTCTCAGCCATGCTTCTGCAAAACAGGTAGATCCGGTAAAAGTGCCGTTGCTGCAGGCTACCGACCAGATAAAGGGCAGCATTTCAGTGTTCGTAAGCTGGTTCACGTGGGAGCTTGAAAATCCGGAAGTGCTCCAGGATGATGAACTGCCATGCCCTGTGTAGGCGATCATACTGGTACCAAGGTTGATTTCAGCGGCAACCATTGCAGGAGTAGGATTGCCCGGAGAGTCGAGATTCCCCTGGCTTCCGTCGAATAACTCGGCTACATAGGTATAGGTGTAATTCAACACATCGGATTGAATATTTCGCATGTGCTCGTAATCAAGTTCGTTATCATCACCCGGCCCCTGGCTGGAAGCGATGCCCACCTGGTGTGTAAACCAGTCAGTACTGGTCAGGGGATTTTTTTCGTATTGAATGACACGTTCGACCTGCGTTGTCACTTGTTCCGGAGTTTCAGCGGAAAATCGTCCCACAAAGACTTCCGCATATGAGTCGTCTCCTGTGATGAATCCATAGCTGTTGTCGGAGGCAGAAACACCACCATAGGCACGGGTGGGCACCTGCTCTGCATCGCCGACCAGCAGCAGGAAAGTCAATCCGTACGTGGTGTAGTAGTTATCGACGTATGTTTTTATCTGTGACGAATTCCCGATGGTTGCCACATCCACCATCTCAATAGGGATTCCGGTCATCCTTTTCCATTCGATGAACGGTTCCATCTCATCCATGAAATCGCCATAGCAGATCACCAGCATGTTCCCCTGTTCCTCCAGCGGAGTGTAGCGGACCTGGCGCAGATTCATGAAATGACGTTGATAGATCCGGTTGAATTCGGCATCCACGCGGTCATTTTCCTTTGTCCGGTAAAAGGGATTGATCCCCGCGTCATCAACGCTTTTGATCTCAACGGTCATGGAATGGTAGACTCTAAGGGTGTGGGTAACCGGATTATACTGAAAAGGATATACAGCTACGGTTTGTCCACGGTAATCCCTGAGGATGTACGGTGTTTGGAGCTGAGCCAGCTTACCGGGGAAATATTCGTCGCGGTTATAGGCTTTGCCAAAGACATACGGTACCGAGGAAGGATCAATGTCACGGGTCAGGTTGCCTTTGGAGGGAGCGAGGAACAGATCGGGATAGTCAGTGTACTCCGCATGCGTGACCTTGACTGCCATCCGGGCAAGATCAGGGATGATGACAGAGGCAGTAAGCTTGGGCAGATCAGGCGATCCGGCCTGTAGAAGAGGGGTAGCCTCATCCAGGCTGATACGAAAAGCTGTTCCCTTTGGTGTGGCCACTTCCTCCAGGAAAAATCCGTTGAGGCGAAAATGGATGATCGATTTGTCCAGGGTTGAACCGATAAGCTGCGATGTGGCCGGGCCCGGTTGGGAAGATACGATGCCCACCCATTCATGGCCGCTAGCGTAACTCATTCCCCAGATAATCAGCAGAATGAATAGTAATATCTTCTTCATAGTCATGAAGCGGTTGAAAACAAGCCGTTAAAAATAGTATAATTTTATGGAATCACCAATTATTTGGTGAGAATAATTTTTCTAACCTCGATACGTCCAGGAGTTTCAAACCTGCAGTAATAGATCCCCGGAATAAGCCCGCCGGCTGACAGGTCAGTCGTGTGCAATCCCCTGTCCAGGTGTTGACCGTCAACAAGCAGACTGACCAGTTTCCCCTTTGCGTCAAAAATGGTCATCCAAACGGGGAACGGCTCAGCAAGCGTAAATTCAAACGATACCTTTTCTGTGAACGGATTGGGATAGATCTTCAGGGCTGTAAAATGGTCTGTCGTTCCGATGCCGGTGTACATATAGAAAATCGTGTTGGATGGTTCTGATTCACAGCCGTTCTCACCGGTCACCGTGACCCAGTATTCTCCCGTGTTTGGAGGGATCAGGGATTGGCCCGTGGCACCCGCGATAGGCACCCCCTCCCTGTACCATTGATTTCCCTGAGCCGCACTGGATACCAGCGCATCATCGGTCTGTGTGATGGATGGGGTGACAGGACGTGGCCTGACGCCGACGGTGATCTCCGCGGTAAGGATGTTTTGCCCGTCGGTGATCGTGACGGTATAAACCGTTTCTGTCTCCGGGAAAGCCTCAGGATTGAAAATGGTACAATCACTCAGTGAAGATGCAGGTTCCCAAGAATAGGAGTATGCTCCGCTGCCTCCACTGGGGATGGCGAAAAGCATGGTGGAAGATCCTTCACAGATCTCCTGCGGATTGGCATAGGCGTAAAGCTCAAAAGGACCCGGCTCCGTGGCCATGGCAGGGAAATCGATCAGGTCCACCCATGCACAGTCACCGCCGGAACTTGTATAGACGTCTTTGACGTAGATCCAGCGGAAGGTGCGTGTGCCTGCAGAAACGGGAAATGAAACCTGCTCCCATCCAAGCTCCCCTGACCACTGCGCTTTCATATAGCCATCGATGTAAAACTTCAGGAAATCATACCCGGATTCAGAGGATACTTTTCTGAAAAACTTGATGGAGTCGTTGGCCAGAACATCGATGGTGATCATCAACACCGTCTGTTCGGAATGCGTGATCGTTCCCGACCGTGCACAATAGGTTCCCGAATACCCGTTTTCCTGCACCTCCCAGTTGGCATCGCCTCCCAGCACCCAGTTAAAGGCTTCGAAATCATTCGTTTCAAAGTCTTCGCTGATCTTGCCGATCTTAAGGTGATAGTCTTTTTCACAGGAATATGGATCATAGTCAGCCCGTACACCGAAATGGGCTACGTTCCCGATCGTCGCAGCCGGATCGACGGTGAGCGAGAAATGTACATAGTGTGTTTCCCCGGGTGAGAGTGCCGGAAGTTCATCCTGGGAGGAGTTAATGAAGATGTAGCTGTTTTCGCAGTCCAGCGTGACTGAAGCTGGTTCGGATACGGAATGGCCTGTGTTGGTCACGTCAACATAAAGGTCGGCCACTTCGCCGGCATCCAGGTTGCCATTGCCGTTTCCAAAAGTAACATCATCAATGGTATAGTTGCCAAGGATGAGATGCGGGGCGTGGATCAGGAAGCTGATGGAGGCCGTCCAGGATTCATCGCCATCCGATACATGCAGGGAATAAACCACCTTGTGATTGTCGGGGATGGAATCATGGATGTGAATAAGAAAAACTCCCTCCTGAAAGGAAACAGAATCACTCGGGATATCCGGCCAGGAATGCATCGCTTCGGCGATGGTAACGTATGGGTCATCCGTGCTCAGGATGGCAGCAAGGTTATCGGCATCCGAGTTGCCGACATTTTTCAACGTGATGTTCAGTTGAATAGCCTCGCCGTAATCCGCCATCTGGTTGTTGTTTCCCAGTGCGTCGTTCAGCTGAAATTCATTCATGAGGACATACGGGCCTTCGGGAGAGGCAACCACTACGCTTCCAATGAAAGGCTGACGTCCCTGCGCCGTGACAACGATATCGGCGTTGCCCGGTACGGTGATGGGTGTCAGCGCCACCACTGCGCTGCCCTCCTCGCTGGCTAACGCGGCTCCGTGAAGGACTCCATCCTTGGATATGGCAACGTACGCGTGGGGCTCGGTAGTGATCGTGAATGCAGTGGAAGCCAGTGGCATCAGCTGCTCATAGGTGACCGCAAGGGTGGCTGGAATGCCAAGAAAGGGGGAAAGGGACGGATCTCCCATCAGGTTGTAGATTTCCCAGTAATATTGAGCCATGCTTGGTGAGCCTTCGGTAACGGCCAGGTTGCCGGCGAAGATCATCTGACCTTGTGTTGTATACCAGTCTTCAATGGGTTCACCATGGTCGTGGAACATACGGTCATAGGATCCCAGGCTTGTTTCTTCATAGCTGGGGGGATCTTCGGAGATGGGGCCCACACCCACACCCCAATAATAATCCTCATCCCAGTAGGTGCTGTTGGAACCGCCGATGTAGCCTATCGCTCCCTTGCCGGCAGCCCGGAGCAACGCTTCAGCAAAGCATGCGCTGTTCGCAAACTCACTGGTGGAACATGCATTGCCGACAAGGAGTCCATATTTGCCTTCATTTTGGAGTCCTGGAATATCGGAGGTTGTAAAGGAAGGATCTCCCCATCCGCTGGGGCTTCCATGAGCCGTGTAATTGGCGTATGCCACCCCGTCGCTGACGTTCTGGATGATCTGGCCGGAACTGGAACCGGAATTGGGGTACAGGTACGTGTTGGAATAGATGCCATGTGCTTCGTTGAAATAGTTTTCGGTGCCGTAATTGATCTGGCCGTTCGCCCAGTTGTGTCCGAAGGATCCATCCATCCCGCCGATCATGATCACCTCACCCAGGTAGGAGGGATCGGGCATGGTGAACTGCTCATACATCAGCGTCTTGTCGATCTGTGGCTGCAACTGTTCGGGATTGGTAGCCGAGAAACGGCCGTAGTACACTTCAGGGAACAGGTCTCCGGTATATTCACAGTATTCCAGGTCCGATTCCCCGCTCAGGTTCCATGCAGGGATCTGGCCGACATCCCCGACGAAAAGCACGAACGAGGGAGCGGGATCATCAGGCGTGCCCGCTTCATATAATCCCTGGAGATACGCTTTGATGGACGCAGTCGTATTCCCGACCTGGGGATCATTCGTATAGGCCTCGACGACTGTGAATCCTTTTTTTGTCTTCCAGGTAGCAAACGGTTCCAGCTGCGGTTGGAACAAGGGATCGGAAACGATGACATATTTTACGGGGATCCGGGTGATCGTATCCCTTGTAGCGGCAGTCCTGTAGTTAAGCAGGGAAGAACCGACCCCTCTGAAGTATGGATTATCCATCATGGCCCTCATCTGCTCCGTTTTTGCAAGGTCGGGATGCTCGAAACGGATCTCGACAAGAAGATCATGATAAACACGCAGTGTCTGACTGACAGGATTATAGGCAAACGGACAAATGGTTACTCTTCCGAGCTGGATACCTCTCAGGATCCCCAGCACCTCAACGGTGATCAACTCCGGGCCCCAGAACTCGTCCTGCTGATAAACACTGGCATGATATTCAAAGGAAAGAGGGCTTACCGCGGATTTGGGATACGGAGGCTGATCGGGGATGATGGGAAACTGGATCCCAAGGTCAGAAAGGGAATAGTCCTCCGCCGTATAGCTGATCACTTCCGCGCGGGGTGAGGATCCGAAGGGTACCTCAATAAGCTTCCGGTTCACCGGTAGGCTTGGTTCGCCAATCACCTCGGTATACGAATAGCCCTCGATCTTCAGCTGGACGAAGATCCCTGATCCGGTCTGAACTTTCATTGCATCCAGCTCAGACAGGGTGTTGAACAATACCAGCCGGTCGGTTGCGCTGGTCTTCACCTCCAGCCTGTTTACCCCCTGCGGCCGCAAGACGATCTCACCTGCAAAAAGCTGGGTCATGCCCATATAAAGAAGGATCAGAACAAAGAAGGATTTGGTATGTTTTAGCAAGCTCATTTTCAATTATTTAGTTTAATATGATTTAACCTTTTCCATCTAGAGGGTGTGCCAAAATGAATGTTCTTTTATTAAACCACAGAGATCACAGAGGACTGATAACGAGTTATTTAAACTCCGTGATCTCCGTGAATCCTCTGTGCACTCCGGGGTTAAATTATATTTTGACACACCCCAAAAAAGGGGGAGGGGTCATTCAAGATAATTCCCTGGCGTAAACACCTGAATTTGAGTCCAGATCCGATATCTATTGGAATCCACTGGGATTCATACCAGTGATCAAAATGAATCAATGAACACAAATTGTTCCTACAAGAGGAGGCCAAAAATACATAATTATCCGTTACGCCAGCTTCAGGTGCAGGTATTTTCTGGAAACCTGCCGTACGGGGTACCATGCAGCCAGTACACCGATACCAAATACCGTGAGAAAAACGAACAGGAAATCCATCGCCCTCATTTCGACCGGATAGGCATCGATCACAAAGGATTCACTGCCACCTTCCAGCGGAACGATGCCAAATTGCTGCTGAAGCCAGCAGATCAGGCCTCCAAGGAACAATCCGAAAATGGCCCCTGAAAGCGAGATCAGCAAGCCTTCTGCCATGAAGATGCGCTTGATCAATCCGGGATGGGCTCCCAGGCTCTGCAGGACGGCAATGTCCTTTTTTTTGTCGATGATCAGCATGGAAAGCAATCCGATGATGTTGAAGGTCGCGATAAGCAGGATGAAGGTCAGGATAAGGAAGATGGCCAGTTTTTCCGATTTCATGACTTTATATAGCGTTTCCTGTTGCTGGAACCGGTTCTTGACACTGAATGCATCTCCCGTGACCGAGGTGATCTGTTCCTGCACCATATCAATGTTGGTTTGTGGGGCTAGGCCGATTTCGATCGAGGTGACATCGTCTGAGTATTCAAGCAGGCGGCGCGCAAAGTCAATGGGTACGATGACATATTTGGCGTCAAAATCCTGCTGGATCGAAAAAACGCCGGCAGGTGCCAGGATATCGCTGTTAAAGGCGTCTTCGAGGTTTGTAAGCGTTTTTTTGGTACGTTTCGGAACATATACGGTGATGGAATTCAGGGGATCATTCACCTGGATTCCCAGGTAGTAGGCCACCCCAAGTCCCAGGATTCCCTGCGAAAGGTTCCCTCTTTTCAATTTCATCGTCCCGTCGATGAGCACGGAGTCCAGCACGTGCAGATCCTCAAAATCAGGAGATACACCTTTGATCGTAGCGATATACTGCTTGTTCTTATACTTGAGCAGTGCGTTCTCCTCAACCACTTCTGTAAACCGAACGAGTCCGGGAATTTTTTTGATCTCCTCGCTGGGAATATCCCGGGGGTTGAACGTTTTGCCCCTGACGGACTCGATCTTCAAGTCAGGATCGAAGGAGTTGAACAGGGTGATGACAAGGCTTTCGAAGCCGTTGAAAACGGAAAGGATAATGATCAGTGCCATGGTCCCGATGGTGATACCTGCTACGGAAATGCCCGAGATGATGTTGATGATGTGATGGGATTTCCTCGAGACAAGATATCGCTTTGCTATGTAAAAGGGTAGATTCAAGGATCAGTCAGATCTTTTCAGGTATGGAGCAGGCGGTCAATATTGTCGATATAATCCAGCGAATCGTCTTCAAAGAATTCCAGCTCCGGTATCACCCTCAGCTGGTTTCTCAGAACGTTTCCCACGTGTTTTCTCACATCCCGGGTATGCTGTCTGACCATCAGCAGGATATGGGACTTGTCTTTTGTGGCAAACAAGCTCAGGTAGATCCGGGCGATGGCCATGTCTTTTGTAATGTAGACCTTGGTGACGGTGATCATGGCGCCGTCAAAAAGGTTGATGCTTTCCTGCCGGAAGAATTCTGCACTAACTTTTTGTATCAGCCTGGAGATTTTCTGCTGTCGTGTCGTTTCCATACAACAAATGTATGAAATAATCCGCACTGGAAATAAATACATCTTTCTTGCGTTGATTCATCCTATCTTTGCAGGGATGAAAAAGCTTCTGAAGATATTCAGGTACGTCAGGCCGTACTGGGGATATGCCCTGCTGAATATCCTGTTCAACATCCTGTCCGTTCTCTTTTCACTGGCCTCTTTTGCACTGTTTATCCCGGTCCTGCAGATGCTTTTTAAGACAACGGAGATCCCGGTTTCTGCGGCTCCCTTTTCCTTTTCAGATCTGGGTACCTGGAAGGAGAACTTCTATTATTACATCGGTCACTGGATAAGCAGTTACGGAGAGACCAGGGTCCTGTTATACATCTGCATACTCATTATCATTCTATATTTTCTCAGGAATCTGTTCCGATACCTGGCCATGTATTACCTGGCTCCTGTGAGGAACGGCGTAGTGAGGGATATTCGCAACGAGATGTACCATAGGATCCTGATCCTGCCTCTGGCTTATTTTACCGAACAGCGCAAGGGGGACATCATGTCGCGCATGGGTGGGGACGTTCAGGAGGTAGAATGGTCGATCATGAGTTCCCTGGAGATGATCTTCCGGGAACCGATCGCCATGATTTCCTACATCGTGACACTGTTCATCATCAGTCCCACGCTGACCACGTTCGTACTGGTATTGTTGCCTGTGAGCGCCTACGCCATCAGCGCGCTGGGCAAGAGCCTGAAAAGGACCTCCGTGAAGGGCCAGCGGAAGATGGGAGAGCTCTTGTCCATTATTGAGGAATCCATATCCGGTTTAAGGATCATCAAAGCGTTCAATGCCATAGGGAGGATGAATGATCATTTTCTGGAGCACAATACCATCTATTCCCGGCTGATGATACGGCTCTACCGGAAACGTGACCTGGCCTCTCCCTTGAGCGAATTCCTTGGTGCGCTCGTCCTGGTGCTGGTCCTGTGGTTTGGCGGCAGGATCGTACTCCATCCGGATGCAACCCTGGACGCCGCCACCTTCATTGCGTACCTGGGGATCTTTTCACAGGTCATTCCGCCTGCCAAAGCCTTCAGCACGGCATTTTACAATATCCAGAAAGGAGCTGCCTCCGTTGAACGGATCGAACAGATCCTGCAGGCGGAAGAAGTGATCGTGGAGAAACCGGATGCGCTGCCGATCAAAGACTTCCGTCATCAGATCGAATTCCGCCAGGTCCATTTTTCCTATGCACAGGACGATCTCCGGGATGAGGACAAACATGTCCTGAAAAATATTCAGCTGGTCATCCCCAAAGGAAAGAACATTGCTTTGGTCGGATCTTCAGGGGCTGGTAAGACCAGCCTGATCAACCTGTTGCCCCGTTTTTATGATGTCACCTCAGGTGATATCCTGATCGACGGGTACCCGATCAGGGATCTTATTATTTCAGATCTGAGGGATCTAATGGGCATTGTGTCACAGGAATCCATCCTGTTCAATGATACGGTATTCAATAACATTGTCCTGGGAAAGCCTGATGCCACGGCCGATGAGGTCCGTCATGCGGCTGAGGTTGCCAACGCCCATGAGTTCATCATGAAAATGGAACACGGGTACGACACCTATATCGGTGACCTGGGAGGGAAGCTTTCTGGGGGGCAGAAACAGCGGATCAGCATCGCCCGCGCAGTTCTTAAGAATCCTCCCATCCTGCTGATGGATGAGGCCACATCTTCCCTGGATACAGAGTCGGAACGCGCCGTCCAGGATGCCCTGGTCAGCCTGATGAAAAACCGGACCTCCATGATCATTGCACACCGTTTGTCGACCATTCAGTTCGCTGATGAGATCGTCGTGCTTGACAGGGGAGAGATCGTGGAACGCGGGACCCATCAGGAGCTCCTGCAACGTAACGGAGTATACAAAAAACTGCACGCCCTTCAATCTGTTTCTGCCTGATCGCATGCTCAGGGCTTCCCGTTTGTATCACTCAATCTTTTTTGATGCCGGCTGAGATCATTTATTTTTATATATTTGGCTGGCCGGACAATGAAATTCTGAACCGATGGAAAATATACAGGATAAGATCAGGGAGCTGGCCTCCGCTTTTTATCAGGAAACCGTGACCATCCGGCGTCATTTTCATGCCCATCCGGAGCTTTCCTGCCATGAAAACAACACAGCCGGATTTATTGCCGGTAAGCTTACCGAATACGGTATACCCTTCAGGCAGAATGTTGCCAAAACGGGGCTTGTCGGTTTGATCACCGGAAAGGGTAAGCGGGGGGGGGAGGTCATTGGCCTGCGTGCAGACATGGATGCGCTTTCGATTCAGGAGGAGAACCAGGTTCCGTACCGTTCGCAGGTTCCAGGAGTGATGCATGCCTGTGGCCATGACGTGCATCTTGCCTCTCTGCTGGGCACCGCCAGGATCCTTCAGCATCTCGTACCATACATTCACGGTACTGTGAAACTTATTTTTCAGCCTTCCGAAGAGCCCTATCCCGGTGGAGCCATCCAGATGATCGAGGAAGGGGTGCTGGAAAATCCGCATGTCGACCGTATCATTGCCATGCATGTGTATCCGGGCTTGGATGCCGGAATGGTCGGGATGAGGCCCGGCAAGTACATGGCGTCCTCCGACGAGTTCTATATCACGGTCAGAGGCCGTGGGGGCCATGCTGCCACGCCGGATCTGAACGTCGATCCTATCGTCATTTCAGCCCACGTGATCCTTGCCCTCCAGCAAATTGCCAGCCGGCTGGCTCCTCCGGTGCTGCCAACAGTGGTATCCATCGGCAAGGTCCTGGCTGCCGGAAGGGTCAACATCATCCCCGATGAAGTCAGGATGGAAGGGATCATCCGGACCTTCGACAACCGCTGGAGGGAACAGGTGCACGCGCACCTCATCCGGCTGGCCACATCCGTCACGGAAGCCATGGGAGGTACATGCCATGTCGAGATTGCACATGGATACCCTTTTCTGGTTAATGATGCAGAGCTTACGGCCAGGGTGAAATCCTACGCTGAGACCCTGCTGGGAACGGAAAACGTCAGGGACCTTGAGATGCGAATGACCTCGGAAGATTTTGCCTACTTTTCACATGCGGTGCCCGCCTGCCTTTACAGGCTGGGTATTCGCAACCAAACCAAAGGCATCACCTCCAACCTCCATACGTCCACCTTCGATGTGGATGAGAGATGCCTGGAAACGGGAATGAGCCTTATGGCCTGGATCACCATCAACGAACTGAAGGACTGAATGCGCGTACAGGGGAAGGATTACCGGACCATCTGGATGATCGGATCAAAAGTCTGCATGATCAATCAGCATCTCCTCCCGTATCGTTTTGAGATCCATGAATCGTTGACCTTTACGGAGACCGTCCGTGCGATCCGTGTGATGCTGGTCAGGGGAGCCGGCGCCATCGGCGCTGCCGCAGGTTTCGCCATGGCTCAGGCATGCCTGGAAGCACCCTTTACCGGGTATGAAGCGTTCATTACAGGTGCAAGGAAAACCATCGAAGCTTCCCGCCCCACGGCCCGTGATCTTTTCGCCGCAGTGGAGAAAGTCTTCCGGGCGGGATTGAGCTCTCCCGGTGAAGCGGTGTCAGCAGCCCAGGCGATTGCGGATAAGAATGCCAGCGATGGCCGGCTAATTGGCGAGAACGGACAGCAGCTGATTCACCACGGCTGCCGTATCCAGACGCACTGCAACGCGGGCTGGCTGGGTTTGGTCGATTACGGAAGCGCCCTGTCACCGGTATACATGGCCCATAGGTCTGGTAAAAGGCTTCACGTATGGATCAACGAAACAAGACCGCGAAACCAGGGAGCCCGCCTTACAGCCTGGGAGTTGCAACAGGAAAACATACCCTGTACTGTCATCGCCGACAATGCAGCGGCCTACCTGATGTCGCGCGGAGAGACAGACCTGGTCATCGTCGGAGCGGATCGCATTGCCCTCAACGGTGATGTGGCCAATAAGATAGGGACACTGAGCCTGGCCATCGCTGCCAGGGAGTTCCGCATCCCTTTCTATGTTGCAGCCCCTACCTCGACGATAGATACCACCATTACGGATGGGAGAGGCATCGTCATTGAAGAGAGGGACCCTGGTGAAGTGCTCTTCCTGCAGGGTCTCCTGAAACATACAGGTACCATGGCGGAGGTGTCGGTAGGTATGCCCGGTATGAACGCCCGGAATCCTGCCTTCGATGTTACTCCGTCGGGACTGATCACAGGAATCATTACAGAGAAAGGGATCATCACCCCTGACAGGGAGGCCATCCTCACGCTATGCCAGTGGCATAACGGCAATTCAGAATTCCACTAGGACGAAAGGAAACAAATGGAGAAAAAGTACACGATCGTTGAAGTGAACGACCGCAGAAGCAGAAAGGAATTCCTGTTGCTGCCTGTCCGGCTCTACAGGAAAGACAGAAACTACATCCGTCCCCTGGACAAGGATGTGGAAAGAGTGTTTGACCCAACCCAGAACAAGCTTTTCCGGCAGGGAGTGTGCACACGGTGGATACTCCGGGATGAAAATAGAAGGACCGTGGGCCGCGTCGCTGCCTTCATCGACCGCAAAACGGCCGAAAAGAACGATCAGCCCACCGGAGGCATGGGATTCTTCGACTGCATCCATGACCAGGAAGCAGCCTCAGCCCTGTTCGACCAGTGCAGGGAGTGGCTCAGGTCACAGGGAATGGAGGCCATGGACGGCCCGGTCAACTTCGGGGAACGGTATGAATGGTGGGGATTGCTGGTGGACGGATTTGCAGAACCCAATTATTGCACACCCTATAACTTCGGATATTACCGTGACCTCTTCGAGAATTACGGCTTCCAGCTATATTTTAAACAGTTTACTTTCCACAGGATGGTGAAAGATGAATTGATGGACGTGGTCAGAAAAAAGGCGGACAAGATCCTTCTGAATCCCGACTATTCTTTCCGTCCCCTGGAGAAAGCAAAAATGCAGCTGTCGATAGAGGATTTCAGGCAGGTGTACAACAGAAGCTGGGGAAAACATTCCGGCGTGGCACAGATGTCTCCCGCCCAGGCGAAGTCCCTGTTTAAGAAGCTCAAATCCATCCTTGAACCCGACCTGCTCTGGTTTGCCTATTACCGGAACGAAGCGGTCGCCTTCTTCTTCATGCTGCCCGAACTCAACCAGATCTTTAAATTCATGAACGGGAAACTTCACCTCATCAATAAACTAAGGTTTTTATATTACAAGAAAATCAGGATTTGCAGGAAGTTGCTGGGAGTTCTTTTCGGTGTGGTACCCGAACACCAGGGAAAGGGTGTCGAAGCAGCGCTCGTGGTCTCTTTCACCCGAATGGCCTTTAAACCAGACTTTCCGTATGACGAGATAGAAATGAACTGGATCGGCGATTTCAATCCCAAGATGATCCACGTGGTGGAACAGATCGGGGGAAAGGTCGCCAAAACACATCATACCTACCGCTATCTGTTCGACCGGTCAAAACCATTCAAACGGGCACCGGTGATTGGTTGATGAGGTCAGCATAGGCCATGTGAATCCTGGCAGATAGTCTTCAGGAATGGTTGTCCCTTTCCTGGACAATGAGCACAGGACAGCTGGCTTTGCGAAGTACACCTTCACTCACACTCCCAAGAAATGTCCGTGAAAAAAGCCCCAGGGTCTCAGAACCGATCACGATCAGATCGGCTTCGATCCGGTTGCTTTCTTCAATGATCGCGTTGACTTTCTTGCCTTCCAGCAGCCCCGATGTAACCTCGATGTCCTTTTGCTTAATGAACAACTCCATTGCCTTGAGATCATTCTCCACTTTATCCAGATCTTCTGTCTGAATGTCTTGCAGAACTTCGGAACCCATCTCCAGTCCCACATAATATGGATACTGCCGGGCAACCACATGGACCAGCCGTATGGTGCTGTTGAATGCTGTGGCCAGGTTCGTGGCCATCTGGATGACATCCACGGCCAGGTCTGAAAAATCCACAGGAACGAGAATGGTCTGTAAGAATCGATGCATATCCTATTTTTCAAAAACAAGCAGAGGACAAATATAGTGATATTCACCGGAAAAGGCAATAAAGATCAAAAATCAAATTATATGTATCTTACGTGTAATCTTCTGATTCCCGGCCTCAATGATCATAAAATACAGACCTTTCGTATATCCGTCGAGAGGGATGGTGATGGAGGATGGGGAAAGGTGTTTTGTGGATATGCTCATCAGTCCGCCCATGATGTTGTACAGGCTGATCTTCACCGACGAAAGTCCTGATTTGTCAAGCTTCACCGTGACCTTGTCCGTCGCGGGATTCGGATAGATCAGAATGTCTTCAGCTTTCAGAATATTTTCCATTCCCTGTGTAGAAGCACATACAATGGGGAAAATGGCGTTGGATATGTAAAGGTTCCAGCCGTCAGTCGTATCTGAATAAGGGAGCCAGCGATCATCGGACCATTGTTCCCATCCCATACCGGGCTCTGAATCCCCATCCGTATTGGTCCAGAAGACCACCGTGTCTCCGACCATGGTGGGAAGGATCACGCCCGCATAAAATGGAGCAGTGACATATAGCGGATCATCAAATTGTACGTAGGTGAAGGTGTTATCGCTCACATCCTCGGCAATCTGTGAAAGGGGGAGAGAGGCCGTTTTCTTCACGGCTCCCGGTGAACCCTGCGGACCGGTGTTATCCCATATGGCAAAGGTTATCTGAGGATTGCTGCCTGTTTTCCGGACAGCCACCGCGAACTCCACAAGGAGACCCCGGATCTCCACCTTTTCCGGGTATTCCGCAAAATAATTGGCTTTTGCCTTATCCTGAAATTTGTTATTGCCTGACACATAGCCGTTCTCACCAACGGTATCGATATAGTAGGTATAGGTACCTGTCAGGGGGTAATTCAGGGTATCGCACGTCGGCAGTCCGGACAGCACGGTGATGTAATTTTCCTTTTTAAGAGTGTACGTATTCGTTCCGTCGGAAATGGTCAGCGACACATTGTACTTTCCTTCCGTGAGGTAAGTGTAGGTGGGATTCTGCTGGGTACTGGTGCTTCCGTCACCGAAGTCCCATGCCCATGATACAGGAGTTCCTTCAGATTCATCAGTAAAACAGACAGACAGGGGTTTCACTCCGTTCCGGATATCAGCGCTGAACTTCGCTACAAGGGAGGTCCGGATCCCAGTATAGGTGATCTTTTCCGTGTAGGTGTCTCTGTCATGGCCAGAAGGTCCCCTGACGGGAATCCGGCCCTGGGAGAAAACCATGAAATAACTCGTAATGAATAGGATAGATAGTAATATGGTTTTTTTCATGGGGTACTAATTTATACATATTCCAAATTATAAAGTGCTTTTTGCTGAGTGTCCTGTTAATTGGTAACTTGCACGAACTGAAAAACAGGACGATTAAAAACAAAAATTTTGCCAAATCTTTACATTATGTCTAAAATGATGTTAAAAATCGGAGCCGTATCATGGAGTCTTATTCTGGTGGCTCTTTTATTCTGTTCTGAAATGGTTACTGCTCAAAAAAGGGATAACGAAGCAGCCAGCGACACCATCCGATCCAGTTTGTTCAGCGGATTGAAGTTCCGTTCGATTGGTCCAGCCTTTACATCGGGAAGGATTGCTGATTTTGCCGTAAATCCCACAGACCACAGTGAATACTATGTAGCCGTGGCCAGCGGAAATATCTGGAAAACTGTGAATAATGGCACCACCTTCGAGCCAATTTTCGACAATTATGGTGCCTACGCGATCGGGTGTCTTGCTCTGGATCCTGGCAATACCAGCGTGATATGGGCCGGCACGGGAGAGAACAACCACCAGCGGTCACTTGGTTACGGCGACGGAGTATATAAATCGACCAACGGAGGGAAATCGTGGAAGAACATGGGATTGAAGGAATCACGCCAGATCGGGAAGATCATTGTCCATCCAAAGAATTCAGATATCGTCTATGTGGCAGCCGAGGGATCGGTATGGGGTCCGGGTGGAGACCGGGGGCTGTATCAGACCAAAGATGGCGGGAAAACCTGGGAGAAGATCCTGTCCATCAGTGAAAATACGGGGATCAATGAGATGGTGATGGACCCGAGGGATCCAGATGTCATTTATGCTTCCTCCGAGCAGCGGAGACGACACATCTACACCAAGATCGGGGGCGGACCTGAGACGGCCATCTACAAGACCACCGACGGAGGCAAGACCTGGGATAAGCTGACCAGCGGGCTGCCCACGACCGATATGGGCGGGATCGGCCTGGCGATCTCCCCGGTCAACCCGGATGTACTCTATGCCATCATTGAAGCGGCAGGGGATCAGAGTGGATTTTACCGCTCCCGCAACCGCGGGGCCACCTGGGAAAAAATGAGCGACCATCATGAGTCCGGCCAATATTACAATGAGATCTTTTGTGATCCGAAAGAGGTCGACAAGGTCTATTCGGTCGAAACCATTTCCCATGTGACACGGGATGGGGGCAGGACCTGGCAGCCCATTGGAATGAACAACAGGCATGTGGATGACCACGCATTATGGATCGATCCGGATGATACACGCCATTTCATGATCGGTGGGGACGGCGGGATCTATGAGACGTTCGACGAAGGAGCAAATTACATCTTTAAGTCGAACCTTCCTGTCACTCAATTCTACCGGGTGAATGTGGACAACCAGTATCCTTTTTATCATGTGTACGGCGGAACCCAGGATAATGCCAGCATGGGAGGGCCTTCCTCAAACCTCTCAAGGGACGGTGTCAGCAGAGGAGAATGGTACATCACCCAGGGCGGCGATGGATTCTGGACGGCCATTGATCCGGTAAACCAGGATATCATTTACGCCGAATCACAGTATGGAAACATGGTCCGGTACGACAGAAAAAGCGGCGAGAGCATATCCATCCGCCCTGAACCACGAAAGGGAGAAGATACCTATAAATGGAACTGGAACACACCCCTGTTCATCAGCCCCCATTCGCCTACCCGTCTGTACTGCAGCGCCAACAAAGTGTTACGCAGCGACGACCGGGGAGATTCCTGGACAGTGATCAGCGAGGATCTTACACGCCAGATCGACCGGAATACCTTCCAGGTCATGGGAAAGTACTGGAGCATCGACGCCGTTGCCAAGGACAGGTCGACTTCTCTTTTTGGAACGATCATTTCCCTGGATGAGTCACCTCTCAGGGAAAACCTCATCTATGCAGGTACGGATGACGGATTGATTCAGGTTACAGAGGACGGGAAGACATGGCGCAGGATCGAGTCGTTTCCAGGCGTACCCGAATATACCTATGTCAGTGACCTGCTCGCCTCCCTGTACGACGAGAACGTGGTTTTTGCTGCCTTCGATAATATCCTTCGGGATGATTTCAAACCCTACCTGTTGAAAAGTACAGATAAAGGGCGGACCTGGACCTCCATCGCGGGTGACCTGCCACAGAATGGAACTGTCCACACGATTGTGCAGGACCATGTCAACCCGAACCTGCTTTTTTGCGGTACCGAGTTCGGGATTTTCTTTACATACAACGGAGGAGAAAACTGGATCCAGCTGAAATCAGGAATACCAACCATTGCAGTGAGGGATATGGTGATCCAGAAAAGAGAAAACGATCTGGTTCTGGCTACCTTCGGCCGGGGATTTTATATTCTCGACGATTACACGCCCCTGAGGGAATTCAAACCGGAGATCAGGGAAAAAGATGGATACATCTTTCCGGTGAAGGATGCACTGATGTATATCCAGAGCCGCTCAGGTGATAAGCCCGGATCCATGCACTATACGGCACCCAACAGGCCATTCGGTGCAACGTTCACATATTTTGTAAAGGAGGTCCCCAAAACAAAAAAGGAGTTGCGCAAGGAAAAGGAGGAGGAAATGTTCAAGAAAGGTGAAAAGATACCGATCCCGACGGACGCGGAACTCATTGCCGAAAAGGAGGAGATCGCACCCTACCTGGTCTTTACGATCAGGGACACAGACAATAATATTGTCCGCCGAATCTATGAATCCCCGAAGAAGGGCATTCATCGCATAACATGGAATCTGCGTTATCAGGGTACGTATCCTGTTGACCTGCGCAACAGGCAGTTCGACCCGCTGACGGAAGGCGGGGACGCCGGCTTTGCCCTGCCTGGTAAGTATGCGGTGCGCCTGGGACTGGTCCATGATGGTCAGTACAAAGAACTGGCCGGACCGGTTGAGTTTTCGACCAATGTATTGGAGAACAATGCTTTACCAGTCAAAGACAGGGAAGAACTGGTGACTTTTCAGAAGAACGTGGCCAGCCTGAACAGCGCCATGCAGGGAGCACAGCGTGCCATCGATGAGCTGCTGGAACGAATTGAATCCATTAAACAGGCAGGTCACAACACACCGGGCATATCACCCGAGTTCCTTGTTAAAGCACAACAGATCAGCAGTAAATTGGAATCATACAAATTTCTTTTCACGGGAAAGACCGACAATCCGAGCGACGAAGAAAATCCGCCGGGACCTGTTCCCCTGAATCAGCGTTTGGGTTCGATCGCCTGGGGACACTGGCACTCGACAAGCGTGACCAGGTCAATGAAGGACAATTATGCTATTTTGCTGGAGGAGTTTCCTCCTGTCTTGGAGAAGATCCGCAGTGTTGCGGAAAAAGATATCAGGGTACTGGAGGATGAACTGGTTCGTGTGGGAGCACCGTGGACGCCGGGGAGAGTTCCGGTGTGGAAATGAGAGAGGAGAGAGAAGAGATTCAGGTCTTTGAGTAAAATTTGTGAATTGCATTCACAACATAGTTGATCTCATTTTCGGTCATCTCATTGTAAAAAGGTAGCCGGACGATACCGCCGGCAAAACGATCGGTGTGGTGCAGGGTCCTTCCATCGTGCCTGGGCCGGAAATACTCGCTGGAATGCAGTGGCAGGTAATGAAAGACAGCATGGATTCCTTCCTGTTTAAGGAATGCAAGCAGTTCACTTCGTTCGTCAATGTCCCTGACCATCAGGAAGAACATGTTCCCGTTCACTGTGGACCATTCGGGGAGGCGGGGCAGGTTGAACAGGTTCCTTTTTTCCAGAGGCCTGAGGTATTCGTAATATGTTTGCCAGACCTGTTTCCGTTTGGACTGGATCTCATCGAATTCCTCCAGCTGGGAGTACAGCACCGCCGCAGTGATCTCCGAAGGAAGAAAGGATGAACCGATATCTTTCCATACGTATTTGCCGACCTCCCCTCTGGAGAAGGCGACCCTGTCCGTGCCTTTTTCCCATATGATCTCCGCTCTGCTGACCAGACGGTCATCATTCACTACCAGCATTCCTCCTTCCCCGCTGATGATGTTTTTGGTTTCATGGAATGAAAAGGCACCCAAATGCCCGATCCCGCCCAGGGGCCTGTCCCTGAATCCGCTGTCGATGGCATGGGCAGCATCCTCCACCACCATCAGGTCATGCTGCCGGGCCATGGCCATGATCGTGTCCATGTCGCATGCCACCCCGGCATAATGAACCACAAGGATCACCCGTGTCTTTTCATTGATCAGCTTCCTGATGGATTCAGGATCGATGTTGGGGTAATGAGGATATGTGTCTGCAAAACGGATCCGTGCACCTCTGAGAAGGAATGCGTTCGCCGTGGAAACAAACGTAAACGAGGGCATGATCACTTCATCCCCCGGCTGGATATTGCACAGGATCGCAGCCATTTCGAGGGCATCCGTGCAGGATGTGGTGAGCAGGGCTTTTCTGAAACCAAACCGCTGCTGGAAGAAATCATGACACATCTGTGTATACTGACCGTTTCCCGAAAGTTTTCCCGACAGCGCCACGCGGGCCAGATGATGCGCTTCCTTGCCGGTGAGGTAAGGTTTATTGAACACAACTTCCATCATGAGCTCTGTTGTATGGATGGTCGCGCGAAAATAAGAAGAATTGTCAAATATGCGTTCAAATAGGGTATATTTGCCCGGCTCAGCCGGACCGATGACAAATCCTTCGGACATACCATTCTTTTTTATCCTGGGCAGGCCCCGTACAGGAACTACCCTTCTCCGGGCCCTGTTTGACGCGCATCCCAACGTACAGATACCCTGGGAATGCCAGTTCATGCTGAACCTTCAGTCCCGGTACGGAAAAATTACCGAGTGGTCTGAAGAAATTCTTGAGGATTTCTATGCTGACCTTCTGACGCAATGGCAGTTCAGTTCCTGGAACATCGATCATGCAAAACTACAGCGTGACCTTAAGGGATGTAAGGGAATAACCACCTATGCCCATATCTGCACGGTGGTCTATCTGAACTATATCTCATTCTACTCCAAAAAGGAGGTCCGGCTGATCGGCGACAAAAACCACGGCTATACCATCTATACCCACCGTCTCAAGAAGCTTTTTCCGGATGCCCGTTTTATCTACATTCTCCGCGATTACCGCGATAATTACGAATCGGTAAGGAATGTGGATTTTGAATTGCCCATCGTCTCGCTGGTGGTCTATAAATGGAAATATTTTTACAAAAAAGCCCTGAAAGCCAGTAAGCGATACCCTGAATCCTTTTATTTCATTCATTACGAGGACCTGGTCACCGATCCAGAGGTTCATTTCGGAAAGTTGTGTGAATTTCTGGACATCCCGTACGTTCAGGAAGTCTTTGAATTCTATAAAAAAAAAGAGGAAGCGGAAAGGAAATATCCAGCCGACATCCTTGAAAAGCATCATAAAAGTTTGTTCAATCCGGTGAATACCAGCAGGATAGGCCGGTGGGAACGGTCGTTGAGCAAGCACCAGGTACGGATTGCCGACCAGGTCGCCGGTAAGTATGCTTCTCTGGCTGGATATGATAGGAAGTACAGGGGCTTCCATGCCTGGATCGCTCTTATGTCCCTTCCGGGAGTGTGTTATGCGAGGTTGATATACCTGATGACGTATCTTGTCGACCGGTTTCCCTACAGGATCAGGGAAAAGCTGCTCAGCCGGGGTCCTTTATGGATCGCCAGAAAATTTTCCGGTTTATTCCGCCCGGCTCGCTGAATCCATCTGCTCCAGATCCTTCACCAGGTGTTCGGTGAACAGATCGGCTCCTTTGATATTGAGGTGATCCGGATCAAAAAAATATTCCGGGTGATCAGAGAACAGATCATGATAGTCGAGGATCCGGTCGTACACCGGGTAACGGCAGGCGATCTCCTCCACCTCAGCATAGAGTTTATCAACTGGCACGATTTTACATTCTTCCTCATAGAATTCCTTTGACATCGGAATCCTGATCAACATCACGTTAATCCGGTACTTCTGGCAGAGCTGAAGGATCTTTTCAAAATAAACTGCGATGGATGGATCCATATAGATGTCAGGTGAAAGGATCAGGTTGGCCTTGTTCCATGCAGTCCTTTGCCGGTTCGGATTGTTGGCGAAATTGCGGTAATCACGGTGCGGCCGGTAGCCATTGTAGATCTCCAGTGTTTTGACCTTTATCCGGTAAAAGATCGAAAGCTGAATGTCCTTGTAATTGCCTGCATACGACATGAATTTCCCCTCCAGCCATTTATCCAGCACGTCCCTGTTCCCTTTGATCCTGGCCAGCTCGAAATAGTCGATGTAATGGATCCAGTAGGAATTATATTCGAAACGGTTGGCGATCATAGGACCGAAAGAAGATACATCTGCCTGCAGGATCAGGTTACGGGGTCTTTGTCCCGTTTCTTCCAGAACGTGCTTCAGCTTATAGTAGGATTGAATGAAATTTTCGCTGGGAGAACCATAATTGAAGCTGCTGTCCAGGATGTATGTGTTGATGCAGTTATGGGAATTCCCCAGGGTCAGGTATTTCATCGTTCCCTGGTATTCCTCAAACTGCCGGTCCATCGTTTTATTGATGGCGTTATGGACGGAGAACGCTTTAAAAGCCCTGTCAAGGATGAAATTGACAGCGACCATCACGGTCAGGAAAAGGAGGAATCGTATGATCGTTTTTTGGGTCATTTCATGTCAGAATTGAAAGTAGATGAATTCCTGTTTTTGCTGTACCCAAAAAATGATAACGAAAAAGATAAATCCTATATAAACCAGCCATCGGATGATAATGTGCCTGGATGCGATGAGCCTGACCAGGTCATGCTTCTCATGAATGTGTTCTGCAACAAGCATGGTGGCAAGCATGACAATGCCAAAGAGCAATTCATTATCGTGTAATATTTTCCATAATGAAGCATATAAATTACTGAAATCGAATGAATTGCTTATAATCAGCAGACTCTCCTCCAAATTGTCGGCCTTAAAGAAGATCAGGGTAAAAATGATCAGGATAAGCGTGACAACGTTCCCCAGCAGGTTGTTCAATATGCTGTGCCGGCTGATTCCCGTCCTGTCCAGGAACCAGTTACGCTTTTTTTCGGTGATGGTTTCAATGACAAGGAAGACGCCATTCAAAAAACCAAATATCACAAAGTTCCAGTCGGCACCGTGCCAGAGCCCCATCAGCAGGTAGGTGATGATCAGGTTGAAGTAGAGCCGGCTGAAGATGACCTTTTTATTTCTCACATAGGGCAGCGCGTACAGGACATAGTCACGGAACCATGTGGTGAGGGAGATGTGCCACCGGTTCCAGAAATCCCTGAGCGATTTGGCGACCATTGGCCGGTTGAAGTTGATCATCAGGTCATACCCGAGGATGCGTGCAGAACCTCTTGCGATGTCGGTATATCCGGCAAAATCGCAATAAAGCTGGAAGGCGAAAAGAACCGTGGCCAGGATCACTGACAATCCCGTATAGGCTTCAGGATGTGCGAAGATTTCATCGACATACAGACCCAGCCGGTCGGCGATGATCACTTTTTTAAAGATCCCCCACACGATAAGTTTCAGGCCACTGATCAGGCGGGCAGTACTGAAATCCCTGGGATGGTGCAGCTGTGGCAGAATGCTGGACGACCTGTCGATGGGGCCGGCGATCAGCTGGGGAAAAAAGGAAACATACAGGGCATAGTACCCCAGGTGTTTTTCAGGAGCCCTGATCCCCCGGTAAACATCAATGGTATAGCTTAGTGATTTGAAAACAAAGAAAGAGATACCGACAGGGAGCAGGATCCTGAAGACAGGCAGGCTTCCCTGCATCTGGAATGAATCAAGAAGAAAATTGATGCTTTCTGAAAAGAAGTTGAGGTATTTGAATCCCGCCAGCATGCCCAGGTTGGCAATAAGGCTGATGGCAAGGAATGCTTTCTTTCGCTTCAGGGTGGAGGCCTGCGCGATCTGAAATGCAACAAACCAGTCGACCAGCGTGGTGAAAAGGAGCAGGATCCCGTATTCGACCTTGTTGCACATGTAGAAAAAATAACTTGCAACAAGCAGGAACGTCCACCTCCATTTGACCGGGATGATGAAATACGTGACAACCACAACAGGGAGGAAGATCACGTATTCCAGCGAATTGAATAACATCTGGGTATGGTTGTAAAATAGCAAATTAACGCATTTTATCCTTATGAACCATATCGGGCTGACCTTCACCAAAATATTTAATTTTGCAGCATGGCCCGACGTAGTTTCCTGAAAGATGTCACAGGTGTTTTCGTCAGCAATGTGTTCACCATTGCCGCTGGATTGCTGGCGAGCGTCATCCTATCCCGGAAACTGGGCCCAGGGGGATTTGGAGTCTATTCGGCTATTCTTGTGATCCCTCTGATCGTGGTGAGTTTCACCCAGCTGGGTATCCGCGGCTCGTCCATCTATCACCTGGGCAGAAAAAAGTTTGAACAATCGGAGATCATCGGCAGTATTTTACTTATCCTGGGCATGACCTCTGCGCTGGGAATCCTGATCACCGGGATCGGATTCCTCGTAGTGAATGATGCATCATTTACAGGCCTTTATATATTGCTTGTCATGCTGTCGATCCCGTTTCGGCTGGCCATGGCATATTTTGGGGGGATCTTCATTGGGAAGGAGCAGATAGGGAAGGCAAATTTCATCAACTGGTTCTCTGAAATGATCCACCTGGTTGCCGTGGTGGTGTTTGTCTGGATACTGCAATGGAAGGTCGCAGGCGCTTTGCTGTCGTTGCTGGCAGCGAATTTCCTGATCACCCTCTGGGCAGGGGTCAGGATCGGGAAGGAGGTTGGATTCCGCTTTCAGTACCGATGGATCATCGTCCGTGATCTGCTGTCCATGGGATTTCTTTTTGCTCTCTCATTTGTCGTCATTCAGCTTAATTACCGGATCGATGTCCTTTTGCTTCAGAAGTTATCGACGATGGACCAGGTCGGATTTTACTCGCTGGGTGTCTCGATTGCCGAGAAGCTCTGGCAGCTTCCGCTGGCGATCGGTGTTGTGCTGATGAGCCGCACGGCGAATTCCACGGATCATGAGCTGATCAATCACACCACTGGAAAGCTGGTCCGGGTTTCATTCCTTGCGGGGTTGATCGCTTCGGCAGTCCTTGCCCTATTGTCGCCCTGGCTGATTCCACTGGTCTGGGGTGAAGAATTTGCATCCAGTGTGCGGATCATCCAGTACATTCTTCCGGGGATCCTGTTCATCAGCGTGTTCAGGATATTGAGCAGCCGGTTATCAGGAATAGGTAAGCCCCATATTGCCATTTATGTCTTTCTGCCGGCCCTGATCATCAACATATTGCTGAATCTATGGTGGATCCCGTCCCTTGGGGCCCTGGGAGCCGTCTGGGCCACCAACGTGAGCTATACATTGGGTACGCTGGCCTTTGTCTTTGTATATTCAAAGGCTGTTCGCATGCCTGTTCGCAGGATCGTTGAATTTCAAGAAGATGATTTTTTATTTGTCAAAGAATTCAGGAAATGGATAAACCGTTAGAAAGCCGACAAATGGGCACCCCCCCCCTTTTCTTCATCATCGGTAGACCCAGGTCGGGCACCACGCTGCTCCGGTTTCTTTTCGAAGCGCACCCACAGGTATTGGTTCCGCCGGAAAGCCCGTTCATTCTGAACCTTTACAGGAAGTACGAAAAAGTGACCCATTGGAATCGTTCCATGGTGAGGGAATTCTGCGATGATGTGTACAGGCAGCGGTACTTTGACAAGTGGCTGACCGATAAGGAGCATCTTTATCAAAAGCTCCTGGAGAAAGAGGGGAGAGCCACCTTTCTGGAGATGGTCAGTCAGGTATGTATGGCCTATACTTCGGTGTTTGATAAGAACAGGATCTTCTGGATAGGGGACAAGAATCCGGGTTATTCGTTGTATGTGCACCGGATCCATCACCTCTTTCCCGAGGCGAAGATCATTCATATCACCAGGGATTACAGGGATAATTACCTGTCGCTGATCAAAGTCAGCTTTGAGGTCCCGATCGTCCCCCTGGTCGTTTACCGGTGGAAATTTGCCCTGAAACGGATGTGGATGCTTAAAGAACAGAATCCGGGACTGGTTCATTCGGTCAGGTATGAAGACCTGGTGGCGGATCCGGAACATCATTTCAGGGGAATCTGCGATTTTCTGGGAATCCCTTATGACCCGGACGTATTGTCGTTTTACCGCAAGAAATCAGAGGTGGAACAGGCATACGACGGGCTGGACGAGATCCGGCAGGTCCACCAGAGTCTGTTCAATCCCATCTCGACGGGGCGGATCGATCGCTGGAAGACGGAGATGAGGCCCCGTGACATCAGGGTGGCGGATCTGGTAGCAGGCCACACGGCGGAGAAAGCAGGTTACGAAAGACAGTACACGCGGTTCAATCCTTTTCTTTATCTCTGGATATTACCGATGATCATGTACGGACACTTCATGTACAGGTTGCTACTGATGGGTGATTCACTGCCTTATGGGATGCGCAACCGCCTGAACCGCTTCCTGGGTATCTTCCTGAAAGTGTACTGGAAATTCAACAAAAGGAAAGTCAAACCGTTATAGGCTTAAATTCGTAAAGCCGGCCCTCCCTGGTTTCGGAATAGTTCCCGATCCGATCTTTGATCATTTTGCCGTCAATAAAATCGGCAAGCCCCGACCGAATGTCTTCCGGGTCGAAATAAAGCGTGTGCCTGATTGCCTGTTGCCCTGCCAGCAGGGATGCTGCTTTGATCAGTCTGGGAGCATGCCGGGTGAAGCTTTCGCGGGTAAGAACGTACTGCTGGTTATAAATTTCTTCCTGCCCGGGTTGGAGTTCATACCCCAGATGGACATTCAGTTTCTTCGCTCTTTCGTTGTCCTTCAGGGTTTTGATGAAGGATCTGCCGGCACCCAGAATGAAAAAGGAGGTTTCCAGAAGGCACAGGGAGGCCCATACCGGGACAAAGGTTTCATAATACTGGTCATCCCAGAGGAAAATACCTCCTTCCGAACTCACCGTGCTCCAGTCCACGTGGCTTGAATTGATCAGTCCGATCTTTTGCTGCCCGAATTCGATGATAAAGTAGAAGTTCCCGGTATTATTGATGGAAAGAAACCATTCTTTCTGCATGGCTGGCGTGATCTCCTCCCTGAATTCCATATATTTCCGGATCAGGGTTGAATTTCTCCAGGTCCGCACCAGCTCGATGTCCTCTTCCCTCAGGCGGTGGAGTTTTACCCCATATTTTGAAAGTTCCATGCTACAGGATTTTTTTGATCGTATAGGGTGGTTTTTTGCTCTGGGAGAAATAGATACGGCTGAGGTATTCGCCGATGACTCCCAGGCTGAAGACAATGATGCCGGTGGAAAAGGCGATGACCACGATGGTGGAGGTGTATCCTGGTACGGATACATTGAAGAATATTTTTTTAACGATGTAAAGGATGCCAATCAGAAATGAAAAACCTGATACGACCATTCCTGTGTAGACCATCATTTTCAGGGGGATATTGGAATAGTACAGGATGATGTTGGAAATCAACCTGACCAGTTTTCGTGGCGTATACCCTGATCGTTTATTTCTTCGTCCCAGGTGACTGACATCCGTGTAGGCAATATCGGCCGTGTACCAGTTGATCAGTTCATCCAGGAAGACAAAGCTTTGGTAGTGAGCGATAATATGGTCAGTCAGTTCCCGGGTGATCAGGCGGAAGGAGGAACCTTTGCCAGGTCCGTTCTGAAATATCCGGGATGATTGCCGGAACGAAGCGCTGGATACGTTGCGCAGTGTGTTGTGCTTTTTATCGGGGTAGATGCCGTAAACAATATCCGGGTGTGATTCATCGTATTGCCGGATGAGTTTTGCAATCTCTTCCGGGGGGATCTGAAGATCGTCGTCGATGGTGATGATAAAGTCCCCTTTAGCCCTCGCCATTCCGCAAAATGTGGCATTGTGCTGTCCGGAATTTCTGGCCAGCCGGATGACGGTCACCACGTCGGGGAAGCTTTTTTTTATTTCCGTCAGCACCCTCCAGCTGTTATCCTGCGAGCCGTCGTCGATGAAGATCAACGCACACGATTTGCCGAGATCCCCAAAAAATTTCAACAGCCTTTCGGCCAGTTCACGAAGGGTATCTTCGCCGTTGAAGACAGGGATGATCACTGTATAAAGTGGGGAGTCCATTTTTTAATTTCAAAAATCAAAAATCAAAGATCAAAGATTAAATATCATTCATCAGATATCCTTATCCGCCGCCCAGGATGAGGTTGGTAGCGGTAATCCAC
>JAQUQD010000001.1 GCA_028716265.1 Bacteroidales bacterium | reverse complement strand
CAATAAGCTTTAAAGATAATCCTGTAATCAGGATAAGAAATAGATATTTATTCATAAGTGTTTATTTATTATAAAAGTTCTATTGAATAATTAATTTCTTGTAATAGATAGATGCGTTATTTTTAATGATTTTTAGTTAAACTTAGATCATGTACTTTAGATTCACTAATAGACCTAAAGAATCCTTTCGATTTTCAACTAAACAATAAGCAATATTCTCTCCGATGAAAGAGGTGTATCAAATGGGTGAGAACATATTAAACTGGGTAGCCCAAATATAGTACATATTTTGTTATAATGCAATAGCTTCGGTTAAATAATTGTTATTTTTCATTCTTAGCTAAAAATTTATTTTGCTTGATTGCTTTGCTATTCTTTTCCCTCTATTATTTTCAATCCTGCCAAGAGATGAAGGATCGATCCCAAGAATTTTTGACATTGCTTTCTGGGTAAGTCCTTTTTGAATCCGATAATTCTTTATTGGATTTTCAGATATTGCCGGTACATATCCAAGAAAAGAAATGATTTTAGGAATGTATTTTATTTGTGGTTTATTTTTATTTAACTCCCAATTGGTAACACTGTCGGTTGTCACATTAATAATTTTAGCCACCTGAGGTTGAGTAAGGTTTAAATCAAGACGCCTCTTACGTAAATGATCCCCATAAGACAGAAGTTCCTTTGGGTAAGGCTTTTGACTGATTTTTTTGCCTGACAGGACGATATGACAAATGGGCAATGAATCCCTGTCCAAGCGTAGCCCATCCATTATTTTCATCCACAAAGAACAGTCGCATCACATCCTGTGAAGCTGGAGTCTGGATCTCTGTCCAGGTTTGTCCTCCATTTATGTTCTTAAGTATAACTCCGTCAGAGGCAGCAATAAAACCGGTGTCATGGTTTACAAAAACAATGTCAGTCCCTTGAATATCCCACCAATTGCCATCTAAATACCAGTGTTCTCCTCCATCGGTTGTATAAAAGTAGGGCGACTCGCTCCCTATTGTTGACCCACCAATTGCCCAACCGTAGTTTTCATCGATAAAAAATATACGGTCCAATTGGGTAAAGAACTGATTATCTAATAGTATCTCCCATTGGGCATGGGCACAAACCGTTGTGTAAATCAGAAAAAGGAAAAGAAGTCTTGATGGTTTCATTGGTTTATTATATGTTCTTCATCATGGCTCATGACAAGGCTTCCGGAACCACCCAGGTCTTAAGATCCGCTGTATTTTATTCTGTATTAATATAACCGTGAAGTTAGGAAAAATCTGCCTTAATCCGCTGTCCTAATTTCGGGGTGAATTATAGAGAGGAACCCGCGTTAATGACTATTCATTTTTTTGCTTTACAATCATAGTTTTTACTAAAGGGAGAAGGTACACAGAAAAACAGACACAGGCCAGAAGAGGTACTGACCAGATCATGCGTGACTGAAATCTGTTAAAAACTGAAGATAAACTTGAAGTTACAACAGCATTTACGATCACACTTAGAAGAATAATGAACGTGAACAAAATCATATTCGTATTGAGTCGATTTCTTATCAATGTCAACATAATCACTATGATTGACACAAAGAGAATGCTATAATGGACTATATTGATTTTGTCAAATTTCAATCTCCCCTGTGTTTGTTTCGAATTCAGGAAGTCCTCCCTGATCTCCCTCTTGTTAAAATGTTGTATGACACTTTTGTACTGCGGTGATTCTTTATTATAGATTCTGTTCAATCCTTCCCCAGTTTCGAAAGTTATTAACTGTCTGAGTGAATGTTCGCCGCAGTCATAGAGAAACATTCCAAAATATTTGGGAGTTGTAAGCACATCCCTAATGATCAGTCCATATTCTGTATGTTTTGTGATATCCCATCCGCCCGTTTTATGAAACACACTTTCGGGGCTCCATAAAAAATCTTCGTAACTGTAAGGCAAGCTATTTCGGTAAGCACACATTTCATAGGTTCTTTTTTCACATTTTTCATCCAGGAATGTTCCCATAAAACCAGTGTCCATCAATCTTGCCATTAAAAAAATACTGCCTGTCGGACTCAGACCCCTATAGTTATAAAATCTTTTATTCAGACCAAGAATAATGAAAATCGAAATGAAGATCAGCATAACGATCAATACGGATTTTTTGATCCATGTAACCAGATCTTTTTTGCTTGATCTTAAAAAAAAGGAAAAACCTAAAAGAAATGCAGCAAGCAGTATAGAAAAAGTGATATGGCTCAGGTGTGAAAGGATTGAAAAACAAATGACTATGGAAAGGAAAATGTACATTCCCAGGCTTTTCTTGTGTTTCGAAAAGATCATAAAAACCGATAAAACCAAATAGGATGTAAAAATATCGGGCATCAGCTGACTGACTGTCCAACTCATGCTGGTGCCAAGACTAAGTATGAGGATAATCGGTAGATGATACTTTACTTTTTTCGCTTTGGGAATAAGCGTTTCTAAAGTAAAATAGATCAAGACATTCAATATTAAAGCTTGAGCCAGAACAACAAGATATAGGGTTGCCCGCCAACTCACCATTCTGATGAATAAGGCATAACCAATTCCGGAGAGGTAAGGCAGTTTATTATTGTCAATGTTGGATCCGAATAGATTTGATGCGAGTATATAGATGGCGCTGTCTGAGTAAAATAGAGGATATCCATTGTATAAAACAGGCCATAATAATAGCAATGAAGAAAGGATCAGATATACTGGAACCAACAGGTTATTAAATACTGAAGTATCGATATTCAACCTCATTATGATGAATAAATGCTTTATTGGACCAAATATTCCTGAAAGGGCTTCCTCTCTATAGCAGAATGTTTTTATTTCTGAATGAGCTATCCTTCTGCAATAAAAAAATCAATGTTCTTCTTGATTATTTTATGGGATAAATTTATGGATATTATTTTTCCGTCCAGTTTTTTTTAGACCACTACGTTAGTGAGGCGGTGCCTTGATGCCGCCGCCTCACTTTCCGCCACACTCCCACCAGGGAATGGAGGCTGCCAATTAACGAGAATACAAATAAAAGAATTCCATTTTACGTTAATAATTTTAAAATAGTATCTTTGAATTTCATACCAAATCGTCCATCCTATGCAGGAAAAAACGGAAATTATCCGGCTGGAAAATATAACACGACATTTCAAGGTCGGGACAGAGATCGTAAAAGCACTCCGATCCATTACACTCACTATTTACCGTAACGAATTTGTGGCGCTGATGGGGCCGTCAGGTTCAGGTAAATCCACCCTGATGAACCTCCTGGGATGCCTTGATACCCCCACCAGCGGCCATTATTACCTGAACGGCCAGGATGTCAGCAAACTGAATGATAACGACCTGGCAGAGATCCGCAACCGGGAGATCGGTTTCATCTTTCAGACGTTCAACCTTCTCCCCCGCTCCACCGCTCTTGAAAATGTGATGCTCCCCATGATCTATGCGGGCATCAACAAATCGAAACGTATGGAGCGTGCCATGGAAGTCATCGAAAATGTGAAACTGACGGACCGGATATTGCATAAGCCCAATGAACTGTCGGGCGGTCAGCGTCAACGTGTAGCCATCGCCCGCGCCCTGGTCAACAATCCCTCCATTATCCTTGCCGACGAGCCCACGGGCAACCTGGACTCCAAGACGTCCGTCGAGATCATGGGAGTGCTCGAACAGATCCATACCGCGGGTAACACCATCATCGTGGTCACCCACGAAGAATCCATCGCCCGGCATGCCCACCGGATCATCCGGCTCATCGACGGACTGGTGGCTAAGGATGAAGTGAACAAAAATATTTTTACCATGGCTGACTATGCCAAAGAAGGAGTGACGGTTGACGACTGAACGTTGACACGGGACAGGAGGTTACAGCGAATGCCGGACGAAATAAAGATATACACGAAAACGGGCGACAAGGGACAAACATCGCTGATTGGAGGAAAAAGGGTTCCCAAGTACGATCAGAGGATCGAAGCCTACGGTACGGTAGATGAACTGAACTCCTACATCGGGCTCCTCCGGGACCTGCATATCGATCCGCATTCCAGAGAAATTCTGATGGAGATACAGGACAGGCTATTTACGGCAGAATCCCTGCTGGCCACCGAAAATCCTGCCGGCTTCCCCTCGCTTCCCCGGCTCAGTGAACACGATGTGACTCTCCTGGAACAGGAAATCGACAGCATGAATGAACACCTGCCTCCTTTGAGTTCCTTCATCCTGCCGGGAGGACATCCTGTTATATCCCACTGTCACATAGCCCGCTGCATATGCCGCCGTGCAGAACGACTGATCGTTAAACTCGACCACTTCCACCCCGTCGACCCGGTCATTATTAAATATATAAACCGCCTGTCCGATTATTTATTTGTACTCAGCCGTAAATTCGGCAGGGATTTTAATGTTGTCGAAACTATCTGGAAATCAAGGACTTAGATAAATAGTTTTTTTAATAATAAGTTTTGATGGTGCTCGTCGTTTTTGGTTTGAATTAAGTTACTTTTGCAAAAAATTGGAAACCTTAATTTTTTGGATTATGTACTGGACCCTAGAACTCGCCTCAAAACTGGAAGATGCGCCATGGCCAGCCACTAAGGATGAATTGGTGGACTGGTGTATCCGTTCCGGGGCTCCCCAGGAAGTGATCGAAAACCTCCAGGAGCTCGAGGATGAAGGTGAAATTTACGAACGGATCGAGGATTTATGGCCCGATTATCCTACAAAAGAGGATTTCTTCTTTCATGAAGATGAATACTGAACGATGGATGGCGTAAACGACAGCAGGTCCTTTGCACCATCTCTTTTTTGGCCCTACCTTAATTTACATTAACTTTGCATCCCATTTTACGCATCTGTTCCCCTTAAGACGTTGATCATGGTAAGTTTTCTAAATAAACTACTCGGAAGTAAATCCCAACGTGACATAAACTCGGTCAATCCCGTTCTTGACCAGATCAAAAATGCCTATGAAAAAATAACCCTCCTCTCCAATGATGAACTAAGGGCAAAAACCATCGAATTCAGGCAAACGATACAGAATGCCATTCAGGAAGATGAGGACAGGATCAGCCAGCTAAAGAGCTCCATTGAAGAAGATCCGGATATGGATGTGGAAGCGAAAGAAAAGATCTATGAAAAGATCGATCAGCTGGAGAAGATCAGATACGAAAAGACCCAGGAAATCCTGCAGGAAATCCTGCCCGAAGCATTTGCCGTAATGAAAGAGACGGCCAAGCGGTTCAAGGAGAATGAATATGTAGAAGTGACCGCCACACAGATGGACCGCGACCTGGCTTCCCGAAAGGAAAACATCGCCATCCAAGGGAACATGGCCAGATACGCCAATAAATGGATGGCCGGAGGGAACCTGATCACCTGGGATATGGTCCACTACGATGTACAGCTCATTGGAGGGATCGTGCTGCACCAGGGTAAGATTGCCGAAATGGCCACTGGGGAAGGGAAAACGCTGGTCGCTACCCTTCCCGTGTACTTAAACGCTCTCCCGGGAAAAGGGGTCCATATCGTTACCGTGAACGATTACCTGGCAAAACGTGACTCCGAATGGATGGGAATGCTCTATGAGTTCCACGGTCTGAAGGTGGACTGCATCGACAGGCATGAGCCCAACTCGGAAGCCCGCCGGAATGCATATATGGCCGACATCACCTTCGGAACGAACAACGAGTTTGGCTTTGATTATCTGAGGGACAACATGACCGGCAATCCGGACGAACTGGTTCAACGACCGCACAACTATGCCATCGTAGATGAGGTCGACTCGGTGCTGATTGACGACGCACGTACCCCCCTGATCATTTCAGGCCCCACCCCAAAAGGAGATAAACAGGAGTTTGATGAGCTGAAGCCTGACATCCTGAAACTCTATACCACCCAGCGAAACCTGGTCACAAAGATCCTCGCCGATGCCAAGCAGCTGCTCCATGACAATGCCTCCCCGGAAGAGGAGAAAAAAGGCGGAGAACTCATCTTCCGGGCATACCGCGGGCTGCCCAAGAATAAGGCCCTGATCAAGTTCCTCAGCGAGGAAGGCATGCGTACACTGATGCAAAAGACCGAGAACTTCTACCTGCAGGAACAGGCTAAAAATATGCATATCATCGATGATGAGCTCTATTTTGTGATCGATGAAAAACACAACTCCATTGATCTTACCGAAAAAGGGATCGACCTGCTGACAGCCTACTACGATGATCCGAATTTTTTCATCCTCCCCGATATCGGCGCTGAAATTGCCGAACTGGAGCGCTCCGATCTCCCGGAAATGGAGAAAATGGAAAAGAAAAACACACTTCTCCAGGATTTTACCATCAAATCGGAACGCATCCATACGGTCAATCAGCTGCTTCGAGCCTACGCCCTCTTTGAAAAGGACGTGGAATACGTGATCATGGACAACAAGATCAAGATCGTTGATGAGCAGACCGGCCGTATCATGGAGGGAAGAAGGTATTCCGACGGATTGCACCAGGCCATTGAAGCAAAGGAAAATGTCAAGGTGGAAGCTGCCACCCAGACGTATGCCACCATTACCCTGCAGAATTACTTCAGAATGTACAAGAAACTCTCGGGCATGACCGGTACTGCCGAAACGGAAGCCGGCGAATTCTGGAGCATCTATAAACTCGATGTGGTCGTCATTCCCACCAATAAACCGGTCGTGCGTGATGACAGGGAGGACCTTGTCTATAAGACCAAGCGGGAAAAGTACAATGCCGTTATCGAAGAGATCATTCAACTGACGAGTGACGGAAGGCCGGTGCTGGTCGGTACGACCTCGGTGGAAACTTCTGAGCTGTTATCACGCATGCTCAACATGAAACGCATCCCGCACAACGTATTGAATGCCAAGCTTCACCAGAAAGAGGCGCAGATCGTCCTGGAAGCCGGTCAGGCCGGTACGGTGACCATCGCCACGAACATGGCAGGACGTGGAACCGACATCAAGCTGGGTCCCGGTGTGAAAGACGCGGGCGGACTGGCCATCATCGGCACGGAACGCCATGAATCACGGCGCGTCGACCGTCAGCTCAGGGGGCGTTCCGGCCGCCAGGGTGACCCTGGGAGCTCCCAGTTCTTCGTTTCCCTCGAAGATGACCTCATGCGCATGTTCGGCTCGGAACGTATCGCTAAAGTGATGGACAGGATAGGGATCAAGGAAGGTGAAGTGATCCAGCACTCCATGATCACCAGGTCCATTGAACGGGCACAGAAAAAAGTGGAAGAGAACAACTTCGGGATCAGAAAAAGGCTGCTGGAATACGACGACGTAATGAACTCCCAGCGGGAGGTGATCTACCGCAAACGGAAGCACGCCCTTTACGGGGAACGACTGGCAGTGGATATCTCAAACATGATATTCGATGTATGCGAAAAGACTGTCAACGACTTCCAGGACCAGCGGGATTTTGACGGATTTAAGATCGAATTGCTGAAACAGCTTCAAATCGACTCGCCCGTCGACGAAAAGACCTTTTATGCCCAGGACGGGAAATCACTCACCGAGCAGATCTTTTCCCTGATCTACAACCGGTACAGGATAAAAAGGGAATTCATTGCACAGCAGGCGTATCCTGTCATCAAAGAGGTATACGAAAACAACTCCCAGTACGAAAACATTGCGGTGCCCATCACCGATGGCCGGAAGGCAATGAACGTGATCGCCAACCTGAAGAAAGCCTATGAAAGCCAGGGAAAAGAAGTTGCCCTGGCTATCGATAAAGGTGTCACACTGGCTACCATTGATGACGCATGGAAAGAACACCTGAGGGAAATGGATGACCTGAAACAATCGGTCCAGGCTGCCACCTATGAACAGAAAGATCCTTTGCTGATCTATAAATTCGAATCCTTTCAGCTATTTAAAAACATGCTGGAAAGGATCAACAGGGACTCCATCTCCTTCATTATAAAGGCGAACCTGCCCGTGCGCGAGTCCAGCCAGGTACGGGAAGCTCAGATCCGTGGCAGGGGGAACCTGAGAAATCTCAAAGAAGAGCGCACCGACCTGCTCTCACAATCCCACGCGGATACGCAGCAGAAACAGCGTCCGATGCCTGTCAAAGTGGAGAAAAAAGTCGGAAGGAATGACCCCTGCCCCTGTGGTAGCGGGAAAAAATACAAACACTGCCATGGCAGATAAACGTTAATGAATCCTTACCAAGAGCTATGAAATATAAAAAAGTCTTGCTCAAGCTCAGCGGCGAGTCGCTCCAGGGTAACAAATCCTCCGCTCTGGATGAGGACCGGCTGAATCACTTTGCCCGGGAGGTCCGGTCTGTACACGAGAAGGGAGTGCAGATCGCCATCGTGATCGGTGGAGGAAATATTTTCAGGGGATTGAAGGGCACCAGCCAGGGGATCAGCCGGGTGCAGGGCGACTACATGGGTATGCTCGCCACGCTGATCAACAGCCTTGCCCTGCAACAGGCACTGGAGACCCTCGGAGTCAGTACCTGTGTCCTGTCTGCTTTGAAGACCGAATCCGTCGCGGAAAAGATCACCAGCCGCCGTGTGAACCAGGCACTGGGAAACGGGCAGGTGGCCATCCTTGCCGGGGGCACGGGGAATCCGTTCTTTACCACCGACTCCGCTGCAGTCCTCAGAGCCTTGGAAATCCATGCCGACATTATCCTCAAAGGAACCCGGGTAGACGGGATCTACTCTGCTGATCCTGAATCGGATCAAAATGCCGTCAGGTATGACGACATCACCTTCGACGAAGCATTGCGGAAAGGCCTGAAGGTCATGGACCTCACTGCTTTTACCCTCTGCAGGGATAACCACCTGCCACTGGTGGTCTTTAATGCCAATACTGAGGGGAACCTCTTACGTATCCTGCTGGGCGAAAAGATCGGCACACTGGTCCACTTATAATTTTTTCCTATTTTTGTAACAAACACACCATTTTACCTACATCCATGAACGACGATTGCATCCTGTGCCTGGAAGAAACCCGCGAGACCATGCAGCTTGCCATCACCCACCTGGAAAGGGAATTGCATAAGATACGGGCAGGCAAGGCTACCCCGGACATGCTGGAGGGAGTGAAGATCGAATACTATGGCACGATCACTCCTCTGAACCAGGTTTCCAACATCACCACACCAGATCCCAAACAGATCATTGTCCAGCCATGGGACAAAAGCATTCTGGGGGTGATCGAAAAAGCCATCATGGCGGCAAACCTGGGATTCAACCCGATCAACAACGGCGAGGTGCTCCGCATCATCGTCCCGGCCCTGACAGAGGAACGCCGCCGCGACCTTGCCAAACAGGTGCGCGTGGAAGCTGAGAAAACCAGGGTTTCCATCAGGAACATACGGCGCGATGCCAACGAATCCGCCAAGAAACTGAAAAATGAGGGCACACCTGAAGATGATGCCGAAAAACTGGAGTCGGAAATCCAGGAGATGACGAATAAATTTATCCAGCGAGTGGATAAGATCGTCGAGACAAAAGAAAAGGAGATCATGACCGTCTAGCCGCGGCCGCCTGTCAGATTCCTTTAGTAATGTTCTGAACCACTTCAAAATGGCTCAGGAACTGTTTGGCAACGATCCTGAGCACAGTATACCCCGGTATCGCCAGGATCATCCCCACAACACCTGCCAGGCTGCCAGCAACCAGTATCACAATGAAAATCTCCAGCGGATGCGCACGCACACTCCTGGAATAGATCCAGGGCTGCAGAACCATGTCGTCTATGCCTTTCACCACTACAAAAGTGGCTACCACTTTCAGCGCTATCGTTAGCAACGCATTGTAGTCCCCAAGGTTCACGCTGGTGGAAACCGCAATCAGCACGCCCAGTAAACCTGCAATGAACGGACCCAGGTACGGGATGACATTCAGCATCCCTCCCAGGAAAGCGATCAGCAGCGTGTTCTTGACACCCAGTATGGTCAACCCCAGGCTTAGCATGGAGATCATGAAGACCATCTCAACCATCAACCCGATAAAATAACGGGAAAGCAGCTCCCGGATGGAGGTAAGCGACTTGGATGTCTTGTCCTTGTACTTTGAAGGGGTGAGCACCATGATCCCGTCATAGAACAAATGATCATCCTTTAAAAAGAAAAAAGTCATAAAAATGATCGAAAACACTCCGATCAGGATCGTGCTGGTCAGACTCATGATATCTGAAAAAACATGGGAAATGGACTTAAAGCTGAGGATCGACTGAAAATGACTGCCGATCAGCGATACAAGGCTTTCATCGGGTGACAGGAGCTTGAACTGTACCAAAAGATCCTGTACCCTCGACAGTGGCTTGGCCAGACTCTCCTGGAGTTGTCCGTAGTCAATGCTGGCAAGGACATCTAACTGGTTCATTACCAGCGGGATGAAAAAATAGAAGAACAGGCTGATCACCAGGAGAATGACCAGCAGGGTGATGATCGTGCTCAGCACATGCGGCATTCTGAATCGGCCGAGGGAGAACCTGTCGAGCAGGTGCACCAGGGGATGCCCCATAAAGGAAAGGACTGCGGAGATAAGTATAAAGGCCACCACCTCCGAGAACCGCCAGAACAGGAAAATGATGATGCCAATCCCAAGTAACGTTATGATCAGATTAAAGAAACGGTTCATGCAGTAAAGATAAAATATTTATCCTTAAAATGAATTGCTGATGACCGGAAGGGTCATCGTGAATTTAAAGGCGAAGTTATCCAGCTCCCTGTCCAGATGATAGGGCCCGTACCTGTAATGCACACCAAGTCCAAGCGAGATAATGCCGGTGATATTCAATAACTCATTGATATTGACACCAGATTCATAGAATCCTTTATCCATGGTCTGAAAGGTGAGATGGTGATGGTATTCAGGATCGTTAAGGAAGCCGTAACCTATGTTCGTGGTGAGTTCCAGCGCGGGGTTAAATCCTTTGGTCCTTAAAAGGAGTTTTCCGAAGCTATGTGACACATATAGCGCAACATAACGGTCCATCAGAAACTCATTAACTCTCATGGTGGCAAAACTGTGCGGAGCATATAACGTAAAAGCATGGTAACTCCCATTGCCGTTGAAAAGGTTGGTATACGGTAATGGCTTGTCGATGAATCCAGCTTTAAGCATCAGGTCTGTTTGACCAAAGTATTTGATGAAAAAGGTTTTATGAATTTTGAGGTCCAAACGGTTATAGCCGAACTCTCCTCCCAGTATTCCGTCAAAACCCCTGGTATAAGTCAGCCAGACCACAGGCCAGCTTGTCCCCAGAGACACCTTTGTACGCACATTTTTTAAAAATTTCTCCCTGAACGCATACCTGAAACTGACCGATCCTTCAGTGAACCGGAAGGAATTGGAGAGAAGGCTCAGCTCCTCTCCCGAAGGTCCGAAATAATAATCATAGCCAGGCTCTTTATAGGTTCTTACAAAAGTTATGTACGTTTTCAGGTATGACAGGGACCTGAATCCGAGAGTGCCCTCAAATTTCTCGATCCGGTCCATCCGCATCAGCAGGGGTTCTCTGTACTGATCATAACTGAATTTGAGGAAATCGTCAACGTAGTGAGTACCTCCGGGCTCGGCAACATCGTTCTGGTAGGATAGTCCGATCTCCATCTCGACATCCTTCCAGGGAAACAGGGATACATGGGTTCCGTATTTCATGTGCTTGTCCCGGAAACCATACCCAAGAAAGCCTCCCAGGGAAAACCGGCTGGAGATCTTTTGGTTGGTTTCGACACCCAAACCCACATAGATGCTTTCATAATCATTGTACCTGAGAAACTTACGCATATCAAAGTTGATCCACTTCCAGGGGATCTTCCCGGTCATGACCGTTTCAAATCCTTTGGCTTTTTCATCGAAATGATACTCCTGGCCGATGCTGTCGATATAGGTGTAGGTGTTGGATTCCTTCATGCTCAGGCTGTCAATCCGGTAGGCCGCCAGCAACTGATCGGCTTTGGAAAAGGCATCAGGTACGACCTCAATCTCAACATTGCTGAATTCCCTCTTTGTCACTTCCGCATTGATCCTTACATCCCTGATGTAGCTCTTTCCAATCCCGACCAGCGGGTAGGAGGCCGAATCCGTAGCGACTTCCGCAAACCGGATCATAAGGTCGGTATTGAGCTGGACAGGGAACCAGTATTGCCCCTCCATTAGTTCATACTTTTGCTGGATCCTGATACTGAGCCCCTGATCATCACGATACGGCTCTGCGGTCACATTTTCGATGGCCCATTTGCAGGTGTTGACGTACAACAAACCCTCCAGTCCGTCGAAATTGGTGTTCAGAAGTGGCCGGTAATAGATGATGAATGTAGTATCAGTGGTGTTTTGGTGATAAATCGTATCCTGCAGGATGAAGAGATACTTTCTGGTGCTTCCCCTGCTGATGGGGTTGATGTAATTCTTATCCGCAATCTTGATCACATCGTCGTAAAAGGAAGTGGATTGCATCTGCGAGATCAGGAACACGATGATGGGATCCTTAAAACCGGATATTCTCGAGGCGATAACACGTTCATGGTTGTGGTCCGGATACATGAACTTCCGTTCAGAAACGGTTTCCATGAAAAAGAAATACTTGTCTTCAAGAAATCCCCTGAGCGCGCCGGTTCTAGTATCCTGAACAGCGGTATCCATGATGAAAGCCGAATCGCTCTTGATGGTGAAGTACATCTTGTCGTAGGAAGTATAGGAAAATGAAGGGAGCTTCTCAGGATCGTTCATGTCCCTGGAAGCGATGACATTTGAAATGATACGGTGTGCCGGATTTTCTCCCGGCACGATTTCCACTTCACCCAGCTCGATCGTAGCTGGTTTAAGCCTGATCACCAATCCCCAGGACTGATCGCCTACTTGGTATATGACTGTTTCATACCCCATGTGACTGATCGTCAGCGATGTGATGGGCTCGTGGTATGAAAGGGAGAACTTGCCGTCGATGTCGGTAACACCACCGTGCTTCCCATGATTGATGATCATGTTGACAAAGGCCAATGCTTCCCTGGTTTCCAGGTCAACGACCTTGCCATGGACGGAATAGGTCTGCCCTCCTGCAGGGAGGGCTGCCAACAGAAATATCAGGAAAATGTACAGGGACAGCGGCCTCATGAGGTGGTTTGGAGGTAGATCTGCGTATAAAAGTAATCCTCCAGCTCCTTCAGGGTGTTCTCGCTCCTGAAGATGTCCTTGACGATCACTCCCTTATCCAGGATGACGATTCGGTTGCATACTTCGGTCACATGCTTGAGGTCGTGACTGGAAATGAGCATAGTAGTATTCGCTTTGGCATACAGGTCATTAAGCAACAGTTTCAACCGGATCTGCATAGTGGGATCCAAACTGTTGAAGGGCTCATCCAGCACAAGCACCTGAGGCTCTCTCATCAGGGCAGCTGCGATACCTACCTTTTTCTGATTACCCTTGGAAAGGTCACGGATCAGCTTTTTCCTGCCCAGGATCTCGTCATTGAAAAAATCCCGGAAACGGTCATAAAACTCTGTCATATCTCCATGGGTAAGGCCATTGATCCGGGCGATGAACTGAAAATATTCCTCCGGTGTGAGAAAGTCCATGAGAAAGCCTTCATCGAGGTACGATCCTGTGTACTGTTTCCAGGTTTCGGTCCGCGACACGGCCTCGTTGTTGGAAAGGACCAAGCCGCTGCTGGCTCGTATCAGATCCAGTACCAGCCTGAAAAACGTTGTTTTCCCAGCCCCGTTATTGCCTACAAGTCCGAAGCTTTCGCCTCGTGAGATGGTAAGAGATGGGATATTCAGTACGGTGACCCCGCTGTATTTCTTAGTCAGTTCCCTAACAACAATCATTTCCTGATATTTTACTGTAATTCATTCTACAACAATTGAATAACTATAAATGACCATAAATGACCTCCATCCCTAACAAACATCATCCCTCCTTTCATTTAACCCTGAATCCCTCCGCCATGACATATCTCCGTTTTTCCAGCTGATCCCTGATCCGCTGCAGAAAAATTCTGTTGAATGCCAGGCCAATCAGCCCAATAACACCAATGACCATAAAGCCAACATAGGGCATACCGATTGCCTGAAATGGCCAATACACCAGGGGCGGAAAGAGGAAAGCGGGCAACATGGCCAGCCAGTTGGAAGCCCCAAGCCCCTGATAATTAAAGGCAGACGCACGGCTGAGGTCTATCCGTTTTTTATTGAAAGTGGCCATATATAGCAATACAAAAGATAAAAATCCAATGTTGTACAGGTAAGTGACAAAATTAATGAGCAGGATCCTCCAACCAAAGAAGAGATATGGGATGGTCAATATGAAACATAAAGTACTTATTATCAATGAGTTAATAAATTTAACCCGAATATATTGATCCATATTGATCCGGCTTGTAAGCAGTGCATCAAAATAGTTGCTTTCCCATCCAAATGCATAATTCAGGTAATTCAGCATCATCCCTCCCGACATGAAAACGCCTACAAAGATCAATAAACCCGTCCCCTGGTTCATATAGATATCCTGAGGGTAGAAAAACAAGCCATACAGGATGAACAGCGGAAAAAGGTAAATGGTGGTCTTAGGCCTTTTGTTCCTCCACATCAGTTTCATCTCCAGGGCCATGATCTCTCCTGTGATCCCGAGCCCCTTCAGGTAACGGATATCCGAGATGGAATCCAGCTTTTGCTTTTTCCTGGTTTCAATCTCTTCGGAATACAGTCTCTTTTTAAGAAATAAATAATGTATGGTGTACACCACGATCAGTAAGAGCGCGGGTATGCAGATCAGCTTGGGATAGATCATCAGGTACCCGAAAATAAGGGAAGAGATACGGGAAATCGAAAGAATATCAAAATAATTCAAAAGGATGAGCCCCATGACTGCCAGTCCGGCAACAGCGACGATCTTCGGTCTGGAGGATAACTGTCTCTTGAGATAGGTAGCAAAAAAATTATTGGTCATTACCAGCAGGAAGAAAGCGATGAGATAGATCCAGGCATCGAGTGATGAATACTGCCTCCCGATCACCAGGAAAGCAAAAGGCACAACCAGGAAGAACGGAAGGATGTTGAAAATGCTCAGGACCGTTTTCAGCTCAACAAAGTGAACGATCGAGCGCCGGCTGATGGGAAGGTGAAGGTAAGAGTTGATGTGAAAGGCGGAAACCTGCTGCATGTAGAAACGGACAACGATATCGGCAAGAAAATAGGTCAGCAGAAATCCATTGAAGACTTCCGCCGGATTCCTGCCGGGGTAGATATCGGCCAGGATCCGGTCGATCAGAATGCCGATGAGAAGAAGATAGAAAACCATCAGCAGAAAGATGAATCCAATGAAAATGTTGACGGCGATATTCTTTTGCCAGATGGTCGACCGCAGGGCCTCTTTCCACTGATGTCTGACAAATATCCGAAACATGTCCAAGATGTTGATCCCCGCAAGAAAGGATCAAAGGTAAGAAATCATGTCTTACAATTCGTTTAAATTTTATGTTGGAAGGACACTTAGCTTGCCTGATCGGTCACCTGAAGCTTGAAGCCTGTTCCATGCACGTTCTGGATGAGAATGGCAGGATCCTCTTTGAGGTATTTTCGCAATTTTGTGATAAAAACATCCATGCTGCGTCCGATGAAATAGTCATCGTCGCCCCATACGCTCAGCAGGGCCTCTTCTCTTCGTAACAGTGTATTCTTATGGAGGCAGAGCAAACGGAGCAGGGATGCTTCTTTCCGTGTCAGGATGCGCTGGTGGTCTCCGATTTTCAAGGTCATGTTTTTTGAGTCAAAAGTGAAATGCCCGATCTGGAATATTTCTTCCTCCGGTTTAATGCCATTTTCTTCCCTCATGGCACATCTTCTCAGAATGGCCTCCAACCTCAGACTTAATTCTTCGCTGCTGAAAGGTTTGGTGATATAATCATCACATCCTGTCCTGAAGCCCTCAATCCTGTCATCCTTCATCCCCTTGGCCGTAAGAAAAACGATGGGTACCAGCTGGTCGATGTTGCGGATATCCCTGGATAATGTAAATCCGTCTTTTTTGGGCATCATCACGTCAAGGATGCACAAAGTGGGTTTTTTTTCCAGAAAGCTCCGGTACCCATCCTCGCCGTCGATGGCCACATAGACCTCATAACCCAGTATCTCAAGATAATCCTTCAACACCACGCGGAGGTTAGGATCATCTTCAACCAGCAGTATCCTCGTGATTGACTTTTTTTTCTTCATTTTCATTTGGATGAACTTTTACATGATCAAATGGGAAAAAAAGATCGAACCGGCTTCCCTTATTCAGCTCACTGCTCATGCTTACGGATCCTCCATGTGCTTCGACCATTGTTTTAACATAAAACAATCCCAATCCAAAACCCTTTATATTGTGTATGTTCCCGGTATGAACGCGGTAAAACCGCCTGAATATATTTCGCTGGTTCTCAGTGCTTATCCCCATGCCCTTATCGGCTACGGAGATAAGAATGCCATCATTTTCATTGGCTGTAGAGATGGTGACCTCCGGTGATCCGGGAGAGTACTTGATTGCATTATCAATAAGATTATCAATGATGCTGATAAAATGGGATCGATCGGCCTGCAACTGGTGTTGCCTGGCGTGCATACAGGTCCTGAATCTACCTTCTCTCTCCTTCATGATCAGACTAAAATTCTTAATCACCTCCCGCAGGACCTCATGCACATCCAGCTCAATGTACTTAAGCATAAATTCTCCCTTGTCGAGGATGGCTACTTTCAGTACCTGCTCTACCTGATGCTTTAAACGTAAATTTTCATCAAATATGATGGAAGCGTATCTTTTTGTTTTCTCAGGAGATTCATGGATCTGGGATTTAAGAAGCATCTCGCTGGCCAGCGAGATTGTAGCTATGGGGGTTTTGAACTCATGCGTCATGTTGTTCACAAAATCGGTCTTCATTTGCGATAGCCTGTTTTGTTGAAAGACAGAATGGATAGAGAAGAAAATGGCGCCGGCCAGTACCAGCAGGAACAGAACGGAGAGGACCAGCCAGATGAGGATCTGCTGCAGGATCATTCCCTGTCTGCCTGGTATATAAACACCCAGCATACATGGATCTGATTTGCAGAGACATTCCATAGAAACAGCGTTTCGGGTATGCAGAAGCTCTTCCTTATAGGCACCGCCCGGTGAATAGATCACTCTTCCATCCTTCCGGTGAAAGATGCCGTAAGCATAGTCGCGCGGAAATTCCATCCACGAAAACTCCGCTCTCACCAGGGAATCCAGGAGAGGGATATCCAGTACCTCCATCAAGGTGATGGGTTCATGGTAACAGGTTGTACCAAACTGCATCATCCTGGCCATCATGGTATCGTTACGGGTGACCATCAGTTCTGTGACAATCCTGCGTAAAGCTACATCCGTCCTGCCATCCAGCTGCTCTTCCTTCAGCCTGTAAACATTCTTCATCCAGAAAAGCTGGGTAAGGATGATCCCTGCCAGTGACAGGGAAGCAAAAAGAATAATAAGCTGTATGTTCCTCTTTTTCACAATGTAAAATTAGTTATATACGACCTGCATGCTTCACTTTTAACAAATGTTTAACAAGTTTTGGCTATCGTTAACAATTTTGTATTTATTAATTGAATTATATTTGCTGCGAAAACTTAAATTCATTTAAACAAACTATAAACTGACATTATGAAAAAATTCATTATCGCCCTTACCCTGGTGACGTTTATCGGAGCCGGTGCATTTGCACAGACGAAGTCAAGTGCCAAGATCGTAACCAATGACACAAAGATCGAAAAAGTAAGCTCAGACCAGGATCCGGTCAAATCAAAAGATGCCAGTAAGGTAAAGACAGATACTAAATCAGCTGTCGCCGGTGACCAGAAAGCTGCATCATCTGAAAAAGGTTCTACCCCTGCCAAAACGGAAAACTGTGCCCCCAGTAAATCCGCAGGATGTACTGCAAAACCCGGATGCACTCCAAAACCCGGATGCACTACTTCCCAGAAGAGCTGCTGTTCAAAATCACACGACCCTGCCAAAAAGTAGTTGGCGTTTTAAAGACATTAAAACCCCGGCATATCACTGGGGTTTTTTTATTTTTGTACGTTGAATGATGAAACCAATGCCATGGTCACTTCCCGGATCGTTTATGAAGGTAACCTGAGGATAAGATCAGTCCATGTGAGGTCGCAGCAGCACATCATCACCGATGCGCCAGTGGATAACATGGGCAAGGGAGAAGCCTTTTCCCCGACGGATCTTATGGCCACCTCCCTCGGAAATTGCATGCTCACCATCATGGGCATTGCAGCACAGACCCATCAGTTCAATATCGACGGCACCACGGCCGAGATCACCAAGATCATGGCCTCCAATCCCAGAAGGATCGGTGAAATAAAGGTCGAACTGACCTTTCCGCCGAATAACTACACGGATAAAATAAAAAAGATCCTGCGGGCTGCTTCCAGGACATGCCCGGTTGCCCTCAGTCTTCATCCGGATATTAAACAGCACGTAAGATTTCATTTCCTATGAATCCTTTCACTATTCCGAAAGGTGTGACAGGCAGGAAAGAGATGACGGTCGCAGAATCTGACACCGCTTCCGCCTATGGTTCAGGTCTGGTCCCCGTCTTTGCCACGCCTGCAATGATCGCGCTGATGGAAAACACTGCACAGGAAAGTGTCTGGTCATACCTGCCGGAGGGTTACACCACGGTCGGATCAAAGGTCGACGTTCGCCATTTCCGGCCCACTCCCATAGGGCAAAAAGTGTCCTGTGACACTGTCCTGGTGGAGATCAACCAGACAAAGTTGACCTTTACGGTCAGCGCATCGGACGAAAAAGGATTGATCGGAAAAGGAGTGCATGTGAGGTATATCGTCAACCAGGAATCTTTCCTGAAACAAATGGGTTTATGACAATCCATTCATGCCGGAATGAACAGAAATTTCATCTTCAATGAACCGTTCTGACCATCCTGAACTTGCCCTGGTGGCTACCACCATCTCCGGATTGGAGGAGGTCCTTGCTGAAGAGCTCCGGCAGCTGGGAGCCCGTGAAGTGAAGGTGATGAAACGAGCCGTCAGTTTTACGGGGCCGCTGGAAGTTGTCTACAGAGCCAACCTATGGTGCCGGATCGCATTCCATATCCTCAGGCTGATCACCTCTTTTCCGGTCAGGACACAAAAAGAACTCTATGACCGTATGTATGAGGTCAGATGGGAGGACTGGATGGAGTCAGATCAGACGCTTGCCGTGCATGCCGTAGCCCACCAGGCAGTCTTCACCCATACCCGATATGCTGAACAGCTGTCGAAAGATGCCATTGCCGACCGTTTCCGTGCCAGGACTGGGCGCCGGCCATCGGTGGACCTCGATGCTCCGTTCCTGCAGATCCACCTCCATCTAGCCGGGGAAGTATGCCAGGTGTTTGTTGACAGCTCAGGCGATTCACTGCATAAAAGGGGATATCGTTCAGCTGCAGGACCCGCCCCCCTGAATGAGGTACTGGCAGCAGGATTGATCAGGCTCACAGGATGGGACGGAAAAACACCCTTCTTTGACCCTATGTGCGGCTCAGGAACCCTTTTGACCGAAGCAGCACTGATCGGCCTGAACCTTCCACCCGGCCGCTGCAGGAAAAACTTTAACTTCCGCAACTGGCCTGATCATAATGAAAAGATTTGGAACGAAGTGAACCTGCCGGAAACCAAACCTGCCAACCCTCCTCCTCTGGCAATCCAGGGTGCAGATATCGCTGAACGAATGGTGCACATCGCCAGGGAAAACCTGAAACACGCCGGACTTGAAGGTATAGTCTATGTTTCCCGCAGGGATTTCTGGACGTCAGATCCTCCCTGGAGATCAGGCATGCTGATCACCAATCCACCGTATGGGCAGCGGTTACCGGTGGATGACCTGCATCAGCATTACCGCCACATTGGCGATGTTCTTAAGAACCGTTACGCCGACTGGACAGCCTGGATCCTGGCCTCCGACAAGCAGGCATTAAAATTCCTTGGACTGAAACCTTCCCGCAAGATTACCCTATTCAACGGCCCACTTGAATGTAAATTTGTTAATTTTGAAGTGTTTGAAGGCCGAAGAAAAAATATGTTAAAAAATAAACACGCATCCAATGGCACTCTTGAAACTGAATAGAATAGGGCTTCTGACCTCCGGCGGAGATGCACCGGGAATGAACGCTGCCATCAGAGCCATCGTCAGGACCGGATTATACAACAACCTGGAAGTTACCGGGATCCTGAACGGATATGAAGGCCTGATAAAAAAACAATTCAGGCCGATGGACAGGAACTCTGTCTCCAATATCATCCAGCGAGGGGGAACCATCCTCAAGACCGCACGCAGTGATCAGTTCAAGACAGACGAAGGTATGGATCTCGCCTTAACCCACCTCCAGGAAGAACATATCGATGCCCTGGTCGTCATAGGAGGCGACGGGACGTTCACGGGTGCCCACATCTTTGGTCATAAATTTGACTTCCCCATCGTCGGCCTCCCCGGTACCATTGATAATGATCTGTTTGGCACTGACCTCACGATCGGATATGATACAGCGGTCAATACCGTCGTGGAAGCAGTGGATAAGATCCGGGATACCGCTCAGTCACATGACCGGCTCTTCTTTGTGGAAGTCATGGGAAGGGACGCCGGTTTTATTGCACTGCGCAGCGGCTTGGCATCAGGGGCCGACAATATCCTGGTGCCTGAAACGAAGACCAACATTGATAACCTTATCCGGATGCTTAAGTATGACTGGAAAAGAAATAAAACATCCGGCATCATCATCGTTTCAGAAGGAGACGACCAGGGAGGAGCCTATGAGATCGCCAGGAAAGTGGAAGAAAAATTCGATGAGTTCGATACACGGGTGACCATCCTCGGACATATCCAGAGGGGAGGGTCCCCAACCGCTTACGACAGGGTGCTTGCCAGCCAGCTGGGGTATGAATCGGTCAACGCACTGATGAACGGGGAACGCGATATCATGATCGGCATGCTCAATAACCAGATCTCCTATACGCCCTTCGAAAAAGCGATCAAAAGCCAGAAATCCATCAAGCACACATACCTGGAAATCGCCAGGATCCTGTCGTTGTAAAAGCATTCCGGCCCGGTTCATCGGCCGGCAGAACCATGATGAGTGCCACGCTGAAATATGCGGAGGTCATCCTCCCCTTGCCTGTCCCTGGTACATTCACATACCTGGTGCCCGATGCCCTTGCCAGCGAAGTGGCAGTCGGCCAGCGGGTGATCGTACAATTTGGCAGTAAAAGGATCTATACGGCCATCATCCGATCGCTCCACACACTCAATCCCACAACGTATGAAACCAAATCCATCCTCTCCATCCTCGATCCGTTCCCGATCGTAAATGAACTTCAGCTGACTCTGTGGGAATGGATGGCATCCTACTACATGACCTGCCTGGGGGATATCATGAATGCAGCACTCCCTTCCGGTTTAAAGCTTCACTCCGAAACGAGGATCATCCTTCACCCGGAATGCCCCCTTCAGGATGTCCAGCTCAACGAAAAAGAGAAGCTGATCGTCCAGGCCCTGGGTAACCGAACGGAACTGACGGTCGGTGATGTTTCCAAAATTGCCGGACAGGCAAGGATCCTTCCACTTATCAACGCCCTCATCGACAGGAAAATACTACTGGTGAGGGAAGAGCTGGTCCAGCAATACCAACCCAGGAAGGAAACTTTTGTCATCCTCTCGGAAGAGTATGCCTCGGAGGATAAATTGAATCAATTATTCGACGAACTGAACAAAAGAGCTTATAAACAACTCGAAATACTCATCAGCTATATCCGGCTTTCATCCTTTGGCAAGCCCGGCACAAACGATGTACAACGCAGCGAATTGCTTAAAAGCGCCGGCGCATCCACGGCACAATTTGCTGCCCTGCAGAAAAAGGGAGTATTCAGGATCGAGGAGCGGATTGTATCGCGACTGCATGAGGAGGAATCACCCCAGCCAGATTCAACCATCCAGTTAACGGACCATCAGGTCCAGGCCTTTGAATCGTTAAAGCAACAGCTTGCGGAGAAAGAAGCTGTACTGCTCTTTGGCGTCACCTCCAGCGGGAAAACGGAGATCTATATCAAACTGATACAGGAGTACATCAGGGAGGGTAAACAGGTCCTTTATCTTCTGCCGGAAATAGCCCTGACAGCCCAGATCATTCAGCGGCTGAAACGATTCTTCGGCAGTGCGGTTGGGGTTTACCACTCCCGGTACAATGATTTTGAACGAGTAGAGATCTGGAATAAGGTCCTGGTAAAAGACCATAACCAGTCAGGTTCCTTTCAGATCATTCTCGGTGCCCGCTCTGCGTTGTTCCTGCCATTTACCAACCTGGGTCTGATCATTGTCGACGAGGAACATGACACTTCGTTCAAACAGCAGGATCCTTCACCCAGGTATAACGCCAGGGATGCTGCCCTGTACCTGGCACGGCTCCATCAGGCCAAAACAGTCCTCGGTTCGGCTACGCCCGCCCTCGAAACCTATTTTCTCTGTACTTCGGGCAAATTTGGCCTGGTCACCCTCACAGAACGTTACGGCGGCATACAGCTTCCTGATATACAACTGATCAATATCAGGGAAGAAAACCGAATGAAAAAGATGAAATCCATTTTTGCAGAAAGGCTGCTTCAGCTGATCGGGGAGGCTCTCAGCAGAAAAGAACAGGCCATCCTGTTTCAGAACCGGCGCGGATTTTCACTGCGGATCGAATGTGACATCTGCAACTGGACACCTTCCTGTAAGAACTGCGATGTGTCACTGATCTATCACAAACAGGCCAATCAGCTGCGCTGCCACTATTGCGGCTATTCCGTCCCGGTCCCGGAAAAGTGCCCGGAATGCAGTTCCACGCGGTTATTGATGAGAGGATTCGGGACAGAAAAAGTGGAAGAAGAACTATCCCGCTTTTTTCCCGAAGCAGTGATCGCCCGCATGGACCTGGATACAACACGGACCCGGAATGCGTATCACCAGATCATCCAGGATTTTGAAACACGGAAGATCGATATCCTGGTAGGTACGCAGATGGTGACCAAAGGGCTGGACTTCGACAACGTTAGCCTGGTGGCGATACTGAATGCCGACAACATGCTCAATTTCCCTGATTTCCGTTCATTCGAGCGTAGTTTCCAGCTGATGTCGCAGGTAAGCGGGCGCGCGGGAAGAAAGAACAAACGCGGATTGGTGATCATCCAGTCAAACAACCCTTCCCATCCCATCATACGCCAGGTGGTCGAAAATGATTATGCAGGCATGTACCAGTTACAGGTCATGGAGCGAAAACGATTCCGATACCCTCCCTTTTACCGCCTGATCGTACTCAGGGTAAGGCACAGGGATTTTCATTTTTTAAACAACGCAGCAGGTGATCTGAGCAATATACTGAAAAAAACTTACCCCGGACAGGTGCTGGGACCTGAATATCCCATGGTCGCAAGGATCAAGAACAAATACATCAAACAGATCATGATCAAGCTGGACCGTGATTCGGCGATCTCGGCACACAAAAGGAAAATATCGGCCGTGGTCGGGGAATTCCTTGCCCGGCAGGTGTATAAACAAGTGGATGTGGTGATTGATGTCGACCCTCTCTGACCCAGGTAGATCACCGGAGCGTATCGGGGGATACCGTCTCTGAAGTATCAGCAATTTCCTCCTCGATGATGAAAAGGTCTTCATTGTCCTTTTTCATCAGATACTTTTCACGGGCATACTTTTCAAGCTGATCCGTATCGTTCATCAGCTCAAGGGTTGCTTTTTCATTGTTGCGGATCTCCATCTCGTAATATTCCTTCTGCTGTTTCAGCTGTTTGAGCTTCCCTGACAGTTTGAACTGTGAAATGATGTTGTTCTGGTCAAAGAATACCAGCCAAACCAGGAATGCAGCACTGACAATGAAGTATTTATTTTTAAGGACTTTCAGGATCTTTTTCCACATACGTGCGGGAATTGAAATTTTATTAATTGTATTTTGACATACCCTCGACGGGGGTGGGGTACGTTAAAGACCAAGCTGTTCGCTGATCCCTGTCATGGCAAGGATGGCGATTCCCACAAACTCTTCCAGTGGAATGCCCGCCTTCTCACACTCCATGATACTTTCGCGGCGGACCGACGCAGCAAATGCTTTTTCCTTCATTCGTTTGATGACCGACTGTGGTTTGACGCTGGTCAGCTTCCTGTCGGGATAGACAAGGGCCGTGGCAACGATCAGGCCCGTTACCGTTTCTCCTGCAGCAAGTGCATGTTCGAACTGTGTGGTCCGTTCCTGCCCGGTTGCTTCCTCGTTGTGCATCCGGATGGCTTCAACAATCTCATTATCAACACTATACTCTGCCAGGATCCTGGCCGTTTCTAGTCCATGGATCGTTGGGTCAGCATTGACCAGCTCCACATCAAGATCATGCAGGAGTCCGGCCAGTCCCCACTTTTCCTCATCCTGTCCGAAGTGGGCGGCCATGGCACGCATGACGGCCTCCGAGGCATAACAATGGTTAAGCATCCGCCCATTTTTAATATACGAATGCAATAATTCGATCGCCTGATCACGTTTCATACGATTCCCATTTGATTGAACCATTAGTGTATATCCAGTCCGTGCAGCATCCAGATGGCATGCTGCAACGTCTTCAGTATTTCCTCCATATGTTCCTGCACCGCTTTAACGCTTCCCGGCAGGGTGAACACCAGCGTATTGCCCATGAGCCCGGCAATGCCACGCGACAGTAAAGCCCCGGGTTTTTCGGTTCCGTATTTCACCCGCATCATCTCCATGATGCCCGGTATTTCCCTAGTCAGCCGTGGCCTGATGACATCCGGAGTGATGTCCCTCGGCCCGATGCCTGTCCCACCCGTCGTAATCAATATATCCGCACGACGTGCCAGCATCTGATCGAGGATCTGGTTCAGGCATTCTGCCTCATCAGGGATCACCTGATAATGGATCTGGAATGGTTTGTTCGTCCTCTGAAAGAAGTCCTCCATGCACTTGATGATGGCCGGCCCGCTGCGGTCAGGATATTCCCCCCTGCTTGCCCTGTCGCTCAGGGTGACTACCCCGGCATGATAAACATACGGCAGGTATTCAATGTCCATCCCTGCCCTAACCTCCCCTCCCCTGATCACACGCGCAAAAATCCCTTCTTTGGGCATGACACATCTGCCAACCTCCTGAAAAATGGCACAACTGCTGCCATGACACTCTTTGCCGATCTGCGTGATCTCAAGCTCCGCATCACCGATCGTCAGGCGGTCGAGGGGCGACATTGCGTACAGGATCCTTCCCCTGGTGGTTATGTTTTCGGCAAATTCACCAAACTGGATCTCACGGCCCAGCACCCTGTTGAATTTAAGGATGCTTTCTTCCCCCAGAAGGCTGACCTGCCTGTGCCAGTCACCGGCATGGGCGTCCTTTGCCACGCCAAGGGAGCCGATCTGAATGGATTCGACCGGCACCTTGATGGTTCCCTTCTTCTCCGAAACATTGACTGAAACAACCTTGAATGAATCTCCTGACTCCATGTCCGTCCGCAATTATAAGTATAATTTAACTTATATCCGATTTGGTTTTCTGAACCAGTCTGACACCCGTGATCTCCATTTCCTTGTCAACGGCTTTACACATATCATAGACCGTGAGCAGGGCCACCTGAACGGCTGTCAGCGCTTCCATTTCCACACCCGTTTTGCCGACGCACCGCACCTCACTTTCCACTTTTATTCCATCACCCTCCACAATGGTCCGGACGCTGATCTTTGTTATCTGCAAAGGATGACACAACGGGATCAGTTCGCTTGTCCTTTTGGCCCCCTGTATCCCCGCGACCTCTGCGAGAGTGAGCACATCTCCTTTCTTCAGTGTGTTTTCCCTGATCAGCCGGATCGTTTCTTTCTGCAGGCGAATGAATCCCTCTGCCTGTGCTGTGCGTAACTGGTCAGGTTTAGCTCCAACATCTACCATGATGGCTTTTCCAGTTTCATCAGTGTGAGATAGGCTTTCCATGAATTTGCTTTTTATGGTGTTCAAAACTTAGAGATCAACGTATCCTCATCCTCCCGTCGTATAAAATCTTCCAGAGAGGCTGACTGTACCGGAAGCCGGTTTCCATGAAACAGCCATTTTCAGTGCCTTTTCAGGCCCCAGTTCCCTGACGTCATATTCCAGGTCGCTGAACAGGCAGGGCTTGATCTTTCCATTGGCGGTCAGGCGTAGACGGTTGCACTGGCTGCATTTGCCACCCTCACCACCTTCGACGACACCAAAATCACCGGTGGCCAGGTTCATCCGCCGGATGAACCTCACCGGAAGTCCCCGCTCGCGGCAAAATTCCACGAGAGACCGGGCATCAGGCTCGGCCGACGATTGTTCGGTCACACAATTGATCTTCACAGGGGTGAGTCCGGCGTTCAGGGCTGCTGAAATGCCTCTTAACACCCGGTCAAGGTCACCACCGCGCGTCAGCTGACGATACCGGTCGGGATCCAGGGTGTCCAGGCTGATATTCACCCTGTGCAATCCGGCTTCCTTCAGCTGATCAGCGTATTCTTCCATCAGGATGCCGTTGGATGTCATGGAAAGATCACGGATGGAGTCCAGTTTTGAAATTTCCCGGATCAGTCCGACAACACCTTTCCTTACAAGCGGTTCGCCTCCCGTGATCCGTACTTTATTGACACCCAGTGATGCCGCTACATTCACTACCTCCAGGATCTCTTCGTACGAAAGGATGTCAGTGTGACTTAACGAAACCACTCCCTCTTCCGGCATGCAGTAAACACACCGGAGGTTGCACCGGTCAGTGACCGATACCCTCAGGTAATCGATCTTTCTGTCATATCTGTCGAACATCGACCAGTTCCCCTTCATTTAAACGTGTTTGTCCCACCTCCATGGCAATGATCCCATCGGCATGAACATACGAATGGATATGCGCTGAACCGTGATAGGTCACAGGGATGACCTTTCCATCCCTCACCATCACAGGGATAAATGACTTTCGGTCCGACCGTTTCCGGGAGTGAGCGATACCCATCGGTAACCTGTTCAGGATAGGCAGATGTTCGTGTCCCATAAGCTTGTAGAGCATCGGCTTGACCAGCAGCTCAAAGATGACGAAGGATGACAACGGATTACCCGGCAATCCGAAAATATACGTGCGCTCTCCCATCCCGAACACCGTGGGCCTTCCCGGCTGAACGGCTATGGAATGAAAAATGATCTTCACCTTCAGCTGTTCAAGCGCTCCGGCGACGTAGTCATAATCCCCCATCGAAACACCCCCGGTGACCAGTGTGACGTCGCAGGACCGCATCGCCTCATCTAACAGGTCCCTTAGGGAACCCATTTCATCCCTGGCAATACCGTAATAGCTTCCCCGGATGCCCATGGCAGCCAGCTGGGCAAGCAGCTGCGATGCATTGCTGTTCCTGATCTGTGACCATTTGGGAGTGACCCCGGGCTCCACCAGCTCATCACCTGTGGAGATCACTCCCACCCGGGGCTGCCGGTAGACTTCCGGACGGATAGTTCCGACCGATGCCATCACCGCGATCTCCTGCGGACGTATCAATGATCCCGGGAAAAGAACGACATCACCCTTGCGGATATCCTCTGCACAGTAACAGATATTAGTTGCTGACCTTTCCTTAACAAAGCGGATCTTGCCTTCCCCGGTGGTAACGGTATCTTCCACCATGACGACCATATCGGCGCCTTCCGGGACGATCGAACCGGTCATGATCCTGGAACATTGCCCGGGCTGAATGTCTATCCTGGGCGCAACCCCTGCCGGTATGGTTTCCATGCACTCCAGCTCTTTGGCAAGATCGTTGCGGCGGCAGGCATAACCATCCACCGCTGATTTGTTAAAAGGTGGCATATCCGTATCAGATACCACCTGTGCAGCCAATATGCGGTGAAGGGCATCGCTGAGCTGAATGTGTTCGGATGCCGGCGCACGGGCAGACCGGATGACCTGCTGATATGCTTCCTCGAACGATATCATTGATTCAATTGATACTGCCACCCTTGTCGGTGACTAAACGTTCAAAATATTCATAGATCTCAAACTGCGCCCGGATCTTCTTCCTTGTCGTATCCCTTCGGTAGCGGTTGGGTTGCCGGGCACTGATGATCCTTGCCTTGCAGTAGTCTTTAAGCTGGATCTGGATCATGTTCATTAGCTCTTCCTGAATATGGGTGTCAACGATCGGACATGCCACCTCGATCCGGTGATCCAGGTTCCGCTGCATCCAGTCGGACGATGCGATATAATACAACGGCTTGTCATCATTGCAGAAAATATAGATCCTGGAGTGCTCCAGGAACTTATCCACAATGCTGAACGCTTCGATGTTCTCACTGATGCCTGGCAGCCCGGGTATCAGCACGCATATTCCCCTGACAATGATCTTGATCCCGACTCCTGCCTGACTGGCGTCATATAACCGGTTGATCAGTTTATCATCGACCAGGCTGTTCAGTTTGATCAGTATCCAGGCTTCCTTACCTGCCTTTTTGTTTTTTATCTCATTGTTGATCAGCCGGATGAACTCCTTTCGGGTATCAAAGGGAGATACGATCAGATGCCTGAACTCCGGGGGTTTGAAACGACTGTCCATCAGTTTGAATACGTTATCCACATCCCTGGTGATCTCCTGATTGGCCGTAAGAAAGCTGTCGTCAGCATATACCCTGGCAGTCGATTCGTTGTAATTCCCCGTGGAGATATTGGCATAGCCGATCTCTTTACCCTCTTCCAGGCGCTTGATCAGGATCAGCTTGGCATGGACCTTAAAACCGGGGATGGTCTGGATGACCTGCACTCCTTCCTCCTGCAGCCTGTTGGTCCAGTAAATATTGGCCTCTTCGTCGAAACGCGCCTGAAGTTCCATGAAAACGGTAACGGTCTTGTGGTTACGGGCAGCGTTGATCAGGGCATTCATCACGATGGAGTCTTTGGCCACCCTGTAAAACGTCATCTTGATGGCAACCACTTTGGGATCAATGGAAGCTTCCCGGAGCAGGTCAATGATGTATTGAAACGACTGGTAAGGAAAATGCAGCATGATATCCTTTTTCCGCAGAATCTCGAAAATGCTCGAGTTAAGCGGCAGATCCGCATGTGGCAGCGGGGGCATGAGCGGATAATAAAGGTGGGTAGGGCCCACGCGGGGAAAGGACATGAAGTCTTTGAAATTATGATACCTTCCGCCACTTCTCAGGTTATCCTTCTCCGAGATCTTCAATTTTTTGATCAGCTTCTTCAACAACCTCTGCGGAAGCTTGTCTTCATAAACAAAACGGACAGGCAGCCCTTTCTTCCTCTGCTTCACGCTCTCGCTCAACAGCTCCAGAAAACTCTTGGAAATGTCGTTGTCAATATCCAGCTCCGCATCGCGTGTGAACTTGATCGTATACGCATAAAAGGTGTCATACCCAAAAAAAGAAAAAATATCCGATAGGCAATACCGGCACACATCATCCAGTAAAATGATGAATTCTTTTTTCCCCTCTTTTGGCAGGATCACGAAACGGTTCACAGCATCGGTGGGTACCCGGATAAGAGCCTGATTCTCCTCCAGAGAATCATCCTTCCTCTTCATATCAACCAGCAAATACAGCGAACTGTCGACCAGCGATGTACTGACGTTGATATTATTGATCATGATCGGGAACAGCAGGGGCCGTACGTTCTGATTGAAAAAACTGTGGACAAACCGGCCCTGTTCCTCTGTAAGCTGGTTCTCGTCAATCAGATAGATATCTTCCCCGGCCAGTTCCCTGACAATTTCACTGTATACTCGGGTAAAGATCTTCTCCTGCTCGTTCACGATCTTGTCGATCTCACGCAAAATTTTTGCAGGGTCAAAGTTGATCTTGAATTCATTGCCGGTAATATTCAGCATACGCCTCAGGGTTCCCACCCTTACCCTGAAAAACTCATCCCGGTTATTGGAAAAAATGCCTAAAAATTTAATTCGCTCGATCAGCGGTGTACTACTGTCAATAGCCTCCTGCAAAACGCGTTCATTGAAATGTAGCCAGGATATCTCCCTGTTGATCAATATGTCCGGGGATGGATCGGTCATGGCAGCATGCTCGGATGAATTATAAAACGAGTCGATACGTTTGAATCGAGGATCCTGTCCCACTGATCGGTGTGAATGTCAATGCCTGCAATTGCTGATGTCGGCAGCCATTCGAGTTCTTTACCCAGCAGGTGACCGGCCAGCTGGGTGACGCCGGGATTATGTCCGACGATCATGACCGACTGGATATCATCAGATAGGCCCCGAAGTTCATGGAGTATATGAGCACTGTCGAAATGATAGATCTCGGGCATGATGGCGATCTTTTCCCCGGGATACCGGACACCTTTTGCAATCAGCTTTGCTGTTTCATAAGCCCTCACCGCAGGACTTGAAAGGATCAGGTCGGGCCTGATGCGGTGACCATTCAGATATTCGATCACCTTATAGGTCTTCTTTACGCCTTTTTCAAGCAAAGGGCGCTCTTCATCGCTAAGATCAGGATCATCCCACGAAGATTTGGCATGGCGGACGATGTAGAAGGTTTTCATGGTGAGTGATCAATAGGCGAACAACGGGAATGCCGACATCATCCGGTTCACCTTTTCTTTGATAGTTAAGAGCTTACCTTCATTCTCCAGATCCGAAATGATGTCGTCAATGTATTCAACGATGACAGGCATATGTTCTTCTTTCATGCCCCGGGTAGTGATTGCCGGTGTCCCGATCCGGAGCCCGGAAGTCTGGAAGGGAGTTCTGTCGTCAAATGGCACCATGTTCTTATTTACCGTAATGTCGGCTCTCACCAGTGTGTTCTCCACGGCACGGCCGGTCACCTGCGGGAACTTGGTGCGCAGATCGATCAGCATCAAATGGTTATCCGTTCCTCCCGAGATCACGTGATATCCTTTATCCATAAAGGCCCTGGCCATGACCAGTGCATTTTTCCTCACCTGAACGGCGTATTCTCTGAACTCATCTGTCAGGGCTTCTCCAAAGGCCACTGCCTTGGAGGCGATCACGTGCTCCAGCGGTCCGCCCTGGACGCCCGGAAAAACGGCCGAATCCAGCAGCGACGACATCTTGCGTATCTCGCCCTTCTTGGTCGTCTTTCCCCACGGATTGTCGAAATCCTTTCCGATCATGATGATGCCTCCACGCGGTCCGCGAAGGGTCTTGTGTGTCGTGGAAGTAACTATATGGCAGTATTCCAGTGGATCATTCAGCAATTTCTTGGCGATCAGGCCGGCCGGATGGGCGATGTCGGCTACCAGGATGGCTCCGATGCTGTCAGCGATCCCACGCATGCGCTTGTAATCCCAGTCGCGGGAATAGGCAGAAGCTCCGGCCATGATCAGCTTTGGCCTCTCCCTGAGCGCAGTAGCCTCCATCTGGTCATAATCCACCGTTCCCGTTTCCCGGTTCACCTCATAGGCAACAGGCCTGTACAGGATCCCGGATGAGTTGACCGGCGAGCCGTGCGACAGGTGGCCGCCGTGCGACAGGTCGAGCCCCATGAACGTATCCCCCGGATTCAGACAGGCAAGAAAGACGGCCATGTTGGCCTGCGCACCCGAATGCGGCTGCACATTGACCCATTCAGCACCGAACAGCTCTTTCAGCCGGTCAATAGCAAGCTGCTCTGTTTCATCCACATGCTGGCATCCCCCGTAGTATCTTGCCCTGGGATAGCCCTCTGCATACTTGTTCGTCATGACCGATCCCATGGCTTCCAGCACCTGGTCGCTGACAAAATTCTCCGATGCAATCAACTCGATGCCGCTTGATTGCCGGTGCTTTTCATTCTCAATGATGGTAAATACCGCTGTGTCTCTTTTCATAATGCATTACTTAATTCAACATATCCTGCTTCATCTGCTTAAAGCAACAAAATTACGAATTAATACCCATAACCTTCATAATCGCATGATATAATGTCAGCCTGGGACGAATGGGATCCGTATACCCACTCAATAATCAAATGAAAATATCGTTACAATTACATCTATCTTTGCAGGTATCAAGACGAGAACATCCAGGATGAATAAGTTAATACCTCACATATTACTCCTTTTCTTATTACTTTTCCTGTCACTTGCTGGAATTTCACAACCTGTCCTCCATCTTCTTTGTACACAGGTCAATGAGCTATCTATTACCATCAATTGGGAGATTGAAGGAATATTCCTCCCAGATGATTCTTGTATCATTGAAAAGTCATATGATGGATTCATATCCTTCACTCCAATCGATTCTTGTCGGATCGCTGAACGCTTTTATAAATATGAAGAAACAGTAATTATTGATCGTAAAATATCATACCGTCTGAAGATAAAGACTCAAATGTATGAGCCAAACTATTCAGATCCAGTTAGCATAATATTTCTGAATGTCAATCCGGATCAATTTAATTCAATTGGGCTGCTCAGCTGGAATCCCATATCAGGAAGTGCTGCGGGTGAATATAAAATCTACCGGCAAGCTAAGGGGGAAGAGCCCTTTTGGCGTTTGATCGATTCAACACAGGCAACACAAGACACTGATATAATCACCTACCCTTATTGTTATGATACATTGATGCGTTATAAAGTCGAATTTAGTGCCTCAGGGCTTTCATGTACATCGTGGTCAACCATTGACAGCGTGATTCTTTCAGATCAGATAGGTCCGGGGGTTGATAATGATAGCTCCATTTTAATGGATACTGTGTCGTTCGATGTTTTCGGGAATTTATATATAAGCTGGTTTCCCTACCAAGTGAACGATATTGAATCGTATATTATCTACCGAAAAGATCCAAGCGGTCTATTCCCTATTGATACCGTACCTGGGAATCAAAACTATTTCATGTTTAATCTTTTCGGATTCTCTACGGAACCAGTTTCATACCGGGTCGCAGCGAAGGATACATGCCATGCACCAGGTCCAGCTGGATCACCCTTGTTTAATATTATTTATATTGAACCTCTGCAATGGGGTTATTGCGATACTGCGATTACTCTAAAATGGGATCCTGTTGAGTGGCTCAAACCAGATTCATCGTTTATTTATTCGATAGATACTACAACAAATCCTTTCAACATTGACAAAATAGGTCAAACGGATCAATTGTATTTTAATTATGAAACCGGATTCGAGCCTGATTTCACATATTGTTACTATATCAGGGCTAAAAATTACTCCACAGGTAAAGCCACCCAATCATATATTCAATGTTTTACGGTAGACCGCCCTGACCAACCCGATACACTCAATCTTAAAATAGCAAGTGTTGATACGAGTTTCAATAACAGGGTCAATATTAATGTCTGCATTGATACTAATGCCTTTGATACTAAATGCAGGTTATTAAGAAAAGAGGATGTAGATGATCCATGGGTGGAAATTGCCACGCGAGATGTCTCCACCCATGTCCCGGGTCATGACACCCTATCCTTTACGGATGAAACAGCTGATGTTGGCGAGAATGCCTACTATTACAAAACGATCATCCTGGATGGGTGCGGCCATGAGGCCAGGCTTGATCATAATGACGACGGGGCAATGGATACAAACGAGGTCAGGACGATCTACCTGCAGGGCACCACCGATGGCCAGGTGAACCATCTTTTCTGGAACCGTTACAGCAGCACCACGAGTCACGTTACAAAGTACCGGCTGATCCGAAAACTGGATGGAATGATCGATACGGTCATTCCCATTGATTTCACGCCGGATACGCTTTATGATGATCCCGTGTACGATCTTTCAGCAGGCAGTGGACGCTTTTCCTACCTTGTGGAAGCCGTGATTGAACCTGTGAAAATGGAGAATCCGGAGATGCTGTCGAGCTTTTCCAACGAAATTGCGATCGCCCAGATCACCAGGATCAACATGCCGAATGCCTTCACACCGAACAATGATAACGAAAATGATTACTTCAAACCCGTCAATATCTTTACGGATCAGCAAGCTTCTTTTGTATTTCTGATCTACAATCGATGGGGCCAGAAAATTTACGAATCAACAAACATCAGCGATCCAGGCTGGGATGGAACGGTCAGCGGGGAATCCTCACCTGAAGGCGTGTACATTTATTTTATACGTTACATTTCCTCTGTAGGGGAGATCTTTGAAGAAAAGGGAACAGTCACACTGCTGCGCTGATAAATACAACCCCACCCCTGGGAGGGTGTGTCAAAATGGATGTTTTTTCTTAAACCACGGAGATCACAGAGGAGTACGGAGAACACAGAGGACTGATAACGAGTCATTTAATCTCCGTGTTCTCAGTGAATTCTCCGTGTACTCCCTGCTTAAACTGGATTTTGACACACCCCCTTGGGGAGGGGTAATCCCAACAACGCAACAATACCGTATGCATTACGGGCATGGGAAAAGGAACACGAAGGGATTGTTTGGAATTTGGTGCTTGTGATTTGGAATTTGTTTGGAATTTGGGATTTGAATTTTGATTGGAATTTGGATCCTGGAATTTGGATTTTATAAGTAGTTCCTTCCTGCTATTATATATTTCCTAATGTGAAGCAAAAATCCCCTATTTTTTATAATTTTGCCAGAATTTCAAAAAATCCTATATGTTGCTGGATACAGAGAAATTCATCGGTGAAGGCCTTACCTATGACGATGTATTGCTGATGCCGCGATACTCCGAAGTAATGCCCCGCGAAGTCGAGGTTGCCACTCGGTTTACACGGCAGATAAGGATCAACATCCCCATCGTTTCGGCAGCCATGGATACGGTCACCGGTTCCAAGCTGGCCATCGCCATCGCCCAGGAAGGAGGCATCGGTGTGCTGCATAAGAACATGACCATCGAAGAGCAGGCCCTGGAGGTAAAAAAGGTGAAAAGGGCCGAAAGCGGGATGATCATTGATCCGATCACCCTGAACGAAGACGCTCTGGTGGCCGATGCCATAGCCATCATGAAAGAACACCAGATTGGCGGGATCCCGGTGATCAATAAAAGAAAACAGCTGGTGGGGATCGTCACCAACCGTGACCTGCGTTTTGAACGAAACATGGCGCGCCCCATTGCGGAGATTATGACGCATCAGGATAAACTGATCACCATCTCAGAATTTGTCACCTTTGAGAAAGCAGAAGATATCCTGCAGCAATACCGTATTGAGAAACTGCCGGTGATCAACAAGGACCGCAAACTGATCGGACTGATCACCTATAAGGATATCCTGAAGATCAAAGCGCGTCCCAACGCATGCAAAGACAGCAAGGGCCGCCTGCGTGTCGCGGCAGCGGTGGGCATTGCCGCCGATACCATCGACCGTGTCCACGCCCTTTATGAACAGCATGCGGATGCGATTGTCATTGACACGGCTCACGCTCATTCCAGAGGAGTCATGGAAATGGCCAGAAAGATCAAAAGCCGCTTCCCGTCCATTGAACTGATCGTGGGTAATATTGGAACGGCAGAAGCTGCCCGTGATCTGCAAAAACTGGATGTCAGTGCAGTGAAAGTGGGCATCGGACCGGGTTCTATCTGCACGACCCGTGTTATCGCCGGCATAGGTATCCCTCAGCTTACTGCCATTTATGAAGTTTCCAAAGCGCTGAAAGGAAGCGGTATCCCGATCATCGCTGATGGAGGCATTCGATATTCCGGGGATATCGTAAAAGCCATCGCCGCAGGTGCACACTCGATTATGGCAGGATCGATGTTCGCCGGTGTGGACGAATCGCCCGGAGAAACCATTATCTTTGAAGGGAGAAAATACAAAACCTACAGGGGAATGGGATCCATCGAAGCCATGCAGAAAGGCTCAAAAGACAGATATTTCCAGGATGTGGAAGATGACATCCGCAAACTTGTACCGGAAGGGATCGTCGGCCGTGTGCCCTATAAAGGATCCCTTTCGGAAGTCATCTACCAGATGGTCGGAGGACTGAGGGCAGGAATGGGATATACCGGCTCCAAAAACATTGATGAGCTGCAACAGGCCAAATTCATCAAGATCACACCTTCCGGCATCGCCGAAAGCCACCCCCACGATATTACCATTACCCGGGAAGCTCCCAACTACAGCAGATAATTTCCGTACAGTAAACTAATCATTGATATTATGAACAGCAGGATAATGAACATGAAGAAGGCCGTCATACTGATCATGCTCATAACAGTTGCAGCCGGCTCTCCTCTTTCCGCACAGTGGCAGAATGATGATGTACTGATCACTGTCGCAGGTGAAAAGATCACTGCAGGCGAATTCCTCAGCATCTATTCGAAGAACAACGTGAACAATGATGTGATCGACAAGAAATCGCTGGAAGACTATCTCCAACTCTACATCAACTTCAAGCTGAAAGTGAAAGAAGCTGAAGATCTGGGGATGGATACCGTGAAGTCGTTCATCCAGGAACTCAATGGCTATCGCGCGCAACTCGCACAACCTTACCTGACAGACGAAGCAGTGACGGAAAAACTGATGAAAGAGGCCTACGACAGGATGCTGTCCGATATCCGTGCCAGCCATATCCTGGTACGCCTGGCCGCCGATGCCCGGCCTGCTGATACGCTCATCGCCTATAACAAGATCCTGGACATCAGAAAAAAGATCATGAATGGAAAGGATTTCAGCGAAATGGCAATGGAATATTCCGACGATCCGTCATCCAAAGACCGGCCCGCATCTCCCAACCGGCCATCCATGAAAGGAAACCAAGGCGATCTTGGTTATTTTACAGTGTTCGACATGGTCTATCCCTTTGAAAACGGAGCTTATCAGACTGCCCCGGGAGAAGTATCCCAACCTGTCAGGACCGACTTCGGATATCACCTGATCAAGGTCACCGACAGAAAGGAAGCCCTGGGAAAAGCCCTGGTCGCCCATATCCTGATCACCTTTCCGGCCAATCCCACCCACGAAGACTCTGCCCGGCTGAAGGAAAAGGCACTGGCAGCCTATAATGAGATCCTTGCAGGGAAAGACTTCGCCGAGGTCGTAAAAACATATTCCGATGACAAGGGTACCTTTGAAAAAGGAGGTATCCTCCCCTGGTTCGGTGTGAATCGGATGATACCTGAATTCATTGCTGAAATCTCCAGGATCGAAAAAATCGATGATGTCACCCTGCCTTTCCTAACGGTATACGGCTGGCATATCGTAAAACTGCTGGATAGAAAAGAGATCGGTTCCTTTGAGGAAAGGACAGCTGAAATCAAACAGAAAATCTCCAGGAACGACCGTGGGAATATCAGCAAGGATCAGTTTATCCGCAAAATGAAGAGCATCTATAACTACCGGGAATATCCGGAGAACCTCGACGAATTCTGCTCGGTTGTCAGTGACTCTCTGCTGAAAGCAACATGGGACGCATCCGCGGCCAAAGGAATGATAAAACCGTTGTTTACCCTGGATGGGAAAAATTATCAACAGGAAGATTTTGCCGGGTATCTTGCTAAAAACCAAAAGGGCCTGTCCGCCGAGCCATCTGTTAAAGCAGCCGTTGAAAAGGTCTTTGGCAAATACGCTGAAGACAGGATCATCCGCTATGAAGACAGCCGGCTGGAATCGAAATATCCTGAATTCAGGACCCTGATGAAAGAATACCGCGATGGGATCCTGCTGTTTGAACTGACCGATGAGAAGATATGGTCGAAAGCCATCCGTGATACGCTCGGATTACAAAATTTCTATGCGTTGAACAAAGAAAACTATACCTGGGGACAGAGAGTTGATGCCACCATCTATACGGTCGCTTCATCCAGTGAAGTGAAAACTGTGAGAAAACTTGCCAGGAAAAATACACCGAAAGATGACATTCTGAGCCAGATCAATCAGGACTCCCTCATGATCCTGACGATCGTCAATGATAAGTATGAAATTGGCGATAATGAAATTATAGACCACGTTGAATGGAAAGTGGGTATGTCGCCGAATATTGTCACTGCTGATACGACCAGCTTCGTGGTGATACACGAGATCCTGCCTCCCGGCTATAAACTGCTCAGCGAAGCTCGCGGGATCATAACCGCCGATTACCAGAATTACCTAGAACAGGAATGGATAAAGGAACTCAGGGCCAGATATCCTGTCGAAATCAACTATTCCATCCTTGATTCCATTAAATAATATTAAGATCCGGTTGAAAAATCTTTCATTCCTTCTGCCTATCCTCTTCCTTGGCTGTAACTCTGGTTTTTTCCAGACAGGGGAAGATCAAATGCTGGCCAGAGTATACGATACATATTTGTATCGGTCTGATGTAGAACATATTGTGCCTGAAGGGACCAATCCCAAAGACAGTAGCATGATGGTGAAGAACTTCATCAATAAATGGATTGAAGAACAACTGCTGATCCATGCTGCCGAACAGAACCTGACTGCTGACCAGAAAAATTTCAGGGATCAGCTGGAAAACTATCGCAATTCGCTTCTGATCTATACCTATGAGTCTCACCTCATTCAAAAGAACCTTGACACCATTGTCAGAGACGATGAAATTTACAGGTATTATGAAGAAAATAAACAGAATTTCGAGCTGAAAGAGAACATCATCAAAGTCCACTATGTGATTCTGAAAGATCCACCAAGGAAGAACGATCCGCTGAAGCGCCTTTTGATCTCCAATGATCCCGCCGATAAAGAGGAACTTCTGAATTATTGCACTAAAAATGCCCTAAGCTTTTACCTCGAAGACGAATGGATCACCTTTTCCGAATTGCTGAAAATCATCCCCATCGAAACCTATAACCAGACAATCTACCTTCAGAATAATAAGTATGTTGAATTTAACGACTCTTCCTTTTATTACTTCATCCGTTTTCTGGATTTCAAAATACAGGAAAGTGTTTCCCCGTTGAACTTTGAGAGAGAAAATATAAGGAACATCATCATCAATAAAAGAAAAGCCGAACTAATCGACACGATACGCAAAGAGATGCTTCAGCAGGCGATGAATAATAACGGATTCGAGATCTTTTAACACGGTTTGTTTCCGGGAACGCTGAAAAAAACAATATTTTGCTGACAGAACTGTTAATAATAAACCGAAGGATCCAGATCATGCTAAAGATTATCACACGGACGCTGCTTCTCCTGGTGATGCTGGTCAACATCCCTGTACTGTCGAACGCTCAGGAGAAACTGATCGATGAGGTGGTGGGAGTCATCGGAAGTAATGTGATCCTGTTTTCAGATATCGAAACACAATACCTCCAGCTGAAGGCACAGGGGAATATCATGGGTGGCTCCCAGCTTCGCTGCCAGATCCTGGAAAGCCTGCTTTACCAGAAACTTCTGCTCAATCAGGCTGAACTTGACAGCGTGGAGATATCCGACAGCAGGGTGGAGTCTGCCATGGATGCACGCCTGCGATATTTTATCAATCAGTTCGGATCCCAGGAAAAACTGGAAGAGTTCTATCAGAAATCAGTCCTGGAAATCAAGGAAGAAATGAGGGAACTGGTCAGGAACGAGATGAAAATCTCGGAAGTACAGCAGAAAATCACTGAAAATCTTCAGGTTACCCCTTCCGACGTGAAGGAATACATCTCTTCCCTCCCCCCCGACAGCATCCCGCTGATCGACGTTGAGTATGAAATTGGACAAATCGTCAAAAATCCTCCCATAACCGTTGAAGAGCTCTCCCGAAGCTACGATAAGATCAAGGCACTGAGAGACCGGATCATCAAAGGAGACAACTTCTCCACACTGGCCATCCTTTACTCTGAGGATCCGGGTTCAGCCGGAAAAGGAGGCGAACTGGGTATGTTCAACCGCGGTACCATGTATCCGGAGTTTGAAGCCGCTGCGTTCAACCTGGATCACCCGGGGGATGTCTCGGAAATCATCAAAACCGAAGCAGGCTACCATATCATCCAGCTTATCGAACGCAAAGGCGAATACATCAATGCACGGCATATCCTCATCCAGCCGAAAGTGTCCCCTGAATCCATGGAAATGGCACGTACCACGCTCGACAGCGTTGCGCAACTCATTATCAGTGACTCACTGACATTTGATGAAGCAGTCATGAAATATTCGGACGATCCCAACCGGATTAGCGGCGGATTGATCATCAATCCAGAAACCAACAGCACCCGCTTCGCATCGGATCAACTGGATCCCAGCCTCTTCTTTATTGTCGATAAACTGGATGTCGGCGAAATTTCACAGCCTGTCCGCTTCCTTACCGATGAAAACAAGGAAGCCTACCGGATCCTCTACCTGAAGGTCCGGACAGAACCACACCGCGCCAACCTGCAGGATGACTACGATAAACTGAAAAACCTGACCCGCGCGGATAAACAGGACAACCTGATCAACGACTGGATCGATGAAAAAATAGAGGATACCTATATCAAGGTCAACGAGAAATATGCCGGCTGCACGTTCCTCAATAACTGGATCAGATAAATCTTTGATAGTGTTGTAGTGATGGATAAATAATGGTTTGATATGCAATTTAAAAGTGATGTTGAAGCACTCGATGCGTTTGTAGAAAAATATAAGCTGCTGCGAACAGAAATCGCAAAAGTGATCGTTGGCCAGGAGGAAGTGGTTGACAGCCTGATCATCTCCATTTTCAGCAAGGGCCATGGCCTTCTGGTGGGTGTCCCAGGACTTGCTAAAACCTTGATGGTTAATACAATAGCTAAAGTTCTCGGCCTTTCTTACAGTCGTATTCAGTTTACTCCCGATCTGATGCCGTCAGATATCATCGGCACCGAGATCCTCGATGAGAACCGGAAATTTCGTTTTGTGAAAGGGCCCGTTTTCGCCAATATCATTCTGGCGGACGAGATCAACCGTACTCCGCCCAAAACCCAGTCGGCCCTTCTGGAAGCCATGCAGGAAAAAGCAGTGACCGTATCCGGGACCTCCTATGCCCTTCAGGAACCTTTTTTTGTGCTGGCCACCCAGAATCCTATCGAGCAGGAGGGGACCTATCCCCTGCCGGAAGCCCAGCTCGACCGGTTCATGTTCAATATCTGGCTGGACTATCCTTCCTTCAATGAAGAAATGACGATCGTGAAAAATACGACCACCGAATGGATGGCTTCGCCCCAAATCATCCTTCAACGGGAGGAAATTCTTTTCTTCCAGAACCTCATCCTGAAGATTCCTGTCCCGGATAATATCTATCACTATGCTGTGAACCTGGCTTCCAGAACGCGGCCAAACACAAAAGAGGCCCACCCCTGGGCCAATGACTACCTGACCTGGGGAGCCGGACCCAGAGCTTCCCAGTATCTCATCATCGGGGCAAAATGCCATGCAGCCATCCATGGAAAATATTCACCGGATATCGAGGATATTCAGGCGGTCGCCGCATCCATCCTGCGCCACCGTATCGTGCCCAACTATAAAGCAGAAGCTGAAAGCATAAAAGTTAGCGATATCATCGCTGAATTCCTGAAATAATTGTTTTCGCCATGAAACGACTGGTATATATCGGCCTGCCAGCTATTGTACTGATCATAGCAGCACTCTGGTACTTCACACGCACCAGGGAATCATCCACCGAGAAAATTATCACTCCCGTGAAAACGGGCAGATTCGAGATCAACGTCACTACGACAGGGGAACTGGAAGCTAAAAGCTCGGAAAAGATCTACGGCCCCTCCGGATTGCGCACCCTGCGCATATGGAATGTCGAGATCGAAGATATCATTCCCGATGGAAGCCTCGTCGACAGCGGTCAGTATGTGGCCACTCTTAACAGGACCGAAATTAGCAACAACATCAAAGACCTGGAAAGCGAAGTCGAAAAGCTTCAGTCACAGTATGTCCAAACCCGACTCGACACTTCCATGGAACTGCGAAGCTCACGCAATACCCTGATCAACCTTAAATACGACCTGGAAGCCAAACGCCTCAAGCTGGAACAGTCCAAATATGAGCCTCCCGCTACCATCCGACAGTATGAGATCGACGTTGAAAAAGCCGATCGGGACCTGCAGGAAGCCATCAAGGGATACCAGCTCCAGCTCGAAAAAGCCAGGGCCACCATGCAGGAAGTGGAAGTCTCCCTGAACCAGGAACGGCGAAACCTCGAACAGCTGACAGCCATCCGCGAGGAATTCATTATCAAAGCACCCAAGGCCGGAATGGTGATCTACCGGAGAAACTTTGACGGATCCAAACAGGGAGTCGGATCCACACTCAACACATGGGACAACGTGGTGGCTACCCTTCCCGACCTAAGCCGTATGATCTCCAAAACATATGTCAACGAAATTGATATAAGTAAGGTTAAAACCGGCCAGAAAGTGAAGATCGGGATCGATGCCTTCCCGGAAAAAGAATACACGGGCATGGTAACAGAAGTGGCCAATATCGGGGAACAACTCAGTAACTCAAATGCCAAGGTATTTGAGGTGATCATCGAGGTCAATGAATATGATTCCATCCTGAGGCCTGCCATGACTACCAAGAACACGATCCTGACTGCAGTTATTGACAGCGTGCTGTATATTCCTCTGGAGGCACTCCAGTCAAACGATAGCATCAGCTATGTGTTTACAGCCGATAATTACCGCCAGCAGGTCGCCACGGGTGAAAGCAACGAAAACGAGATCATCGTCCGGGCCGGTCTCAAACCGTCCGACGAGGTTCTTTTGCTTGCTCCCGACAATCCCGATAGTTATAAACTGATCCTGCTGGATCCATCGGTTACGGAGCAGCTGAAAAAGGAAGCTGAAAAAAAACAGGAGCTAACTACACGGCAATTCCCAGGCGATTCCCTGCCTCCCGGTTTCAAAGCGCCACCAGGAGGTACTCCTCCAAAAGGATTTCAGAGGCCGCCCAACCGTACACCTCCCACTTCAGGATCCCCCAGGCAACGCTGACCGCATATGCGTGCTGAACGATATATCCATATCCTGACGATTGCGACAGAAGCAGTGGCCGCCAATCGGTTCCGTTCAATGCTGACCGCTCTGGGCATTATCTTTGGCGTGGCCGCTGTCATCGCTATGCTGGCCATCGGCTCCGGAGCACAACAGGAAATCCTTGACCAGATCAAGCTGGTCGGTGTCAACAACATCGTGATTACACCCATGACCAACCTTGAGTCAGGCAGTACGGAAGAAGCAGGCCAGGAGGAAAAAATGAAACAAAAATTTTCACCCGGACTCACCCTCAAAGATGCCCAGAGCATTCAGTCCATTATCCCAACTGTGAGCATGATCAGTCCGGAAGTGGTTTATGAAACCTATATTCTCAAGGATGGGAAACAACGACAGGCGAAACTTACGGGCATCACCTCCGATTTTTTCGGGATCTATAACCTCACTCTCAGCAAAGGGACTCTTTTCAACGATCACCACCTGTCGGAAGCAGCACCAGTCTGCATCATCGGCCCTTCCATCAAATCACGCTTCTTCCCCAAAGAGGACCCAATCAATAAATACATCAAATGCGGCAGCATCTGGTTGAAGGTCATCGGGATCCTCGAAAACCGGACAGTCAGCGAAGGCACTACCGAGAACCTTGGTATCAGCGATTACAACAACACCATCTACGCACCCCTCCAGACCGTGCTTCTAAGGTACCGCGACCGCTCGGTGGTCTCGGCAAGTTCACTGCAATCCGGCACCATCTATGTCGGTAATGCGGTGATGTCTTTTTCCAGTGGCGGAAGTACGTCCGGGGGCGAGAACCAGCTCGATAAAATCGTCGTCCAGGTCAAAGAAAGTGACCAGCTTGTCCCGACCACAAACATCCTGGAGAAAATGATGCTGCGCCGGCATGCAGGCGTCAGCGACTTTGAGATCCGGGTTCCCGAATTGCTCCTGAAACAGCAGCAACGCACGAAAGATATCTTCAATATCGTCTTGGGAGCCATCGCCAGCATCTCCCTTATCGTCGGAGGCATCGGGATCATGAACATCATGCTTGCCTCGGTCATCGAACGAACCAAAGAGATCGGGATACGGATGGCAACCGGTGCAACCCGCAGAGACATCATCCTTCAGTTCCTGGCAGAAGCCACGATGATCAGCGTCACCGGCGGACTGATCGGGATCATCCTCGGAATCGTGATGGCAAAGATCATTATGCAGCTGACCGATATCCTCACCATCGTCTCCCCTGCATCAATCTTTATCTCTTTCGGAGTTTCGGCGGCTGTGGGAATACTCTTTGGTTATATGCCGGCACGAAAGGCAGCCAGTCAGAATCCCGTTGAATCATTGCGCTATGAATAAAATGTGACATGCACATGACCAGAATGAGACATATATGCAGATTTGGATTCATCGCTGTTTTAATACTATGGGATTTAATTGCATGGCCCCAGCAAAACAAGATCAAACTCACCCTGGATGAAGTGATCCGGATTGCTCAGGTGCAGTCACCGGACGCACTGATCGCAAAGCACAGGTTCAGAGGCAGCTACTGGCAATTCAAGACCTATCAGGCCGGGTATAAGCCATCGCTGACACTGGCAGGCATTCTGCCGGATTTCAGCAGATCCATCGACGTGATCACACAGTCTGATGGAAGCGAGATCTTCCTTGAACGACAAATCATGCGTTCGTCCATGAACATGTCCATCTCGCAGAACATTCCCTTTACCGGAGGCCAGATCTTTATGAGCTCAGCTTTCCAGAGAATAGACAATATTGGCGACTCCACCTACACATCCTACCTTACAACCCCACTGAACATCGGGCTGCGCCAACCCATCTTTGAGTACAACCAGTTCCGCTGGGATAAAAAAATCGAACCCATCCGGTATGAAGAAGCAAAACGTACATACACAGAGGATCTGGAAGACATCTCCATCAAGGCGACAAGCCTTTTCTTTCAGCTTCTCCTGGCTCAGATCAACCTGGACATACAGCTGGTCAACCAGGCCAACTACGATACATTGTTTCAAATCGCTTCGGGGAGATACAACATGGGCACGATTGCTGAAAATGAACTTCTTCAGATGGAGCTGAATCTGCTCAATTCCAACGCCAGCGTGGAACAATCCCGGCTTGACATGGAAATGCAGCTGTTCGAACTTAAATCATTCCTTCGTATCAAGGACGATATTTCGATCGAACTGATACCCCCTGCCGCTGTCAGTGATTTCAGGATCGATTACGGAAACGCAATCACCGAGGCCCGCTCAAACCGTTCCGATGCCATCGCCTTTGACCGCCGCCTCCTGGAAGCAGAAAGCAATGTCAACCGGGCCAGAATGGAAAACAGGCTCGCTCTGGATCTGAATGTCGTGTACGGACTCACACAAACAGGAGTGGATGTTTCCAGCGCTTACCATGACCCGCTCGACGAGCAGCAACTCTATCTTGGCCTGCAGATTCCCATCCTCGACTGGGGACTCTCCAAAGGGAAGATCAGACTGGCCGAATCCAATCAGGAAGTGATAAAAACCTCCATCGAACAGGAACAGATCGACTTCGAACAGGAAGTGTTCCTGAAGGTCATGCAGTTCAACATGCAGCACCGCCAAGTATCCATCGCTGCTAAAAGCGATACGGTTGCCCAGAAACGTTATGAGGTCACCAAGCAAAGATACCTGATCGGGACAATAGACATCACGGAACTGAACATCGCCCAATCCGACAAGGATAATAACAGGAAAGCGTATATCTCAGCACTTCAGTCCTACTGGATCAACTACTACCAGATGCGCAGGCTGACCCTCTATGACTTTAAGCAGAACAAACGGATCAACCTCGACGTGAATCAGATCCTTTGAACCCCTGATCGTTCGTATCCGGAACATTGAAATTTCATTATCTTTGCTCCATGATGTTTATTGCTGTTTATTGAATACAAATTTTCGAACCTATGGCAGTACTTGTCGGCAAAAAAGCCCCTCTGTTTGAAGCAGATGCCGTGATCAACGGGGATGAATTCGTGGAAAAGTTCTCACTTGATCAGTATATTGGTAAAAAATACGTGGTTTTCTTCTTCTATCCCCTCGATTTTACCTTTGTCTGTCCAACCGAACTGCTGGCCTTTCAGGATAAGCTGAATGAATTCGAAAGTAAAAATGTGGCTGTGGTTGGCTGCTCCATCGATTCCAAATATTCCCATCTGGCCTGGCTGAAAACCGACAGGGAAAATGGCGGTATCAAAGGTGTTTCCTATCCCCTTGTTTCGGATCTGTCCAAAACCATTGCCCAGAACTTCGATGTTCTGGCAGGGGAATACGAATACAACACGGAGGACGACGAGATCGATTTCAAGGGAGATGCAGTTGCCTACCGGGGTCTGTTCCTGATTGACAAGCAGGGAGTAGTCAGGCATCAGCTGGTGAACGACCTGCCTCTTGGCAGGAGCATTGACGAAATCTTGCGGATGGTGGATGCCCTGCAGTGCTATGAAGAACATGGAGAGGTGTGCCCGGTTAACTGGCGCAAAGGGGATGAAACAATGAAGGAAACGCCTGAAGATGTAGCCGACTATCTGAGCAGGCACTGATTGACCTATCTTTCACCGTTGGTCGTTCGCTTGGCTTGCTCCCAGTAAACATCCATTTCGGGCAGCGACATCTCCGATAGATTCTTCCCTTCCTTACGAACCTGATCTTCAAGGTATTGAAAACGCCTGATAAATTTTTTGTTGCTTCGTTCGAGGGCATCCTCGGGATTGATCCTGATGAAACGGGCATAGTTGACCAGTGCGAATAACAGATCCCCAAATTCCTCCTCGATCTCACTCCTGCTAGCGTCCGTCATGATCTCTGCTTTCAGCTCTTCTTTTTCTTCAAGTACCTTTTCCCACACTTGGTCGATGTGTTCCCAGTCAAAACCAACCCCCCTGGCCTTTTCCTGTATCCGATATGCTTTCACCAGAGCCGGCAAAGAACCCGGAACCCCCTCCAGAACAGAAATTCTGCCTTCATTAAGCTTGATTTTCTCCCAGTTATCCTTAACATCACGAGCGCTGTTCACTTTCACATCTCCATAAATATGAGGATGTCTTTTGATCAGTTTCCGGGTGATCTGTTCCAGTACATCCTTGATCGTAAAAGCCCCTGTCTCAGAACCAATCTTTGAATAAAAAACAATGTGAAGCATCAGATCGCCCAATTCATCCCTGATCTCATCCAGATCCCCTTCCAGAATAGCATCCGATAATTCATAGGTCTCCTCGATGGTCAGATGCCGCAAACTCTCGAAGGTCTGTTCCCGGTCCCAGGGACAACCCTTCCGAAGATCATCCATGATCTGCAATAACCTCTCAAATGCTCTCAACGTCGAATCCATACCTGATTTTTTACAAAAGTAATCATTTAGATGGCTGGCTAATATCGTAACTTTGTAATGTGTTGACCTTTTCGGTCCTGGATAAAATAAACTTGCATCCAGTGAACAAACCATCACTCCATAAGCCACACTACCGGCATGGTATCCTGCTGATGACTTCGGTCACGGTATTGATCCTGCTATCCCTTTCAGCACAGGGCCAGTTTGGAAGAGCCACGAACCGGTCGAAGCATTCCCAGCACAGGCTTTTTAAGAGCAATCTGGTGGTTGGAGGCAACGTATATTTTGGATTTATAGCAAACCACCATTTGGGAATGGAGATCTACAACAGCCATTTCCCATCGATGGAGATCAGTCTGATCAAAGCCACATACGGAAAAAAATTCTGGGAACAGCTTTACGGATATCCCTGGATCGGTGTTACATACTGGTTCTCCAACCTGGGGACGTCCCCGTACCTGGGGACAGTTCATGCCCTGTTCCCGCATATCAATTTCGAACTATATTCCACAAAACGAGTCAACTACGGGCTCCGGATCGGAGCCGGTTTGGGCTACCTGACCAAAACCTTTGACCGGATCGACAATTATAAACACCTTGCCATTGGTACGCACCTGAACTTTGCAGGCAATATCATGTTTGATGTCCGCTACAAAGCCAATCCCCGTCTTTATTTAACGGGTGGCATCTCCCTGACCCATTTCAGCAACGGATCCTTCAAACTTCCCAACTATGGTTTAAATATTCCTGCCATTCACGCCGGTGCAGCCTATCAACTCAATAAACCCAACCGGCATATCGAACGACGGCTCTACGATCCGACCAAGCCTTTTGAATTCGATATGCATCACGTTTTCGAAATTGAAGTTATTGGCATCCTTGGGTATAAGAACCTGGACGCCTTGTTCGGACAGAAATTCCTTGTTTATTCATTATATGGTAACATCAGAAAACAAATAAGCTACAAGAGCCGGCTGGGTGTGGGCTGGGATGTTTCCTATGACGACTCTGATTATAAAATGCTGGAAAAAAAACAAATCATTGTCGATAATAAGTTCAGTCTGATCAAAACCGGAGTGAGTGCTTCGTATGGACTTGCCATAGGCAGGTTATCGTTCGATTTCAATTATGGCTTCTATCTGTATTTTAATGATATCGACAAGGCCGACGGTGCCTTCTATCATAAGGTCGGGGTAAAGTACGATATCACGGATAAGGTTTTTGCCAACATACTCCTTAAAACCCATTGGGGTAAGGCGGATTATATTGGTTGGGGAATAGGTTACCGCGTCAAACTTGTGTACTGACAGGATGAAAATCAATAAGGCGATCATATGGTTTTACCTGCTGACACTCCTTTTAGCGGGATGTGAAAAGTTACCGGGAGAGGACTGCTTTAAATCGACCGGTGAAACCGTCATCGAACACCGGTCTGTTGGCCCTTTTGAAAATATCGTACTGGAAGACAATATCAACCTGATACTGACACAGGGAAACGAAGAAGCCATTTCCGTCAGAGCCGGAGAAAACCTGCTTGAATCGATCATCACTGAAGTGAACAACAATGAGCTGAAAATCAAGAATGAAAATAAATGCAATTGGGTGCGTGATTTTAATAAAGAGATCGACGTCTTCCTGACGGTCAGAAACCTTTGCAGCGTTACATACCGATCGTCGGGGCTGATCCTAAGCACAAACACGATCACCACTGATTCCCTCAATATCGCTGTGTGGGATGGCACAGGGACCATCGACATGGATATCCAGACTCGCGTCAGCGTCCTGAGCATACATTACGGTTCGGTCGACTTCCACGTAAGAGGACAATCCAATGTGGGGTACATTTATGCAGGAAGCTACGGTCCCTTCTTCTGCGAGGACTTGGTCACCACGTTCATGTTCATGGATAACCGGGGATCCAACAACTGCTATGTTCATTGCGTCAAACAATTAGAAGTCGAGATCGAATACACAGGCAGCATCTACTACACAGGAAATCCTGAAATCGTGAAAGCCAGTATCACAGGAACAGGACAGCTAATCAACCTGGATAATTGAGAGCATGTTGATTTCACATAAAAAGACACGATGAAGATAACGCCGGGATACCTTCTGAACAGCTATTCCATCCTGATTATCTCAGCCATACTTGTGATCGTTTCACTCAATATAAACGGTGGCAAGGATTACCGTTCAGGAATGATCATGTCGGATGGGAAGGGGTACTACGCTTACCTCCCTGCCATTTTTATCTATCACGACCTTCATTTTGGCTTTTTTGATGAAATTGAAAAAGTCACCTACTATAATGAAAACCATTATTATGATTACCGTTATACTCTCGAAGGTAAGGTGATCAACAAATATTACGCTGGCACCGCATTGGCCATGCTGCCATTCTTCGGAATTGGGCACCTCCTTTCAGCCATTTCGGGCCAGTTAATGGATGGATATTCTTCATGGTACACAACCTGTATCAACCTGGCAGCTATTGTCTACCTGGCTATAGGACTGGTTTTCCTTAAACGATTATTGAAGAGCTTTGTTGTACGCAGCAGCTTCATAACCCTTATCCTGGTGGCCGTCGTGTTCGGGACCAACGTGTTCTATTATACCGTGGTCGAGTTCGCCATGTCCCATATCTATTCATTTGCGTTTGTAACGATGTTCCTCTTTTATGCCAGGAAATACCTGCTGGAGACAAAGGCATCACACCTGATCATTGCAGGGCTTCTGCTGGGAATGATCACACTGATAAGGCCGGTCAATATGCTAATCATCCTGGCAGTCCCTTTCCTCGCAGGATCCCGCAGAGAGCTGGTCGTTGCCTTAAGGAGCCTGCTGATCAACCGGAAGGGATGTATCACAGCCGTCGTGGGATTTCTTGCTGTTTTCTCCGTTCAGATGATCATCTACACGATCCAGACCGGTCATTTCTGGGTTTACTCATACGGAGAAGAAGGATTCAGTTTCCTTCATCCCCATATGCTTGCCATCCTGTTCAGTTACAAAAAAGGATTGTTTCTTTACACTCCTCTTCTGTTCATCTCGTTGTCCGGATTCTATTTTCTATGGAAAAAAGACCATTTCAGTGCGTGGTGGCTGACCGGTTTCCTATTGCTGCTCACCTATGTTTTATCTTCCTGGTGGATGTGGTATTATGGGGGCAGTTTTTCTTCGAGGGTGTATATCGAATACTTCAGCATCTTTGCAATACTGCTGGGGCTCACTCTCGAAGGTCTTCCCGGATTGATCCCGAAAAGAATCTATATCTCCCTGATCATTGTACTGATTCTTGTCTGCCAGGTCCAGACTTACCAGTACCGGTACTATTTCATTCACTGGTCGGAAATGAACAAGGAAAAATACTGGGAAGTCTTTATGCGGATTGATCAGCTGATGCAAAAAGATCAATAGGCGCGGGCAAAAACGACGCGGTGCGCGGAGGATTTTCCTGAGTAAACACATTTACCCTTTTCTGCCGGTGCATCGAAAGGAATGGTGCGGATGGTCGCCCTGGTTTCCTCTTTGATCGCCTGTTCGGTTTCCGGCGTTCCGTCCCAGTGAGCCAGAATAAATCCCCCTTCCCCGTCAAGCTGCGCGACGAACTCGTCCCATGTATTCACAACAAACGTATTGCTTTCCCTGAAAGAAAGCGCTTTCTGGAAAAGGTTATTCTGGATCTGCTCCAGGAGATGTCCGATCTTATTCTCGATGTCAGTGATACTGTAGATCTCCTTTTCCAGCGTATCTCTCCGTGCGACCTCCACCGTGTTGTTCTCCATATCCCTGGGGCCAATGGCCATTCGGACCGGAACACCTTTGAATTCATATTCGGTGAATTTCCACCCTGGCTTGAACGTATCGCGGTCATCATACCGGACCGAGATCCCTCTTTTCGTTAGTGATTCCTTGATGGCGAGGGCTCTCTGGGAAATGGCAGCCAGTTCTTCCGTCTTTTTGTAAATGGGGACAATGACCACCTGGATGGGTGCAAGCCGTGGCGGAATGACCAGTCCGTGATCATCAGAATGTGCCATGATCAGTGCTCCCATCAGCCGTGTGGATACGCCCCAGGAGGTGGCCCACACGTACTCGAGCTCGTTTTTCCTGCTTAAAAATTTCACATCGAAGGCTTTGGCAAAATTTTGACCCAGGAAATGGGAGGTTCCAACCTGAAGGGCTTTGCCATCCTGCATAAGAGCTTCAATGCAATACGTGTCCACAGCACCGGCAAACCGTTCGTTAGGCGATTTCTTTCCTTTGAGGACTGGCAAAGCCATCCATTTCTCCGCAAAATCCGCATAGATATCTAGGATCATCATGGCCTCGTCAATGGCCTCCTTTTCAGTGGCATGGGCTGTATGACCTTCCTGCCAGAGAAATTCAGCCGTACGGAGAAATAGACGTGTCCTCATCTCCCAACGTACGACATTGGCCCACTGGTTGACCAGTATGGGTAAATCCCGGTAGGATTGAATCCAGTTTCGGTATGTATCCCAGATGATGGTTTCAGAAGTGGGCCGGATGATCAGTTCTTCCTCCAGCTTAGCATCCTCATCCACAACAATACCGCTGCCATCCGGCGCATTCTTCAACCGGTAATGAGTAACCACAGCACATTCTTTGGCAAAACCCTCCACATGGCTGGCCTCTTTACTGAAAAAAGACTTGGGTATGAATAACGGAAAATACGCATTGACGTGTCCCGAATCTTTGAACATGGTATCCAGCGCTCCCTGCATCTTCTCCCAGATAGAGTACCCGTACGGTTTGATGACCATGCAACCCCTTACGGCAGAATTCTCAGCCAGTCCGGCTTTCAGAACAAGGTCATTGTACCATTGCGCATAATTATCTTCACGAGTCGAAAAATCTTTGGCCATTTTTTAAAATATGGTATAAATTTTGCTAAAATTTGCAATCCAATTGATGCGTAAAAGTACGAATTAATAATGAAAGCCCTCAAGCCCATAGAAAATATCAACAAATCAAAGGAGGATCGAAAAATGAGAACCCTCACCAGCATTTTCATGATTACATTGGCATTGTTCATCACGTCCTGTTCAACGAACTATTATTCAACAACCCCGGTTTATGACGATGCCTATTACACGGGAAGGACTGTGCCCGCTGAAACGGAAGCAGTCGTTGTGACCGATTATACCGATAACCCGGTCAGCGCCGAAGAACAAGTTTACGGTGAGGGTGAATTCATTACAGACGAAGAGGTCTATGAAATGTACGAACCTGCCTACGACGAAAGCTACTCTTACACTGATCCCGACGGCAAGACATACGTGACCAATAATTACTACGGTGATTATTATGATTATTCGTATGCTTCACGGATCCGCAGATTCAGCTATCCGTACTACAGCAGCTATTATTCAGATTACTATGGCTGTCCCTACTGCTATGATCCATGGTATTATGGAAGCGGCCTCAGCATGTCGATAGGTTTTGGATGGGGATGGGGCTCCTTTGGATATTCCTGGGGTTATCCCTACTATTCATGGGGTTACCCCTCTTACGGCTGGTATGACCCGTGGTGGGGATATCCTTATCATGGGTATGGATCCTACTGGAACGGGTATTATGATGGCTACTGGAATGGATATTATGACGGTAGCGGCTATTATTACGGAGGAGGATATTATCCGGATTATGCCTCTGTTCATTATGGTCCCAGAAACTCGCGTGAGGGACTGAATACCCCCATCTCAGGAGGGAGATCAAATGCTGACGCCGGAGCGGTCAGAAGCGATGGCAACCTCAGAGGAGCGAACATTGGATCTGACCAGCCCGTCGTTGGCCGTGGTGTAGCCAACACGCAGACAGGAAGCGGCGATGCGAAATCGGGGACTGTAAATCAAAGGACCGGGACTGACGTAAATAACGCCAATAGCCGAAGTGGGAGCACCGTCAGTCGTGACCAAAATCCTTCTTCAGCCACCACGCGCCAGGCACAGGACAAAAACACCCTTGATCTGACAAGACCTTCTCAGAACCAGAGAAATACAACCAACCCAAGTGCTGAGCCATCAAAAAGAACTCCTCAGCAGAATCCGGTTACTACAAAACCCGCTGAAAACCGGGGCAATGTGAACTCAAGAACCAAGACGTATAGCTCACCTGTTTACACCAGGCCAAAATCCAGCCAGGAGTACAAAGCTCCTGGATCAGGAACGGTCAGGCAATCCACACCCTCCAGCACGGAAAGAAATACGTATACGCGGCCGGCCAACGTAACACCCCGGAGTGGTTTCCAGAATCAGGGAAACACGGTGAAAACCACACCTGATCCTTCCCGCTCATCCGGTACGAGAACCTATTCTTCTCCTTCCAATTCAGGCAGGAGCTATTCCGTACCTGCTCCAAGATCAGGCTCATCCAACTACTCGACCCCGTCACGGTCAGGGTCGCGTACGTATTCGACCCCGTCACGGTCAAGTTCTCCGAGCTATTCAGCGCCATCACGGTCAAGCTCCCCCAGTTACTCTGCTCCGTCACGGTCAGGCTCTTCCGGTGGATCTTCATCATCCCATTCCAGTGGAAGCTCCTCGTCAGGATCATCCCGGTCAGGTGGCAGTTCCAGTAGCTCCGGAGGCCGCAGGTAAATTACTATTCTCGTTCGATCACCGTTTAAAGTTTTGTTGAAGATGAAAAAAATGATCATCATCCCGGCTATGTTTATCCTGAACGTATTCATCGCCTCTGGCCAGAATGAAGTGGACGCTTTACGTTACTCATTTCTGGTACCTGGTGGAACAGCAAGGTTCACAGGCATTGCAGGAGCCTTTAACGCAGTCGGGGCCGACCTGTCCACATTAAACACCAACCCTGCAGGTATCGGACTGTTCAAATCGTCTGAATTTGTTTTCAGTGCATCCGTCTTTTCTTCAAACTCGAATTCGACGTATCTGAACCAGACACTGTCAGACGATAACAGCAACTTCAACATACCCAACGTCGGGTTCGTTTATAGCATACCTGTCACCGACAACACCGAAGGAAATGGCTTTCGGTTCGTCCAGCTTGGGTTTCAACTGGTCAGGAACAATAACTTCCATAACCGCATTGCCATGGAAGGCACCAATCCGGACAATTCATTGCTGGATGCCTATGTGGAATGGGCTGATGGATATGATACCGATGAGCTTGACCCCTTTGATACCGATCTGGCCTACCAGACCTATCTCATCGATCCCATCCCCAACACGCTAAGCTATACCAACAGGGCTCCATTGTACCCCGGAGGCGGCATTGCTCCAGTGGATCAGCGAAAAAATATCCTGACCGAAGGATACATGAATGAATTTGACATTTCGGTCGGGACAAACTTCAGCGACAAGGTATATTTTGGTGCTTCGGTCGGGCTTCCCTATCTCCGCTATTATGAAGAGTCCCGTTATCAGGAAACCAATACGGTAACAAACGATACCAACACCTTCGACTGGTTCACGCGTACCTCTTATCTTGAAACCCAGGGAAACGGCTATAATTTCAAGTTCGGTCTCATCCTGCGGCCTGCCGATCTGATACGCATTGGAGTGGTGTATCATACCCCGACCTGGTTCAACAACATGAGGGATGAGTACAGTGCGACCATGAGTTCCAATCTGAATAACGGAAAGTCATATTCCTATGCATCTCCCCTTGGTGCGTACGATTACAAACTGGAGACACCCTGGAGGGCGATTGGCAGCCTCGCTTTTATCTTCAGGCAGAACGGACTGATCAGCCTGGATTATGAGTATGTGGACTATTCGAAAGCTCAGCTCAAAGCTAACAGTGCTGATTTTTACGATGCCAACCAACGGATCGGAACGATCTATCGTCAGGCTTCCAATATCCGTGTCGGAACGGAATGGCGATTCGGGCACCTGGCAGTGAGAGGGGGCTATGGATATTACCAGAGCCCTTACGACAATGACCTGAACGACGGAAAACGCCAGATCATCGCGGCTGGCCTGGGTTACCGCGCCCAATCATTTTACCTGGATTTCGGATATAACCACATCAAATACTCTGAGGATTACTACCTGTATTCCTCTGAAACCATTCAGGCCCCACCTGCTGAAATTGACACGCAGCAGAACAATTTCGTCCTGACCTTCGGAATGAAGTACTGATAAGCAAATGGTCATTTATTCAATGCAGCGGCGATGGTCGAATCAACCAGGATCCTGCCGCAGTACTCGCACACGATGATCTTCTTGTGCATGCGAATATCCAGTTGCCGCTGTGGTGGAATTTTACTGAAACAGCCACCACATGCATCACGTTCGATCTGGACTACTGCCAGTCCGTTACGCGCGTTCTTCCGGATTCTTTTATACGCTCTCAGCAAACGATCTTCAATGTATTTCTGATTGTCATTGGATCTGTCAATCAGCGTTTTTTCTTCTTTATCAGTCTCTGTTACAATATCTTCAAGTTCTTTTTGCTTCAGATGCAGGTCACTCTGCCGTTCATTGAGGTTTTCTTCTGCATCGGTTATTTCCGATTTCTTTTGCTCAAGGCTGGCATAGAATTCCTTGATCCGCTTCTCTGCTAATTGAATTTCAAGCGTCTGGTATTCAATCTCCTTGGAAAGCGAATCGTATTCCCGGTTGTTGCGGACGTTCTGCTGTTGCTCTTCATAACGTTTGATCAGGTTTTGACTCTCCTTGATGGCCAGCTGCTTGTCCTTTATGGATTTTTCCAGGACAGCGACCTCCTCTTTATAGTTTTCTATTCTGGTCTCCAATCCGATGATCTCGTCCTCCAGATCCTGAACCTCAAGAGGGAGTTCCCCACGGATAATTCGTATTCTATCAACCTGTGAATCAATCTGTTGTAATGAATAGAGGGCGATCATTTTTTGTTCAACGCTTACCTCGGCCCCCTCAATAAGCGGTTGAATGTTCCTTTCATTCATCGATTCTGTCTGCTGGGCTTGACTGAGCTCATCGTTTTTTGATGCCATCTCCCCGGAAGGAGTTGGATCGGTGACTTTCTTTGCCATACGTGTTCTTTTAATAGTATTGGACGGCGTTCGTATTCTGTTCGGTCATGAGGACAGCAAAAGTAGGAAATTTTTTCACAAGAATGGAAGTGATCAGTTCTTTTGTAAATTGTTCACTTTCATAGTGTCCGATATCAATTAATAAAATCTTATCGTACGCTTCGAAGAAATCGTGATATTTAAGATCTGCAGTTATAAATGCATCTGCCTTCTGAGCAACAGCATTTTTGATCAGGAAGCTTCCTGATCCTCCGCATACTGCCACTTTTTTCACAGGTTTTTCCAGGAATCCGGAGTGCCGGATAAGGTATGATCCGGCAACTGCCTTCAGTCTATCCAGCAATTGCCTTTCTGCTACCGGAGCTGCCAAATCACCGATCCTTCCCGGTCCAACCTCATTATATTCGTTATCAAGCGGATATACATCATATGCCACCTCTTCGTACGGGTGTGCATTCAGTAAAGCATGGATGATCTCCCTCTCACGGTGAATGGGAAATATTGTTTCGAGCCGAAGCTCATTTTCAACATGCACTTTTCCTTTCTCGCCGACAAAAGGCTGGCTTCCTTCCAGGCCCCTGAACGTTCCCTCACCCTGGAGCCGAAAGCTGCATGAGTCATAGTTGCCGATAAAACCTGCTCCGGCGTCAAAGATGGCTTGCATGACCTTATCAGCATGGTCTGGCGGACAAAAGGTAACCAGTTTTCGGAGTAAACCCTTCCTGGGAGACAGTATCCTGGAATGAGTGAGTCCTATCTTCTGTCCCAGGATCCAGCTCACACCCCGTTCAATATTATCCAGGTTCGTATGAACCGAACAGACTGCAATTTCATTTTTCACTGCCCGGATCACCAGATCCTCAGTCAGGTTCCCCGGGATCAATTGCCTGAGACCCCTGAAAACAAGCGGATGATGGGAGATGATCAGTTCGCAGTGCTTTTCAATGGCCTCGGTAATGACTGTCGATGTGACATCAACGCATACGAGTGCACGTGATATCTCCTTTTCGGGATCACCCAGGATAAGTCCCGAATTATCATATTCTTCCTGCCAGGGTGAAGGAGCTGTTTCCTCCAGTGCCTGTACGATGTGTGCTATTTTCATGAAGGATATCCTTTTTTTTCAAATTTAACGTTAATTTTCATAAGCAAAACCATTTCATTGCCACCATAAAATTAATCCGTAACTTTATGGGATGGGTTTTCTTAGGATCATAGCGTTACCTTTGGCACTAATGTATGGTTTGGTTGCACGGTTGAGGAACCTGCTATTCGATCTTGGAATCCTTCCTGTTGAGACCTATGATATACCCGTTATTTCCGTCGGTAATTTATCGATGGGGGGAACAGGAAAGACCCCTCATGTAGAATACCTTGTCCGAATGCTGAAAGAAAGGTACCGTGTGGCAGTGCTCAGCAGAGGGTATGGACGCGTCACAAAAGGATTTCTCCTGGCAGAGCCAAGGCACACATACCGTGATGTTGGCGATGAGCCCATACTTTACAAAAAGAAATTCCCTGACATTATGGTCGCTGTTGACACGGACCGACGACACGGCATCCGCAAGCTGCTGGGGATGAATCCTGCTCCCGGGATTATCCTGCTGGATGATGCGTACCAACACCGCTACGTGAAACCAGGAGTTTCCATTTTGCTTACAGACTATTACCATCTGTATACCAGGGATTATCTGATCCCTGCCGGTCGTCTGAGAGAGCCGGTCTCCGGTGCGAAACGCTCTGATATCATCGTAGTCACCAAGACAGATCACACGCTCTCTCCACTTATCGAAAGAGAACTGCTTCATGAACTGAATCCCCGCCAAGATCAGCAGGTATGTTACTCTTACCTCAGGTATGGGGATCCGGTTTCACTATGGGACGGAACGCAAGAACGTCCCGTTAAACTTAAAGGATCTGTTCTTATGGTCGCCGGGATTGCTGATCCCTATCCACTGGAGATCTATCTGCGGCATCATTTTAATAAACTTGAACAGCTGATCTACGGGGATCATCATGTCTTCACCCCAGCTGATGCAGCGGAGATACGATCCCGCTTCAAGAACATCATCGGCAGGAACAAGATCATACTAACTACCGAAAAAGACGCCATGCGTCTCAGGGAGAAGCACATCACCGATCTGCTGAATGACCTGCCCGTTTATTTCCTTCCTGTAAAAATTGAATTTCATCCGGTATCAAAACGAATCTTTCATTCCTATATTCTCAGCTATGCGGCAAAAAGTGAATGATATTGCGGAGGTCATCCGAAAACAGGTCCATGCCTTACCATCGACAGGCATCGTACTCGGTTCCGGGCTGGGAGGATTGGTGAATGAGATCAGGCAACCCATCGAGCTGCTTTACAAGGATCTGGAAGGTTTTCCGATGACGACAGTGGAAGGTCACAAAGGAAAGATGATCTTCGGGCAGTTGGGCAACCAGGACGTTATGGTCATGCAGGGCCGGGTCCATTTCTACGAAGGTGTTTCCATTGAGGATATTGTTCTTCCGGTTTGTGTGATGAAGCAGCTGGGAGTACATCTGCTGATCCTGTCCAATGCTTCGGGTGGACTTCATCCTTCCTTTCAGATAGGAGACCTGATGCTGGTCACTGACCAGATCAATCTGATGAATGCCACTCCCCGGATGGATACTGAGGAAGCAGGCACCATACGGAAGCATACTGATATGAGCGAAGTGTTTGACAGAAAACTCATTGCGTTGGCAAAGCGTGTGGCAAAGAGGCACACCATCCCATTGCAGTCAGGTATACTGGCAGCAGTGACCGGACCTGTTTTCGAAACCAAAGCGGAATATGCATACATCCGTTATCTTGGAGCTGATGCCGTGGGCATGTCGATCATACCTGAAGCCATTGCAGCACGGCAGCTTGGAATATCGTGCCTGGCCATAACCGTCATATCCGACCTGGGAATACGGGGCAAGATCACACAGGTAAGCCATGAAGAAGTACAGCAGGCGGCACGTAAAACGGAGCCAAGAATGACACTGCTGATCACAAAATTACTGGAGGCGATGTAACTTTTATTGAAAAATTCTGTTACATACCCTGTAACTGTTTACTTAAAGAGAAAACAACAGAGCTGAATCTTATTATCACCTCTCATGCGCGGCAAGATCTATTTTGCTTCGGATTTTCATTTTGGCATTCCTGATTATGGCAGCAGCCTGGAACGGGAGCGCAAACTGGTTGGGTGGCTGGAGGAGGTCAGCAAGGACGCTGCTGAGATTTATCTGATGGGGGACCTGTTCGATTTCTGGTTCGAATACAGAACCGTGATCCCCAAAGGATTTACTCGTTTCCTGGGAAAACTTGCAGAAATAACCGATGCAGGCATTCCGGTTCATCTTTTCAGGGGAAATCATGATATCTGGGCATTTGACTATCTAAGGAAAGAGCTTGGTCTGGAACTTCACCGTGACCCGGAAATCAGGGTATGGAATGGAAAACGATTTTATCTGGCGCATGGCGATGGTCTGGGCGATGGCGACAAGGGTTATAAATTCCTGAAAAAAGTCTTTGAATTTCCTTTAAACCAGTGGCTTTACCGATGGCTCCATCCTGATATTGGTTCTGCCATGGGGCTTTATTTTTCCGGAAGAAGCAAATACGCCCATATTGCCAGGGAAAAGAGAGATGCAGACAGCATCAACATCCCAACCCGAAGATTGTACCAGTACAGTTTGCAGATCCTGAAAAAGGATCCCGGCATCGATTATTTCATCTTCGGGCATCATCACTTTCCCACCCATTTAACCGTTGGGGAGCATGCTGAATTTTTCCTCATAGGGGATTGGATCACCAATTTCTCGTATGTGGTGTTTGACGGCAGGGAGGTGGAACTGAAATATTACACCTGAAAGATCAGAGGCTGAACCATTTTTCGACCAGATCAACCAGCCTTGCTGCATATCCGGCTTCATTATCATACCAGGCGACTACTTTAACCAGGTCATTACGCTGGCCCAAAACGGTAGTCAATCCGGCATCAAAAATGGCTGAATGAGGATTGCCGATCACGTCGGCAGAAACGATCGGGTCGTCCGTATATTGGAGGATTCTGCCCAGGGGACCTTTTGAGGCCTTTTTAAATGCTGCATTGATCTTTTTGACGCTTGTGGGCAGCTGCACCGTGCATGTCAGGTCGGTCAAAGAACCGTTGGCTACCGGGACCCGTATCCCTGCACCGCCGAGGTTTGTTTTCAGGTGGGGAAAGATCCTTGACGAGGCTTTCGCGGCGCCGGTAGTGGTAGGGATGATCGAATAGGCTGCTGCCCTTCCGCGCCGGAGATCTTTATGAGGTCCGTCGATGAGGTTCTGATCACGGGTATAGGAATGGATGGTAGTGATAAAAGCTTCGTCAATGCCCCAGTGTTCATCCAGGATTTTGATCAGGGGGGCCACGCAGTTGGTCGTACAGGATGAATTGGAAATGATTACGTCGTCACGGCTCAGGATATCGTCGTTGATTCCCATGACAATGAACTTAACCTCATCGTCGGGTCCTTTGGCAGGAGCGGAAATGATCACTCGTTGTGCACCTGCCTGTAAATGCAGGGCTGCCTGCTCCCTGGTGGTGAACTCGCCGGTGGATTCGATCACAACATCAATTCCCAGTTCCTTCCAGGGCATGATTTCCGGCCGGGGATCCGACAGAGCCAGGATCTTCTTCCCGTCCACAATCAGTAAATCCCCGCGGGCCCTGATCCGCCCCTGGAACTGTCCCTGAACCGAATCATATTTAGTCAGATGTGCCAGAGTTGCAGCATCTGCCAGGTCGTTCACCGCAACCAGTTCAATCTTTTTACTTTTCAGCAGTGCACGGAAGGTGACCCTCCCGATCCGTCCGAAACCATTGATAGCGAGCCTGATATGATCCATAAACAGAACTTTTGGAGGCCAAAGTTAATCATTTCAGCTGATCCTGCACGGATTGTGAGACGGAATTCTTAATTTTGGCAAATGCCTGGGAGTGCTTTACCTGTTCACTTCCTGCAGTACAAACAAAAAAACATTATCAACCCAATTACCATGACACAACCAACGATCAACGATTACATTCAGGAGAACAGGGATCGTTTTCTTGATGAACTTTTTGGATTGATCCGCATTCCATCGGTGAGTTCGATTGCCTCTCATAAGCCTGATATGCAACGGGCTGCAGAATACTGGAAAGGAATCCTGATTGCCGCCGGTGCCGATAAAGCAGAGATCTATCCCACAGCAGGAAATCCGATCCTTTATGCTGAAAAGCGGGTCGATCCAGCCTTGCCCACAGTGCTTGTCTACGCCCATATGGATGTTATGCCCGTTGATCCGGTGGATCTGTGGAAGTCAGATCCGTTCCAGCCGATGATCCGTGATGGAAGGATCTATGCCCGTGGGGCAGACGATGACAAGGGCCAGTCGTTCATGCACGCCAAAGCATTCGAATACCTGGTAAAAACAGGTCAGCTGCCCTGTAACGTCAAATTCATGATCGAAGGGGAAGAGGAAGTGGGATCGGTCAACATGGGCAAATTCTGTGAGGATCATAAAGAAATGCTTAAAGCCGACATTATCCTGGTCTCTGATACCAGCATGATCGCTGAGGATCAACCCTCGATCACGGTTGGCTTGCGTGGTCTAAGTTATATGGAAATGGAGGCGACGGGGCCGGACAGGGATCTGCACTCCGGGATTTTTGGCGGAGCTGTAGCCAATCCGGCAAATGTAATGGCCAGGATCATTGCTTCGCTGCATGATGAAGAGAACCGTATTACCATCCCCGGGTTTTACGATGATGTGCTGGAAATCAGTCAGGCAGAGCGTGCAGATATGGCCAAGGCACCGTTCGACCTGAGAGCTTATAAAGAATCGCTGAATATCGGTGAGGTCTGGGGCGAAAAGGGGTATTCAACCATTGAACGAACTGGGATCAGGCCAACCCTTGACGTCAACGGAATGTGGAGCGGCTATATTGGAGAAGGAGCAAAAACGGTACTGCCTTCTAAAGCCTACGCAAAAATATCCATGCGGCTGGTTCCCAACCAGGATCATCAAAAGATCAGCAAGTTGTTTGAAGATCATATCAAAAGGATTGCCCCGCCTAGTGTCAGAATCCAGGTCAGGGCGCTGCACGGTGGACAGGGATATGTTTCGCCAACGGACATGACTGCCTATAAGGCAGCAGAGAAGGCATACACGGATGCCTACAACAAGAAACCGATCCCAGTGAGGAGTGGCGGCAGCATCCCGATCATTTCCACCTTTGAGGAAAAACTGGGACTTAAGAGCATTCTCATGGGATTCGGGCTGGAATCCGACGCGATCCACTCACCGAACGAGAGTTTTCCACTGTCTCAATTTTTCAAAGGGATCGAGACGATTACGTATTTTTATCAGCATTATGCCAGGATGATGAGCAGTGAACGGATCACATAATCCTAAAGGATTGCCTGCCGGTTCCTGAATTCCTGAAGCCCCCTGTCAAGAAAATCGACGAACTCGTCCACATTGAGGTTATAGGCCCTGGGCTGTACGAGTTTATCCCCGTTTTGATCAAGCAGTACATAAAATGGCTGGGCGTTCACATTAAAATGAGTGATCTGGAAATCAGCATATTTTTTCCCCAGGGTTTTCTTGACCTTCCCGTCATAGGTGGATGTGATCCATTCGTTTTCAGGCAATTGGGTTTTATCATCGACATACAATGCGATCACCACGTAGTCATCACGTAACCGCTGCAGTACTTTTGGATCTGACCAGACGTTGGCTTCCATCTCACGGCAGTTGACGCATCCGTGGCCCGTAAAATCAATGAAAACCGGTTTACCCAGTTTTCTGGCGCATACCATTCCCTGTTCATAATCAAAAAAACCCTCCAATCCGTGCGGAAGATGCAAAAAGTCGCTGTATTTCGGTTTGTCACAGAGCTCTGCCGATGGATTTTCTCCTTGAGGGATCGTTGCTCCGGAGCCAACGATCAATCGGGTATTATCCCGAATGATCTTATTCAGGTCAAAATCATGGGTGGTTTGCGGGGGGATATAGCCGGATAACGCCTTCAGCGGGGCGCCGAACATACCGGGAATCATGTAAACCACAAAGGAAAACGTGATGATTGCCAAGGTAATACGTGTCACGCTTATATGTTTTAAGTCGGAATCATGAGCAAATTTAAGTTTACCCAGAAGGTAGAAGCCCATCAATGTAAAGATCACGATCCAGAAGGCCAGGTAAACTTCCCGGTCAAGGATGCCCCAGTGATAGGTCTGATCGGCGATGCTGAGGAACTTCAATCCCAGGGCCAGCTCAATGAATCCCAGGACCACCTTGACCGAGTTGAGCCATCCTCCTGATTTGGGCAGATTGGCCAGCCAGGAGGGAAAGAAGGCAAACAGGGTAAAGGGCAGTGCGAATGCAAGTGCAAAGCCGAACATACCGATGATTGGCTTGAGGATCTGGCCGCCCGCAGATTCGACCAGGATTGCTCCAACCAGGGGACCGGTGCAGGAGAAAGAGACCAGCACCAGTGTCAGGGCCATGAAGAAAGCCCCTGAAAATCCGCCCTTGTCCGCCTGTTTATCCGTGCGGGTGATCATCCAACTGGGGAGGGTCAGCTCAAACGCTCCCAGGAAGGAAGCCGCAAAGATCATGAAGATCAAAAAGAACAAGACATTGGGAATCCAGTGTGTGCTAAGGGAATTGGCAAAATTTGGCCCCAGGGCGATGGCTACCACTGTGCCGATGATGGTGTAGATTGCGATGATGGATAATCCATAAACGATAGCCTGAAACCTGGCTTTGCGTTTTTTTTCGTTATCATGCATGAAGAAAGTAACCGTCATGGGGATCATTGGAAAAACACAGGGAGTAAGGATGGCGGCAAAGCCTGCCAGGATGGAAATGAGAAAAAAATAGAACAGGGATTTCTTTTCCCGCATCTGGGCATCCGTGTCATTCAGCAAGGTGACTGTCTGATCCTGTTGGCTGGATCCGGTCACAGCTGTCAGCGAGTCGCCCGGAAGTTCCAGTGTGGTGACCGGGGCGACAGGTACACCTGTAGTCTGTTGATTTCCGCCTTTTTCGGATTCTCTGCTGGTTTGTCCTGCGCCTGCCTGCTGGTGGAACGTAAACTCGAATTCTTCATCTGCCGGGGGAAGGCATTTTTCCTCATCGCAGGACATGAAATTAACATATCCTTTCACCGTAACAGGATCGGAGGACAACAAACGTATTTTTTGTATAAACGTAACTTCCCTTGCAAAATACTTCAGCACCATTTCAAAATTAGGGTCGTATTCCTCGATGGCATCGGGCTCCGTTACCTTTCCAACCAGTTCGTACCCTTTTATATCTTCAAAAGTAAATGTAGTAGCCGGGGGAATCATAGGAATATCCTGAGAGTAGAGATGCCATTTGTTTTCAATCTCCGCTTTGAAAAGGAGCTCGGCTTCTGTCGGGGAAATGAGCCGGCTGTTGAACGTCCAGATGACCGGTTCATAGATCTGACCTTTCAGTCCCGAAACCGCAAACAACAAAACGATGAAAAGGCCGTATCTGACTTTATTCAGAAAATGATTGAAGATCCTCATTTAAATAATTTTGGGTGCAAAGGTACTAAAATGGCTGTACAGCCTTTCATAAAAATGTTATTACAATGTGTTTCATAGCCCGGTGGAAGGTATGTCCAGCCATTGGATCCTGAGCGCCTGGGTTGTCCGGTCCGTTATCCGGAAGCGATCGTCAGGACGATGGCCAACCAGCCAGACGATCTTCCCGTCCGACTCAAGGATCCATACGTTTTCTTTTTCGAGAACAGAGAATTTTTCGTCTATGAAAAAATCACTCAGTTTTTTTGTGTGTTTCATTCCGAAAGGCTTGAAAGAGTCACCCTTTTTCCATCTGCGAAGGATGAGGGGAAACCGGATCATTGCCAGATCGAGGAAAGCGATCCGTGGATTTTTATCCGGGGTGAAATCACCTGACAGGCCGATCCTTTCAAAGGAAAGCGGGAGGGGTTGCTCGATTCGGGCTACATCCGCATCAATATCATATTCGCTGACAGCCGGGGAAGTCACCGATCCGACGGGCCTGAGGATCAATTTGTCCCGGTCCCTGAGCAGGCACCAGGTCTGTGACAAAAAAATTTTCCCGGAGATGCCGGTAAGGGATTCGCTGATCCTTTTAATGGTCGGGTAATTGAATCCCATCGGGGAAAGCCATTCGTACAGGTAGGTGTTTACCGCAGATAGCTTCAGCAGCCGGGGGATATGGATCGTCAGTCCGTCGGGGTTCTCACTGCAAACCGTATCCCTTTTCGTGTGGACCTGTTCCCTGACGATCAGTCCGGCCTCCTTCAGCCTTTCAATGGTGAGGATCAATCCATTGCGGAAGTCAGGGTTGATGGAATCAAGGACTGGAAGGACTTCGTGCCGGATCTTATTTCGTGTATATTTAACTGAAAGGTTGGATGAATCGACGCAGAATGGCAGGTTATAATCCTGCTGATACTGTTCGATCCGGGTCCGTGTGGCGAACATCAGTGGCCGGATAACGCGGCCCTGTTTAGAGGAGATCCCCTGGAGGCCATCGAGCCCGGTGCCCCTGGTGAGGTTGATCAGCAGGGTTTCCACCTGGTCATCCAGGTGGTGTGCTGTTGCAACAAGGTTGAAGTCCTGGCTGTCGAGCAGTTCATTGAACCACCGGTAACGGAGTTCACGGGCCGCCATCTGAACGGAGAGATGATGTTCGCGTGCATAGTGTTCCGTGGGAAAGGTTCTTGAATAGAAGGGGACCTTGTAACCTGCAGCGAGCTGTTCCACGAAACGTTCATCCCTGTTTGATTCTTCCCCCCGCAACGTGAAATTACAATGCGCAATTCCGAAATGAAAACCAGCCCGATGAAAAAGTGCGGTCATCACCACGGAGTCGATCCCGCCGCTGACGGCGAGCAGGATGGGCTGGTGAGGCGAAAACAAAGACTCCTTCCTGATATACCTGAGGAACGCGTTAAGCATAGCTTACACAAAGATACGGAAAGAAAAGAACATCGCAGATCAAAAACCTGGCGGGTGAGATCAGAGCTGCCAGACGTTGCCGGTGTTGATCAGTCCTTCAAGTGTCTTGATCCTGGATTCTTCCATGCTGCGGATCACCTGCCGTTCCAGGGCCTGGTCATAGGGCTCGCACGGGAATGAACGGATGACGCCGGTGGCGACAGGGAACTCCGGATAGGTCATCCGGGTCAAAAGGTAATGCAAGGCGATGTCCGGAGTAAAGGCATCGTGTACCAGGAGATCCTTTTCTGCTATTCCATTCTCGCCAATTCTGACTACCTGTAATCCGAAATCCCTTAAAACGAGGCCCTTGTCATGTTCAACACCAAATATCATGGGTTTGCCGTGCTCCAGGTAAATCACGCGGTCGTCCTTTACATCCTTGCCTGTAATCTCCTGATGGATCTTGTTGTTAAAGATGACACAGTTCTGCAGGATCTCAACAACGGACGTCCCGTCGTGCTGTGCCGCCTTAATAAATATATCGGTCATCTGTTTGGGTTCGGTATCAAGCGCCCTGGCAAAGAACGTACCCTGGGCTCCCATGGCAAGTTCTCCGGGAATGAACGGAGGTTCGATGGTTCCATCCGGGGATGTTTTTGTTATCAATCCCTTGGGGGATGTGGGAGAATATTGGCCTTTGGTCAGTCCGTAGATCTTATTATTGAATATCAAGATATTAACATCGATATTACGCCGGAGGATATGGATGAAGTGGTTTCCCCCGATGGCCATGCTATCCCCGTCACCCGTAACGATCCAGACACTGAGCATCGGATTGGCGATCTTGATCCCTGTGGCGACGGCTGCGGCTCTTCCGTGGAGGCCATGAAAGCCGTACGTATTGATGTAATAGGGGAACCGCGAGGAACAACCGATTCCCGAAACGAACACGATATCTTCCTTTTTCATGCCGATCTCAGGCAGGGCATTCTGGACTGCCGAAAGGATGGCATAATCGCCGCATCCAGCACACCATTTGACAGGTTGATCCAGCTTGAAATCATTCCGCGTCAACACGGGCTGAGAGGAACTTGTATCATTTTTTGTTATCATTATTCTTTTCCCTCCAGTACTTGATTGAATTTCCGTTTCAACTCCTCGATCATGAATGGAAGTCCCTGGATCTTATTATATCTCAGATACTTAAATTGAGGATACAAGGCGCTGAGGTACATGGCGAATTGTCCCATATTGAGTTCACAGATGATGATCTTCCTGAATCCCTTCAAAACAGCTTCCGTATTTCTCGGAAGTGGTTTCAGGTAATTGAATTGTGCCAGGCTGATGCTTTTTCCCTGCTGCTGAAGTTCCTCCACAGCACTGATCATGGCTCCGTACGTTCCTCCCCATCCAACGGCCAAAAGATCGCCTGTTGGTTCTCCCCAGACTTTCAGTTCAGGAACATAATTTGCCACGCGCTGTACCTTTTCCTCCCTGAGCCGCACCATTTTTTCGTGGTTCAGGGGGTCATGGGATACATACCCTGTCACATCTTCCTTTTCGAGGCTTCCGATACGATGGCGAAGACCTTCCTGTCCCGGGATCGCCCAGAAGCGGTTCAGTTTCTGCGGATCCCTGCGGTAGGGCTTGAAATCCGGAGTATTATCAGGTACAATGGGTGGAACAATAGGAGGAAGGTCAGCGATCTTTGGTATGTTCCATAGCTCGGATCCGTTGGCCAGGTATCCGTCAGTCAACAAGACCACCGGAGTCATGTGTTCGATGGCAATTTTGCATGCCATATAGGCATAATCAAAGCAATCGGAAGGGGAAGAAGCTGCGATGACCACGGCGGGGCTTTCACCGGAACGGCCGTAGAGGGCCTGCATAAGGTCTCCCTGTTCCGTTTTGGTAGGCAATCCTGTGGACGGTCCACCCCTCTGTACATCGACCAGGACCAGTGGGATTTCGGTTATCACTGCCAGTCCAAGGGCTTCACTTTTCAATGCCAGGCCAGGTCCGGAGGTGGTTGTCACACCCAAGTTCCCGGCAAAGCTTGCACCGATGGCTGAATTGATACCAGCAATCTCATCCTCAGCCTGGAAGACCTTGACGCCGAGCTGTTTTCGCTTGGCAAGCTCCTGCAGGATCTCAGAGGCAGGAGTGATCGGATAGGAACCCAGGAACAAGGGGCGGCCTGAGCGTTCGGAGGCGGCTATGAATCCCCATGCCACGGCCGTATTGCCTGTGATGTTCCTGAACTTTCCCTTTCTTTCTCCCCGGTGGATGATCTGGAACCGCGACTCCAGCGTTTCAATGGTTTCCGCATAATGGTATCCGGCTCTGAGTACTTTTTTATTCGCCTCAGCCAGGACCGGTTTAGTCTTAAATCGGTCATCCAGGAACTTTTCTCCATATTCCAGATTCCGGTCAAAGAGCCAATAGAGGATGCCCACAGCAAACTGGTTCTTTGTTTTTTCTGCCGTTTTGCTGTCCAAGCCAAGTTCTTTCACCGCAGTGAAATTCAAATATGTGATCGGTGCCCTGACGACATTAAATCCATCAAGGGTGCCATCTTCCAATGGATCTGAGTTAAAGCCCGCCTTCTGGTAATTCTTTACGTCAAAGCTGTCGCTGTCGATAATGATCGTTGCCCCCAGTTTTACCCACTTAAGATTGGTTTTCAGGGCTGCAGGATTCATGGCAACCAGCACATCGGCCCGATCACCCGGCGTTTTGATGCCCTTGCTGCCGATACGGACCTGAAAGCCTGACACACCGGCAATGGTTCCCTGGGGTGCCCTGATCTCAGAGGGATAATCCGGAAAAGTAGAAATATCATTTCCAACAAATGCAGACGTGTCGGAAAATTGCGCTCCACTCATTTGCATACCATCACCCGAGTCTCCTGCAAATTTTACAACTGCATCTTCCAACTCGATGATTTTTCGCTTTTTAATACCCATTTTGTTAATGTTTTAACAACTGCAAAGGTAAAGACATTATTCCTTGCAATTCCAACTATCTTCTATTTTTTAGGATTACCCGTCTGGCACATGATTTGTTTAGATCAAAATTAAATTTCTGCATCCTGCACCCACTATCGAAAAATAAAATACTTTTGCACTATCAACAACCATTGATGTACCTTAATTATTAACTAAAACCTTTAGCCATGGCTTATAAGATCTCTGATGATTGTACGGCATGCGGCACATGTATCGATGAATGTCCTGTCGAAGCGATTTCTGCGGGTGATATTTATGTGATTGATCCGGATGTGTGCACCGAATGCGGTTCATGCGCGGATGTTTGCCCTGTTGAAGCGATACATCCTGAATAATCATCAACTGTATAGAATGAGTGTCTGACTTGATCAGGTTCAATAGGAAAGTCCACTGTCACAGGTGGACTTTTTGTTTTATAACGCATTGGACCAGGATCCCCGGGAGCGGTGATTATCATTCATTCCCATTAATTTGTACATTTGTCGCCGGATTTTAACACCAAGCCCATTCATGGACACCTATTCCTATCTGGCCAACATTGATCCGGCACAACTTGATGAACTGTATTCAAAATACCGGGATGATCCCGGTTCTGTAGATTTTGGATGGAGGAAGTTCTTTGAGGGATTTGAATTTGCCGGGCAATTATCCTTACAAAGGCCGGAGCATCCTCTTTCATCCGACGAATTCAGGGTGATCGACCTGATCAATGATTACCGCAAAAGGGGGCATCTGTTCACCAGGACCAATCCGGTCAGAACGCGGCGGAGCTATTTCCCTACCCTCTCCTACGAAAATTTTGGACTGCATGCTGAACAACTTGAAACGGAATATGAGGCGGGCATTGAAATAGGTATTGGAAAAGCCCGGTTAAAGGATATAATTGCCTTTCTGGATCAAACCTACTGTCAGTCGATCGGGGCAGAGTATTATTATATCAGGAATGTGGAGACCGTCAACTGGCTGAAAGCCAGGATGGAATCGACCAGGAACACCCCTGGTTATTCCATTGGGCAAAAGCAAAAGATACTGCAAAAGCTGACCGAAGCGGTCGGATTTGAAAAATTCATCCATAAAAAATTTCCCGGGCAGAAACGTTTTTCCCTTGAAGGCGGGGAATCCCTTATTCCCGCTCTGGATATACTGATCGAGAGTGGAGCCCGGCTGGGCATTCGGGAGTTTGTGATCGGCATGCCTCACCGGGGAAGGCTGAACGTACTGACCAACATCCTCGGGAAATCCTACCATGTCGTTTTCAGCGAATTTGAAGGCATTGCATATCATGACGAGACATTGCTGGGAGATGTCAAGTATCATCTGGGATTCACTTCTCAAAGGAACACCGGGGATGGCCATCCGGTGAAGCTAAGCCTGGCTCCGAACCCATCACATCTGGAAGCAGTAGGTCCGGTGGTGGAAGGAATTGTCAGGTCGCGCATTGATCAGCAGTACGAAGGTGATGCAAACAGGATCGTTCCCGTCCTCATTCACGGCGATGCATCCATTGCAGGACAGGGATTGGTGTACGAAGTCATTCAGATGTCAGGTCTTGAAGCATACCAGACCGGTGGTACAATCCACATGGTGGTCAATAACCAGCTGGGATTCACCACGAACTACATTGAAGGCAGAACCAGCATCTATTGCACAGACGTAGCCAAAACGATCCAGTCGCCTGTATTTCATATAAACGGAGATGATGCGGAAGCGGTTGCCTTTGTTGTGGAGATGGCCGTAGAGTTCAGAAACCTTTTCCATAAAGATGTTTTTATCGATCTGCTGGGGTACAGGAAATACGGTCACAATGAAGGAGATGAGCCCAGGTTCACACAGCCGGTTCTATACCGGATCATCGAGAACCATCCGGATCCGCGGGAGATCTACGCAACCCGACTGATGGAGCAGGGATTTATCGGGCAGGATGCCGTCAACAGGATGGAAAAAGCATTCACCGATCTGTTGGAGGTATCGCTGATGCGGTCAAAAGAGATCGAAAAAGCGCACATCACCTCCTTTCTCGAAGATAGCTGGACAGGTATCCGAAGAGCTTCACAGGATGATTTTCATTCCTCGCCGGACACTTCCGTCGAAAAGGATCTTCTGCTTTTCATAACCGAAAGAGTTACAGCTCTTCCCGAGGGCAAGAAGTTTTTCCGTAAAACGGTGAAACTTCAGAATGACCGCAGGGAGATGATCCTGGTCAACGGTGTGGCCGACTGGGCAATGGCAGAGCTTATGGCCTTTGCCACCCTGCTTTTGGAAGGCGTCCATGTCAGGCTGAGCGGACAGGACTCCCAGAGAGGAACGTTTTCACACCGTCATGCGGTGCTTACGATAGAGGACTCAGAAGAAAAATTCACTCCGCTGCAGCACCTAAAAGAAAACCAGGGACGTTTTAAGATCTATAATTCCCTGTTGTCGGAATACGGCGTTCTGGGCTTTGAATACGGCTATGCCCTGGCATCCCCTAATGATCTGGTTCTCTGGGAGGCACAATTCGGTGATTTCAGCAACGGTGCCCAGATCATGTTTGATCAGTACCTGAGCAGCGCTGAAGATAAGTGGAACGTGATGAACCATCTTGTCGTCCTTCTACCGCATGGCTTTGAGGGCCAGGGGCCGGAGCATTCCTCAGGGCGGATGGAGCGTTTTCTGACCCTTTGTGCCGAACAAAATATGCAGGTTGCTAACTGCTCGACGCCAGCCAATTTATTCCATATCCTGCGCAGGCAACTTAAAAGACCAATCCGGAAACCCCTCATCCTGTTCACTCCCAAAAGTCTCCTGAGGCATCCACGATGTGTTTCCAGTCTTTCGGACTTCACTTCGGGCGGATTCAGGGAAGTGATCGACGACGACACCCCGGATCCAACGCATGTGACCAAGGTTGCTTTCTGTAGTGGCAAGGTTTACTATGACCTGCTGGAAGAAAAGGAAAAGATCGATACTAAGGAAATAGCACTGGTACGCGTTGAACAGCTTTATCCTCTGCCTATTGTCCAGATAAAAGCGATAACAGAGAAATACACAAATGCAGAAAGGCTGCTCTGGGTTCAGGAAGAACCGGTGAACATGGGAGCTTGGAATTTCATCCATCAGCGTCTATTGCAGGAAGGGATCACTCTTAAAGTGATTGCGCGGCCTGCCAGCGGCAGTCCCGCCACGGGTTCACCCAAGTTTCACCAGGTCCAGCAACGGAAAATCGTGACCAAGACCTTTGACGAATGTGATTGCCATCGGTTAAAGCAAGAGTGCCGCATGGTCTGTATCGGAAACAAATGGCGGCAGTTTGAAAAGGAACTCGAAATACACAATCAGAAAAAGAAACTCTCTTAACTTACCTTTGAAAAATGATCATCGAAGTGAAAGTTCCTTCGCCTGGTGAATCCATTGTCCAGGTGCAGCTGGCCAGATGGCTGATCAACGATGGCGACCATGTGTCGAAAGATGCAGACATCGCAGAAATCGACTCGGATAAAGCCACCCTGAACATCACGGCAGAGCAGGATGGTGATATTACGATCCTTGTCCCGGAGGGGGCGACGGTCGATGTGGGGGCCCTCATCGCCACCATAACGACAGACACAACGGCAAAGTCGGGAGAGGGTGTCGCACCCCCGGCTGAGATCAAAATCGCGCCTCTGCCCGAAGATAAAAAAGAGCAGGCCGTCCGTGTGTCTCCCCTGGCACGAAAAGCTATGGCGGAACATCAGATCGAACCACAGGCCATCATGGACCGGTTTAGCGGGTATCGCATTTCCCGTAAAGATGTGGAATTGTTCAGCCGGATCGAATCCCCTGCGCCGGAAAAGGAAGATATACCGGCAGATGCCCCTGTCGGGGAATCCCGCGAGGTTGAGCGTCAGAAGATGTCCACCCTCCGGTTAAAGCTTTCCGAACGCCTGGTAGCCGTGAAGAACCAGACCGCCATGCTGACTACTTTCAATGAGGTGGATATGACTGCGATCATGAAGATACGCAACCAGTACAAGGATGCTTTCAAGGAAAAATACGGTGTGTCGCTGGGATTTATGTCTTTCTTCACCAGGGCGGTCACCGAAGCGCTTCACCTTTTCCCTGCTGTGAACGCCCGGATCGAAGGAGAGTACATCCTGTACCATCGCTTCATCGACATTGGCATCGCCGTCAGCGCTCCAAAGGGATTGGTGGTACCGGTCCTGCGAAACACAGAAAAAATGAGCCTGGCAGAGATTGAGATCCGTATCAAGGATTTGGCCGAGAAAGCGAGGACGAACAAGATCACCCTGGAGGAAATGACGGGAGGCACATTCACGATCACTAACGGAGGAGTATTCGGATCACTCATGTCAACACCCATTCTCAATCCCCCCCAAAGCGGAATCCTGGGCATGCATAAGATCATAGAACGCCCGGTGGCCATTGATGGAAAAATGGAGATCCGGCCGATGATGTATGTTGCTCTCTCGTATGACCACCGGATCATTGATGGCAGGGAGTCGGTTGGATTCCTGGTCAAAGTAAAAGAGATGCTCGAAGATCCTGTCAGGCTCCTGTTCGCAGGGGACGATCCTGTCAAAGCAATCCTGAAAATTTGATTTTATGAGAAAAAAGGTTGATTTTCTGGTCATCGGTTCAGGCATTGCAGGATTAAGCTATGCCCTGAAGGTGGCTGAACACGGGAGTGTCTGCCTGGTTACCAAGACCAGGGCCAATGAGACGGCCACCCGCTATGCGCAGGGAGGCATTGCCACCGTCATGTATACACCCGATACCTATGAGAAACACATCCACGACACCATGGTGGCGGGGGATTACCTCAGCGACGAAAAGATCGTCAGGATAACCATCACTGAATCCACGGAGCGGGTGAAGGAATTGATTGCCTGGGGTGCCGAGTTCGACAGGGAAAAATCCGGAAAATATGATCTGGCCAAAGAGGGAGGTCATTCTGAGAAGAGGATCCTGCATTACAAAGATCAAACGGGTGAAGAGATAGAGCAGACCCTGCTGGAACGAGTGACCAGTCATCCGAACATCGAGATCCTGGAAAATCATTTTGCCATTGACATCATCACCCAGCACCACCTGGGCATGGAGGTAACCCGGCGAACCAAAGACATTCAGTGTTATGGAGCCTATGTCCTGAACCTCCGGAATCATTCCATCCTGACCATCCTTGCCAGGACCACACTTTTATCGACAGGGGGTGCCGGCAATGTTTACTCCATCACCACCAATCCGGAAATAGCCACGGGTGACGGAGTTGCCATGGTATACCGTGCCAAAGGGAAAGTTAGCGCCATGGAGTTTTTTCAGTTCCACCCCACTGCGTTGTACCATCCGGCAGAGCGACCTGCTTTTCTTATCACCGAAGCGCTGAGGGGTTTCGGCGCTTTGCTGAAGAACCGGCAAGGTGTGGAATTCATGTACAAGTACGACAAGCGGGGGTCCCTGGCGCCGAGGGACGTAGTGGCGCGGGCCATCGACAACGAGATGAAAATCTCAGGAGACGATTGTGTTTACCTGGATTGCAGGCACCTGGACAAGAATCAGTTAGTCAATCACTTTCCTAACATCTATGCCAAGTGCTTGAGCATCGGCATCAATATCACCAGCGAGATGATACCGGTCAATCCGGCAGCCCATTACATGTGCGGGGGGATCCGCGTGGATGAATGGGGACGGAGTTCCATCCACAACCTGTATGCCTCCGGAGAATGTGCCGCCACGGGACTTCATGGCGCCAACAGACTGGCTTCCAATTCGTTACTTGAATCTCTGGTATTCTCCCACCGCGCCAGCATTGACGCTACCCGACAGATCGCAAGCACGGAATTTTATGAGGAGGTACCCGATTGGAACGATGAAGGCACTGTCCTGAACGAGGAAATGATCCTGATCACCCAGAGTATGAAGGAACTGCAGGCAGTGATGACGAATTACGTTGGCATAGTCCGGTCCAACCTGCGGTTGAACAGGGCGTTGAAGCGGCTGGAGATCATTTACAATGAAACCGAAGAGCTTTACCAGAAATCGGTCATCACCCTTCAGATCTGTGAACTGAGGAACCTGATCAACATCGGGTACCTGGTCATCAAGGCAGCCCTTGACCGCAGGGAAAGCATCGGGCTTCATTACTCGATCGATTATCCGCGCATCAAGCCCAATGAATTTGAGATTGCTGACCGAAATCCCTGACACAACCCATGGCAATCATCAAGACCATCAGGGGGATCACCCCCATTTTCGGAAGCGACTGTTTTATAGCGGAAACGGCCGTGATCACGGGCGATGTTGTTTTCGGCGACCAGTGCAGCATCTGGTTCGGGGCCGTGGTACGCGGGGATGTCAACATCATTCGTATCGGGAACAGGGTAAACCTTCAGGACGGTGTGATCATTCACGGCACTTTTCAGAAGGCATCCACGCATATCGGGAATGAGGTGTCTATCGCGCACGGAGCCATTGTCCACGGGTGTACGATCCACGACCATGTTCTGATCGGGATGGGTGCCATCATCATGGATCATGCGGTGATTGAAAGCAATTCGATCATAGCAGCCGGGGCGGTGGTATCCAAAAATACAGTGGTCGAATCAGGGAGCGTATATGCCGGTGTCCCGGCCCGGAAAGTGAAATCCATCGACATATCCCTGCTGGAAGGTGAGGTACACCGCATCGCCAATAGTTATATCATGTACGCAGGGTGGTATAAATAAAAAAAGCCGGTGGTGAAACCGGCTTTTCTCTGTTTATATAGCGTATGTTTATTGTATCCCCAGCTTTTTCTTTACCAGATCCATGACATCATCTCCGGGATCGGCGTATAAAAGCATACCGCCAGTGGAATTCAGAATATACGTATAGCCGTTTTCCCTGGCCACTTCCTTCACCGCATTCTGTGCTTTTTCGATGATCGGAGTGGTCAGCTCCGCTTCTTTGTTCTGGAGGTCCTGCTGGGCAGAGGCCTGAAATGCCTCCATCCGGGTCTGCAGATCGGTTATCTCCCGTTCTTTGGTCTGGCGGATGATCTCCGACATAGTAGTCTGGTTGTTCTGATAATCCGTGATCTTTGTCTGAAGTTCGTTTTGCATCGCATCGAACTGATTCTGAATGTTGTTGGCATATTGTTCATAAGCAGCCTTCACGGAGTCCAATCCCGGCATCAAACCGTACAGGTCGGCAAAATTGATATGGCCAAACTTCTCCTGGTTCTGGGCGGTGACACTGAGTGTCAATGTTAGAAGTGCCAGAACGATCCATGATTTTGAGATAATCTTCATTGTATCAGTAACTTGTTTAGTTAATTTTATTTTTTTTTGCAAATGTAGAATATTTTCCTTTGCGGGGCACTACAGAGGAAGCGTTTTAAGGAATTATTCTTTGGAATCGTAGGAATATCCCAGTTTACTCAGCACATCGTCGCTCAGGTCGAACTTTTCGTTGGCATAGAGCATGCTCAGGCTGCCAGCCTTGTCGAAGATGATGGCATAATTCTGTTGAACTGCCATTTCCTCAATGGCGTTATAGATCTTTTCCTGAATGGGCTTGATGAGTTCCTGACGTTTTTTGAACAGGTCGCCATCCTTTCCAAAACGCTGACGCTGCAACTCTTTTACTGCCTGTTCTTTCTTGATGATCTCATCTTCTCTTTTCTTTTTCATTTCTTCCGGAAGAAGAACAGCTTCGGCCTGGTAGGATTTATACAACTGGTCGATCTCGGCATATTTTTCTTCAATTTCTTTTTGCCATTCGGCAGCCATATCGTCCAGCAATGATTGGGCATCATTGTATTCCGGTATGTTCTTAAGGATATATTCTGTATCCACAAAGGCGTATTTCTGTGCCAGTCCGGTGAATGCTGCCATGAAGATCAGGGCAGTGGCGAGCAGGAACTTTTTCATTGTCGTTTGATTCTTTTAGTGGTTAAAATTACGTGCCGGGACGATGTCAAATATTATACCAAATTAATCGATGGACTGGTTAATGGAAAAATGGAACTGACTTCCGCTTGCACTCGGCAGTCCGGGAACCTTGTCAAATCCGTAACCCCAGTCTAGGCCAAGCAATCCGAACATAGGCAGGAAGACCCTTACGCCGACTCCGGCAGAACGGTACAATCTGAAGGGTTCGAACGACTGAAAGTCTTCCCAGGCATTGCCCGCTTCCAGGAAGGCCATCATATAGATGGTTGAACTGGGATTGAGCGACAGAGGGTACCGTAGTTCCAGGGTATTCCTGTTGTAGATCGTACCCCCGGTACTTTTATCCTTATAATAATTTGGTGTCAGGGACTCGTTCTCGTATCCCCTGAATCCGATAATCTCGCGGCCATCCATGTTGTTGTACCCCGACAGTCCGTCCCCGCCAAGATAATACCTTTCAAAGGGAGTGATCCCGATCTGCTGGTTATAAGTTCCCAGGAATCCATAGCGGAACTTGAGTGCGAAGACAAGGTTTCCGACAATGGGTTTATAGACCACTGCGCGGAATGCCCATTTGTGGTACTCCATCCATTTGTACTTCTCATTATCTTCCAGAAGCGAATAGTCTTTTTTGGTGAAAGCAGAGTACGGGGGGGTCAGTTCCAGTGAGATGGACACCTCTGATCCGGTCCTGGCGAAGATGGGAGCATCCACAGAATTCCGGGCAAACGTGATACCGTAGGTGATGCTGTTGTAGTCACCGGTCCCGGTTCCAAAGGAAAATACACGCGTATAATTATCTAGTTTATAGCGCTGAAAATTAATGCTTTGAACCAGGGTAAAGTAGTCATCCGGCCAGGTAAGGCGCTTTCCGAGCATAAAAGCAACCCCGTCGAGTGTGAACGACTGTCTGGATATGTCGTTCTTGGAAAGCCCATTGGAGTAGAGGGAGTGGTAGTAGGATACCGTGAAGGAATTTGGTTTTTTGCCACCAAGCCATGGTTCGGTGAAGCTCGCATTATAACTGATATACCCCTTGCCGTAGGATTGTACCCGGACCGACAGTTTTTGTCCATCCCCTGTTGGAACAGGGCGCCATGCGTTTTTTTTGAAGACGTTATTGACCGAAAAATTGTTGAAAGAAACTCCCAGTGTCCCAATCACCCGACCATACCCCCATCCTCCGGACAGTTCGATCTGGTCGGAGGAAGTTTCTTCCACTTCATACTGGATATCTACAGTACCATCCGCAGGGTTTGGAATGGGGACAGGATTGATCTTTTCCTGATTAAAATACTGGAGCTGGGCTAGTTCCCGTGTGGTCCGGATGATGTCTGAGCGGGAGAACAGTTCACCTGGTTTGGTCCGTATCTCCCGGATGATCACATGGTCGTTGGTCCGGTCATTGCCCTTGATCGTGACCTTGTTGATCCTGGCCTGCTTTCCCTCATATATCCTCATTTCAAGGTCGATCGAGTCGTTTTCCACCTTAACCTCCACCGGGTCGACCGAAAAGAACAGATATCCGTTGTCCAGATAAAGGGAGGTTACGTCCAGGCCGTTAAGATTGAAGGATAGGTTGGTTGCGAGCAAATCATTGTTATAGACATCCCCTTTCTTGATCTTGAGTACTTCGTTCAGCTGTTCGGAGGTATACTTGGTGTTGCCGATCCAGGTTATGTTACGGAAATAGTACTTTTCGCCCTCGCTGATCTTCAGGTCAAGGTTGATGGTATGGTCGGGATTGGTTGTGATCCGCTCACTGATGATTCTGGCATCGCGGTAACCCTGCTCGTTATATTTTTTTATGAGTGTGTTTTTGTCTTCCTTGAAATCGTCGGAAATAAATTTTGATGTCTTAAAGATCCTGAGCTTCATGTTGTCACCGAAATAGCCTGCCACTGTTTCCAACACGTTCACCAAATCCAGGCTTTTGGCCGATTTCAGGGTTGCCACGACCAGGGTATCGAGATAGTTCATTGGATGAATGTAGCTTTTCTCCTTGGTCTTTTTTAATGCTCCCTTGATCTGTTTGGCTGTCAGTGCCGAATTGCCTTCAATATTGATCTGGTTGATCTTCACCCTGTTATTCTTGTTGATATGAATATCCAGGATGACATTATTAGCTTTTGTGGTATCAGGGATCTGCTCAAAAGAAACCTCGGTGTTGAGGAATCCCTTATCCCTGAAATACTTTTTTATGGACCGCGAGGTGCGTACCAGGGTATTTTCAGTAAGGACATCGCCCGACCGCAGGGTGATCTCATCCCTGAGGTTATCGGCTTCGGTCTTTTTGATACCCAGCAGTGAAAACTTTGACATCCGTGGTCGTTCCTTCATATAAAAATTCAGGAAGATGATATCATTCTGGATACTGGTGGCGGAAATTCTGATATCTTCAAACAATCCCTGGTCCCAGAGGTTTCGTGCGGCATCGCTGATGTCGTCGCCCGGTACAGTGATGCGGTCGCCCACTGAAAGTCCCGAAAGCATGATCAGGACATTCTGGTCAAGGTATTGTATTCCGCTCACGGTGATCCCCCCTATCTCATACTCCTTTGCTTTGCCATAGTCGATCACCGACAGGTCGTCTCCGATAGAGATCTGGGCCCAGCTGCACAGAGTGAACAGAATTCCTGTAACGGCCAATATGAGCTTGTTAGGAGACATGAACCGGGTTGACTGTTTAAGATGTGATCTTTCCAAATCTTCGTTCTCTCTTCTGAAAGTCAATCAATGCCTCATACAGGTCATTCCTGGTGAAGTCAGGCCAGAGCTTGGGAGTGAAGTACAATTCGGCATAAGCGATCTGCCAGAGAAGGAAATTACTGAGACGGTATTCGCCGCTGGTACGGATAAGCAATTCCGGATCGGGGTATGGAGCGGTATTCAGACACTGAGAAAACAGGTCGTCATTGATGCTCGGTGGATCCAGCTGGTGATGGTACGCTTTTTCAGACAATTTCCTAGCGGCTTCAACGATTTCCCATCGGGAGCTATAGCTGAGTGCAAGGATGAGTGTCATGCGATCGTTGCCAGAGGTGATCCGCATGGCTTCTTTCAGTTCGGCCAGGCATTTCATGTCAAGGTCGGTCAGGTTACCGATGGCCTGCAGCCGGATGTTGTTCTTCATGAGGGTTTTGGTTTCCTCGCCGATGGTTTGGACCAACAGTTTCATCAGGGCGCTGACTTCTTCTTTAGGCCGGTACCAATTCTCCGTGGAAAAGGCATAGAGGGTTAAATAGTTGATACCCAGTTCAGCTGCAGCTTCTGTGATTTCCCTGACTGCTTTCACTCCCTGTTCATGACCGAAAACACGTTCCTTCCCCTGCCTCTGGGCCCAGCGGCCATTGCCGTCCATGATCACTGCGACGTGAGAGGGAAGTTTTTCAAGATCGATATGTTCCTTAGGATCCATCAAATGTTTTGAACTTTTACATTTTGTCCGAATTAAACCTGTTTCTCAAAACTCCAGATTCCTGCACTTCTGCCTGTTCACAAAACTGAATTTATATGTGACAGCCACACCCGCAAATCCATAAAACCGCAGACTAGGCTGCAAAAAATTAACATCTCTGCCTAATCCCAGATTTTTCCTCAGTCCGATCTCCACTGCTAATCCAAGTGATTCACCGATACTGTACTTATATCCCAGGCCAAAGGGCAAACTAACAACCCATTGAGTGGAGTCCTTGGTTGTCACGAAAGATTCCGGTCCGCTAAACAGATTGACTGTATCCTTTCCAACTGCAAATGCCAGTCCCCCAAAAATGTATGTAGAATAAAAGTTCCTTTTGCTGCCAAGATAAAAATTCAGGTAATTGATTTCATACCGGGCAGCTAATTCATAAAACTTCGCATAGGTGAACGTGCCCGAAACCGCCTGTCGTGAGTCGAAGCTATGGCGGTAAATGAGTTCATAGGCCATGGAGGGTTTGCTCAGTTCCTTATCTATTTTAAATACGGTACCCACAAATCCGCCAACCTCATCATACTGGGCAGAGGCACCGATGAACGCAAAAAGAAAGGGCAGGATCAGGCGTATTCGTCTCATAGTTTAGCAGGAGCAAAATTACCAAATTTTTCTTACCAATTCCCTCATGAAATACCGTTGGGGTAGTTTCTGATATCGATCCCCCATTTCAGTTTCTCACGGATGGTTCCAAAGAAATTTTGTTTCTCCATCCGGATGAGATTCACTTTAAACTCCTCCCTGACGGCAATGATCTCTATGGAGGAATCGATCGCCTGAAAGCGGGAGTCAAGACTGATGTAACATTCGCTGCCCCGGCCCTCCACATGAAGGCGTATCACACTACTATCCGGAATAACGATAGGTCTGACCGTTAAATTGTGCGTAGCGATGGGAGTTATGATAAAATCTCCGGAACCCGGGTGCAGGATAGGCCCGTTGCAGGACAGTGAATAGGCGGTTGAGCCTGTCGGAGTGGCGATCATCAGCCCGTCGGCCCAGTACGAATTCAAGAAAAGGTCATCGACATAGGCATGGATGGTCAGCATGGTATTGGGTTCTTTCTTGTAAACTGCCAGTTCATTCAAGGCATAGTTCACTTCGCCGAACAATCCCGGGGGTGATTGCAGGCGTATCAGGGTCCGCTGGTCCAGCGTGTATTTCTGGGTGGTGAGTGCGTCGGAGGCCAGTACGATATCTTCGTCGGAGACGCTGGAAAGGAATCCCAGCCGGCCTGTATTGATACCCAGGATGGGGATACCTGAGTTCCTCACCAGGGCAATGGTGTCCAATAGGGTACCGTCCCCTCCGATAGAAACCAGATAGTCCAGCTTGCCGGCAACATCCTGGTGAGACAGGAATACATCTGACTGTATATCAAGGCCATAAGTGCTTTTTAAACGACGATAAAAGGGTTCATAAAGTATAACGTGAACACCCGATCCGGACAGGCGCAGAAAGAGTTGCTGGATGGATACTAGGAATTCAGGAGGAATGGATCTGCCAAAAATACCTATGTTCATGGTACGTTCAGATATTCAGGTACCTCATCAGGGAATCATAACGGTCGCGGAGGTCTTCATTGGGATCCTTGGGAGAAAAGGATGCCTTGACGATATAATTATACCTGTTGAACGTCTGGAGGATTGACCTGATGTCGGTCTGGTTTATTCTAATTGTTACATCGAGTTTTGTGGATTCGCTGTGAGGTGACAGATACATGCCGAGGACTCTGGCGTCATTGGATTCGATGATCTGGGCAATTTCCGACAAAAGATAATCGTTCACATTCAGCTCAAGGATGATCACTGCTCCCAGAAATCCCATCCCGCTAATGGCTGCAAAACCTGTAAGCAGTTTACGCATGGTGATCATTCCAAGATAGTCATCTTTTTCATTCAGTACAGGAACAACGGAAATGCCCAGGGAATCTGCCAGTTTGATCACATCAAAGATATGGTCATGTTCACTGACGAACGTTCGCTGCAAGGCAGTCTTAAGGCATTCCAGCGGTTGGTCAGGGTCTTCGAGCGTGTAAATGTCGGCTTCCGTGATCAGGCCCAGGTACGCATTCTTGTCTGTCACCGGCAAATGCCAGACTTTATACTCATCCATGAGCATCAGGGCGCTTGTGCCTGTATCGGTGATTTTCAGCGGGTGGGCACCCTCGGCTATCAGATCGTTGGCAATCATTCAACTTTCACAAAACAGGGCCGCTAAGGTACAAATTTTTACGGAATCATTGCAGATCCGGATGAAATTTGCTCTTATCCTCTGAAGAGGATGATCCTTATTCGTAGATTTGTAGGAAAGGTAAAATCAACAGACCCCATGATCAGATTAAGTGTCAATATCAACAAGATTGCCACCCTTCGCAATGCGCGCGGGGGAAACATACCGGATGTACTGAAAGCAGCTGCCGATTGCCAGCGGTTCGGTGCACAGGGCATTACCGTTCATCCCCGTCCGGATGAGCGGCATATTCGTTACCAGGACGTATTGGATATTAAACCGCTGATCACGACCGAATTCAATATTGAAGGGTATCCGTCCGAAGCCTTCATTGCCCTGGTGCTGAGCGTCATCCCCGATCAGGTCACGCTGGTTCCCGACCCGCCGGATGTACTGACCTCCAATGCCGGGTGGGACACTGTTGCGCACCTGGATTTTCTCTACCGGGTCATATCTGTTTTCAAGGAGGCTGGAATAAGGACTTCCCTGTTCGTTGACCCCGATCCCCGGATGATACGCAACGCGAAAAAGACCGGGACGGACCGGGTGGAACTCTATACGGAAAGCTATGCTAAACAGTTTGCTGCGGACAGGGAAGCGGCCATACATCCTTTCGTGGCAGCTGCCGAGACCGCTGCAGAAGAACACATCGGACTCAACGCCGGTCATGATCTGAACCTGGACAACCTTCGGTATTTTGCCAATCATGTCCCGGGACTGCTGGAAGTTTCGATCGGCCACGCGCTGATCGCTGATGCGTTGTACTTTGGGCTAGAGAACACGATACAGTTGTACAGGAGACAACTTCACAGTGAGGAAAGATAGTGTCTGAAAAGGTTATTTATTGTTATTTATAGTTATTCGTGGTAACTGGCACAATACGTATTTATGAAACTATTTTACAGGCAGTTTGGATCGGGGGAGCCGGTCATTATTCTGCATGGGGTCTTTGGAATGTCAGATAACTGGGTGACGTTTGGCCGACGGCTGGGAGAACATTTCTCAGTGTTCGTACCTGATCAGAGGAACCACGGGCAATCGCCTCACAGTACGTCCCACAATTATTATGCGCTGGCCGATGACATACTGGAGTTCATGGATGAACATGGTTTAAGGGAAGCTTCTGTCGTTGGTCATTCCATGGGAGGCAAAGTGGCCATGGGTGTTGCCCTGGAAGCTTCCCGTCGTGTCCGTAAGCTGGTCATCATTGATGTCAGTCCGAAAGGATATCCTCTCCGAAGGGAGCACATCGAGATTCTCCGTGCGATGCGTTCGGTAGATCTGAGTCGCTTTCTTTCACGTCAGGAAGTGGAAACGGAGCTGAACAAGGTTCTCCTAAGCGACAGGATCAGGTATTTCGTGCTGAAGAACCTTCACAGGGATCACGCGGGCCGGTTTTCATGGCGGATCAACGTGGATGCAGTGGAGGAGAACCTGGAAGGGATTTCCGGGACATTGCCCGTGAAGGGGATCTATGAAGGCCCTGTGCTGGTGATTCGCGGCGGGGATTCGAATTATATTGCAGATGATGATAAGCCGCTTTTTTCATCATACTTCCCCAATTATCACATGGTCACCATTCCCGGGGCTTCGCACTGGGTACACGCCGACATGCCCGATGCGTTATTTGCAGAGCTGATGGTTTTTCTTGGGGCGAACCCCAGTCCTGTCAGTACCTGATGATGCTCAGACTGGAAACGGCTGCATCAATCGAGATGAAGATCTTGTTGGCTCTTGCTGAGAATTCATCTGTCCGGAACGTATGATCCTTGATCTTATGGAATCCTTCCAGGTCGCGGGATGAAAGAACCGTATTGGCATTGACCTCACATCCCGATTCCTGCGGCACCTTGATGGTGATCGAAGATGCGCCTGCGTCGATGGTCACCTGTGTTTCAGGATAATCGTCGCCCAGGACCATTTCGATGGAGGCTGCACCTCCATCAATATCGATCGATTTGGTCTTGAAGGAGCTCATATCCAAGTTCACTGCCGCGGCGCCGATATCCAGGTCAACGTCCCAGACCGGGGCTGGATGCAGTCTGATGTTCACCTTGTGTTCCCTGCCGGGCCTGCGTATATTTTGTCCCTGAAGGGTAAGTGAGACGATCTGCTTTTCGCCTGAGTCCATGCAGGTCATGCTGTAATCCCCCCAGAAACCCTTACGCTCAAAGTCGATAAGGTGTGAAGTGGTGTCGCTGATATGGAATTCACCAGCGGCGGCATCCAGGTTAAGTTCAGCCTGGGTGAAGGTCGAGTCGTAGGGTTCCACCAGGTTCTGGTAGGAGATATCGGCCCGGCTGTGCCTCTTCTGTTGCCATTTTTCCCAGTCCTCATCATTCCAGTTCCACTGGTGGAAAGGCCTGCCCAGCCAGCGGAAACCCGGATACCGGGCCTGATTGTCCCTTGTAATCAGAAAAAACGCGAAAACCAGGATCAGGAAGGACACGAGCAGTTTGATCCATTCCTTCATTGGGATGAGGGATATTCCCCAGAGTACCAGAATGATTGGCCAGAGGCGCAGCAATGACCACCATGTGAACGAGATGGTTCCGACATTCCTGAGAATGATCAGAACTCCGATAAGGATGAGGACAGCACCCCAGAATACTTTTTTGAAGCTCATGGCAGATTTTTGTTTTTTTCTTTATAGGCGTTATATACCAGAATGATTCCGATCACGATCAAAACCACAGGCCAAAGGTCTCCAAAACGGATCGTGGGGAGGAACCGGTCGATCAGAAATAAAATCCCAATGGTGACCAGAATGATCCCGGCGATCAGGCTGCCATTGGTCTTTTCTTTTTTCGGATCCCTTGGTCCCGGCGGAACGGGATTAGGGACATTGTTCGTTTCTTGTTCCATGGTATTTGGGGTTAAAGGATGAATGGTTCCTCTCTAAGTAAGATAAGGAACGGTGATTGGACGTAAAGATAAGAAAAAAAGTTACATTTCCGGCAGATTTTCAGCCTGCCAGTTTCATATTCTGGCGGTTGACCCTGGCGGATATGAAAATGCTGATCTCATAGAGTCCGTAAAGCGGGATGGCAACCATGGTCTGGCTGAAGACATCGGGTGGTGTAATGATAGCAGCGATGATCAGGATAATGACCAAGGCATACTTCCGGCTCTTTCTCATGAATGCGGGTGTGAGCAATCCGATCCTGGAAAAGAAATAAACAAACACGGGCAGTTCGAAAACCAGACCGGTAGAAAACGTAAGCGAAACCACGGTACTCAGGTAGGATTTCAGGGAGATCTGGTTCTGGATCATGTCGCTGACGGTGTACGAGCCCAGGAAATTCAGGGTCAGGGGGACGATCAGAAAATAACTGAACAGGATTCCGGTGAGGAACAACAGGGACATGACCAGCACGGCACCTCCGGAGTATTTTCGCTCTTTGAATTTAAGTGCAGGTTTGACGAATCTCCATATTTCCCAAAGAACGTATGGTACAGCCAGAATCAATCCAGCTGCGACCGAAATATACATATGGGTCATGAACTGACCGGCCATGGTCAGGTTGACGATATTGAGCGAAAAATCCTTGAAACAAAGGGCTGGTGTGGATACAAGGTCGGCCAGACGGCACAGCCAGCGGTTGGTGATGAAGTCGGCGTCTTTGGGGGCCAGCAGGATCTCATCGAACAGGGTCTTCCTGTTCAGGAACGCCACAATGGTGAAAACGAAAATGGCTACGATGGACCGGAGGATGTGCCAGCGAAGTTCCTCCAGATGTTGCCAGAAGGACATCTCTTTTTCGGGATTGGGATCCCTGACTTTTTTTGTGGATCGTGTTTCCACTGAGAACGGATAATAAACGTTGAGTGTGGTCAGTCAGCCAAAAGTAAACCAATGTCAGGAACATCCTCCGCTGGCTACTTTTTTCTTTTTTATTTTGGTGGCAATTGTTGGTTTGGGAGCAGGAGAAGATCCTTCCTGCTGGGAAGGAGTCACAGCCCCTGCGCCAAGAGCCATTCCGGCACCTTTTCTGAAATCATATTTTGCAAACTCATCCCCCGGACTGGTCGATGGCGGAGGTGCTGGACTCAGAATGGTTTCCACCCAGTAATTCAATCCTCCTTCCAGCACGTAATTGTTGGAATATCCGAGCTGCCGGATCAGCATCCAGGCCTGGTTGGAGTGCGTGGTGCCATTGGAGTACAAAACGTTCATCCTGACATCCTGATCGAGAATATCGATCCACTCGTCGGATAGGATATTGTCGAGCGGGACATTGATCGCACCGGGAAGGTGAAACTGGTCATACTCCTCCGGAGTCCGGACATCGATCAGCTGCAAATACGGATCCTTGTTGATAAGCATGTCGGCCACCTGGTCGGATTGAACAAACTGGGTCCCGCTTTTAATCTCTTCAAGCATTTGTAGGGAGGTCAGTTTGTTCGGCTTGGTAGTATTCTCCGGGACGGCAGCAATGATCAGTCCCAAAAGGATCAGCAACGACGATATGATAACGCGGTAATTCAATTTTGCGAACATGGCGTAACTATTAGTAATTACAATTTTAATACTCTTCTCTGGGGAATTTCTTTTCTGCCCATTCAGCCACCCAGAACATGCCGGCAGCCACCAGGATAAGCAGAAATACAAATACACCCGAGGATATACCCAGTGCTTTTGATATGGTAATATCGCCCATAAATCCCGACAGATAAAGTTTTTCCCACAGGGGGAATCCTTCTGCAAAGATAAAGATACCTATAAAAAGCCCTCCGACGAATACCAGGGCATCAATTTTTCCAATGGCAGCTCCACAAAAGCCTGTTCCCGGGCAAAAGCCACCCATGATGAACCCAAGTCCCATCACCACACCTCCGACGATGGTTGATCCCAGATAGGTTGGATTGACAAAGACATAGTCCATCTCGATCCATCCGAACAGACTGAAGAACAGCAGGCCGAGGGCGGCTGTGATGGCTCCCGTGAAAAAAACCTTCAGAACAACCGTATCATACCCATAAAACATTCCTGCCAGTTTACGGCTGGAGGAGAAGCCCGCCTGCTCAAGGACGAATCCGAAGGCAATTCCGATAAAGAATGCCAGCAGTAAATTAGTATTTTCGGATATTATTTCATTAACAATTAATGGTCCCATAGTGCAAAGATGTTAGATCCAGTTCTTTCTGAAAAAATAAGCGAAGGTGAAGGCAGCGCCGAAGATGGCCATCATGGAGATGAATCCCTGAAGGGAGAGCACGGCCATGCCACTCAGGGCCGAGCCGCTTGTGCAGCCCCTGCCCAGCTGGGAGCCGAATCCAAAGAAGATCCCGCCGAGCAGGGCGAAGACAAGGCGGCGCTTTGAGGTAATCTTAGGCGAATGTTCCACCTTCCAGGTCAAACGCCGGGCGATAATGCCTGACAGGAATGCTCCGACCAGTACACCCAGCATTTGATAGACCAGCCAGGAGTTCAAAGGATTCCCTCCGTGGGACTCACCGAAATCCTTGTAAAAGGTGGCCGTGGCGGTATGCTGCGGGGCGATCTTTTCCATCGCCGCCACGATGGTCGACTTGACTGCACCGCTTGCCCCCAGCCCCCTGCCAGCGATGAAATTTGCAGCAAGAACGACCAGGCCCAGCAGTACTCCGGCAATATACGGATTCATGTACCTGGTCTTCCTGCCCTGTTGAGATTGCGTTTCCATAGTGTATCAATTATTTTTAATATAACCATCTGCTAATTTGCCCCGCATAGGCAATGATAAACCGAAAGATCAATCCTCCGAGAATCACAAGGATAGGCGCCACGATCAGAGGCAGCCTGTATCCTTTGATCTCCAGCACCTCCAGCGTTGCCGGGAGGATAAGACCCATGAACACAACAAATAACCAGAACGGGGTTGTATAGGGTCCGCCTAAAAACAATCCGGCGGCCTGTATCTGAACTTCCGTACTGGCCAGAAATCCCATGAACATATGTACGATGAGAAACAGTTCAATCCCGATAAGGATAATATCCAATCTGGCAAAATGGAGGCGTTCTTCATGGGATTTGCTCATCAGGACGATGGCGGCGGCACCTGTCGAAAGACCGGAGGTCAGGAACAGCGGACCCAGGATGGAGGTATTCCACAGGGGCCGTGCGTTAAAGGCAGAGAACAAAATGCCGGTGTATACCCCCAGGATCAGTGAGAAAATGATCAGGATCCAGGCGATGACCTTGATATGCTTTCTGAAAAACGTTTCCAGCTGTTTGAGCCAACTGTATTTCCAGTCGAACCGCGGGAAAAGCTCCCTGATGTTCAGCGCACTCCAGATGAAGGCCAGGGGAGTGACCACCATCAGCGTCCAGGCGCCCCACGACATGGGGGATTCAAGCCTGATGGTCGTATAGAGCCTCCAGAAGAACAATTTATGGTTCAGATCGTAAAACAGTGCCAGTAAACCAAGCACCAGGATGACTGGTGTAATCAGGGGAGCGATCCTGACAGCGGTCCGGAATTTTTCTTCCTTGCCCTGAAGCGTATAAAAGGAAGCAAAAACAAGGATGCCTGCCGCCAGTCCTCCCAGGAAAAGGTACAATGGAATCGGCCATTCCCAGATGTGGAGCTGGGGGTCGACCATAGGATTCATTCTTCCACTGACAATAATTTCCTCTTTCATTGGTGAAGCCTCAGATTAAGAAGTAAAGATGAGGTTTTGTTCCTGCTTCAGGGATAAGGGTTTTCCATTTCCTGATCTTCAATACCCGTGACACATCGCTGTTCGGATCCTCCAGATCTCCGAAATAGAGGCATTTTGTCGGGCAGACGGCCACACAGGCTGGTTTTAATCCCTTTTGCACCCTGTTGGTCAAACAGAACGTGCATTTATCCGGATAGCCATCAGGATGGGGGTAACGTGCATCATAAGGGCACGAGGCGATGCATGCACCGCACCCGATGCATTTTCTGCTGCTGACCAGAACCGTTCCGCCGTCAGAATAATGGCTGGCCCCGGTGGGGCAGCATCTGACACAGGGTGCGTTCTCGCAGTGGTTGCAACGCTCCGAGCGGATCTCTATCTCCAGCTCCGGAAAGGTCCCATCCACCACTTCCACCACCCAGTCCCGGCAATAGCCGATGGGAACGTCGTTTTCAGTCTGGCAGGCAACAACACAGTCACTGCATCCGACGCATTTCCGGGTATCCACAGCCATAGCATATCTCATATAGGTCCTCCTGTCATGTGATTCGAAATGAAATCCGATGGGATGATCCTCAGGTTTTCGTCCGTTGATTTGCAGGATCTTCCAGAATAAAAGTGACAAAATTTCCACGCATGCCAGTACCACCCATGATGGGATCGATGTGCACGCGGCTGATTAGTTCCGTATCGCTGGCTCCTTTTCCATAGCAGCGGGTCAGCCGCTTCTGGTCATGGCCAAAACCGTGCACCATGTACACCGAGTCCCAACGAATGCGTTCCGTAACGCGCACTTTGATCGGGAATTTCGATGTGATGTCATCCTGGTTCCTGAGCCAGACATACTGGTCGTTTTTTATACCCCACTGGCTGGCAACCTTTGGATTCACCCACAGAGAGTTTTCTTCCATAATATCCGTCAGGTTGGCGTTGTTGGCCGTTCGGCTGAAGGTATGGGCGGGTCCCCTGCCATAATTGAGCCGGTAGAAGCCTTCCGGGGGTTCCTCGTGTGGGGTGTATTTAGGTAACGGATCGAATCCTTCTGCCTCAAAATCGGCTGAATACAATTCAATCTTACCGGAGGAAGTATTAAATTCAATCTCTTCTCCATCAGCAAAATACAAATCATCGGCATCCCTCTCAAAGGTCTTTACGCCGATTCGCTGCATTTCCTCCAGCGAGGAGCCGATTTGCCTGAGCTGCCAGTCCAGAGCATCTTCAAGATTTTCATAATCGAAATAGTCCTGTAATCCCAGTTTCTTTGCCAGTTCCCTGGCGATCCACCAGGAGGGTTTACTATCGTATAACGGTTCGCTGGCAGGCATACGTAGTGCGATCTGGGGCTTACGGGCCTGGCCTGTCCGGATGCTGTCGTAGCGTTCGAGGTAGGTGCATTCGGGGAGGACCACGTCGGCCCAGCCAGTGATCTCCATTGGCATGGTATCGATCACGGCCAGCAATTCAAGGTTTTGAATGGCTTCGATGGTGTTCTTCTGGTTGGGTAATGTTTCGATGATATTGGTACCGCATACGATCCAGCCCTTAAAGTTACAGGAACGGTCCACCGCAGGGATGGTGGCATCGCAGATCCCGTTGGCCAGAACCGTGGTGGCCAGGTTGTACTTTCCGGGAAAGGCTTCCCGCCATGTTCTTTTTGGCTCGGGAAATTCAGGATGAGGGAACGACGGCATTTCATAGTTTGCGTTGCGGTAAAAGCCCCCGCGCCGTCCCCAGGATCCGAGCAACGCATTCAGGATAGCGATGGCGCGGCTGCGCTGGGTATCATCTCCGTACCAGGTCACATGCCGTCCGGGATGAACGATGACAGCAGGGGAAGCATTTCCCATCTCCCGTGCCGTTTCGCGTATGATGTGCGGCTTGATCGTGGTGATACCGTATGCCCACTCGGGCGTTTTGTTTCGCACGTGCTCCTTCAGCTGCTCAAATCCCATCGTATAACGCTCCACGTAATCCTTGTCATAAAGCTCTTCAAAGATAAGGACGTGCATCCAGGCGAGCAGCAGGGCGATATCCGTCGCAGGTTTTATGGGGAGCCAGTATTTGGACTTGCTGGCGGCCGTTGAGTAACGGGGATCAACGGTTATGATCGTGGCTCCCCTGTCGATGGCATCCGACATTTCCTGCACCTGACCGTTGTGCATGTTTTCACCGATGTGTGACCCGATCAGGACCAGGCAGCGGGTATCCCTGATATCGGTATTTTCAGGCGAATCAATGGATTCCCCAAAGGTATAGATGAAGCCGACCTCCCTGGGCCCCCGGCACTGGGCAAAAGAAGGCGCCGCAATATTGGTGGATCCCGTGGCCTTGAGAAGATCCCCGAAATACTTTCCCCCGGACCCATGGGTAAACAGTGCCACACACTCGGGACCATGCTCGCGGGCAATCTTTTGCATCTTTTCCGCGATATAGCTCAGGGCCTCGTCCCAGCTTGCCTCGCGAAATGATTGCCTGCCCCTTTCTTCTGTGCGGATAAGCGGGGTTTTTAATCGGTCAGGATCGTAGTACATGCCCAAACCTCCGGTACCGCGCGGACACAACCGTCCGTTGCAGTTCAAATCGTTGTCGTTCCCTTCAATTTTCCTGATCTTCCCATCTTCGTTAAAATATACCCAACCAGCACATTTCCAGAAACATACCTCGCAATAAGTGGGCACACGCTGGCGCTGTCTGTCTGGCAGAGGAAGCTCAAATAGCTTCCCAATGACCTCTGATCCTTTGACCAGTGAAAGCGAACTACCGGCTAAAGCTACTCCTCCCAGCCCCAGGGAGGAAATCCGGATAAATTCCCTTCTGTTAGCCATAATTATATTGATAAAATGTTATAAATCAGTGAGAACGAAGAAGACATCGCAAAAGTAGAAATATTTTCCCATTACTGGGGGCGCGGGCGAAGTGTATGGTGAGCTCGATATTTTCTTAATAATCAATCTATTATATAAACATAAAAACATAGCTAGCTAATTATTATTTATAATCATCCTGATAATGAATATCTTACATAGATATTTAGAATGAGTATAAATTTAAAGAAGCATTTCTGTCCTATAAAGCCGTGAGTCATCAGAAGATTCCAGCTGCGTCAGGTTATCCGGTGTATTGATGTTGGTAAAAATAGCCGGATTGCTGAAAGGCTTGTTTCTGCCGACGGCCAGTTGTTTAAAATGAATTTTCCTGAAAAGATGAGGCAAGGTATAGTCATTCATTGCGAAAAATTCTTCCATTGGTTCAATGACCGTGCGTTCATACATGCCTATCAGGGATTCAAATATACCCTTACCGGAAGATGGTACCACAACCTGTGCATCTTCTCTGACACGGATCAGTTCGCGATACAGTCCTGCCGGGACCAGTGGGGTATCAACGGAAACAACAAGATTGACCAGATTAGTGGACTTCCTTAGGCAGGAATAAATCCCCATCATCGGACCACAGTCATTCATTACATCCCTGATGACAGGGTATCCAAGATCATTGTAAGCATCGGAGTTTGAGCTGATAAGCACGTTGTCGCACAATACGTTGAACCGTTCGATGGCAATTTCCAACAGGGATTTACCCCTGAACCGGATCGTTCCCTTGTCCGTTCCAAATCTGCTGCTTTTACCACCGGCCAGGATGATTCCGGTGATGGGTGTCACTCTTTTCCGGGCAAACATCGTTCGTTCCTGCCGGATCGCTGACAACAGGTCTTCGGGTGGTACCTCACCTGGCCTGATGATCTGACCGCCTTCCAGGTTCCAGCGAGTCAGAACCTGGTCGACCAATGATTCCCGAACGACCAGGAGGATCGTTGCGGCCGTTTCGCTGCTGATCGTTTCCAAAAAACGGGACCACCCTCCGTTGTGGAGTTCCAGGCCGCCGACCTCATCGATGACGAGGACATCCGGGTGTGTGTAATGGATTTTATCCAACGCAGCCAGTCCAAACCTCAGGCCTTTCCTTTTAAAAAAGAAATGACCGAAGGGGATGTCATCACCTGAATTTCTTCGGTTACATAGAAGTCTGTACTGACCGTTTTCCAGGTCGTTCACCCTAAAATGGTCACGCACGCCATTTTTCCATGAACCTGCTGCATAAACTCCACCAACCTGAATGAATTCCGATGCGAGCAATCGGACCAGGTTCATCACCCAGGTCGTTTTGCCTGAACCAGCCGTACCGGTGACAACATAGATCATGGCAAAGACCCCTTCCCGTAAAACAGGCAACTGTCGCCATAGCTCAGGAAGCGAAAATCATGATCCAGGGCATACTGATATGCCCGTTTCCATTCAGTTCCTATGAAAGCTGCCACAAGCAGCAACAGTGTACTCCGGGGTTGGTGGAAGTTGGTAATCAAAATGTCGGTGAAACGGAACCGGTAACCGGGAATGATCATCAGGCGTGTTTCTCCGTAGAGGTTCTCCAAACCATACTTCTCCATATGCTCCAGAACGGCTTCCAGTGATTGGGCTGCGGAAACGGATTCTTGTTTCAAGCGGGCATACGGATCCCATTGTCCGATGGTTATGGGAACAGGATCCCCCTGATGCCTGATGAGTCTGACACCGTACCAGTAGAGGCTCTCCAGGGCGCGGACTGTGGTAGTCCCCACAATGATCCGTTGGCGAGAACCAGACCTATAGAGCGACAGGATCGTACCTCTGGTGATGCTGAACCACTCCGGATGCATGATATGGTCGCTGATCATCTCACTGGTAACGGGAGTAAACGTGCCTGCACCAACATGCAGCGTGATCTGGTCAGCATCTATCTGTTTGATTTTCAACTGTTGAAAGACATGTTCCGAAAAATGAAGCCCGGCTGTGGGAGCGGCCACCGATCCATTCGTCCGGGCATAAAGAGTCTGGTAGCGGATGGTGTCAATCGGTTGCGGTTCCCGCTGGATATAGGGAGGAAGGGGTATTTTGCCAAACGCATCAAGCACCTCTGAAAAGGGAAAATGCACTGGAGTCCAGCTGAAACGTACCAGGCCGGGATTGACCTGAAAGTTGATTCGTTCAGCCGTAAACCGGATCTTCTCACCGCGAATTTCCGTACAAGCCTCCAGAAAGCCCTGTTTCCATCTCTTGGCATTGCCAATGAGGCATTTCCACTGCACATCCGAAGACAGGGCAAACGCTGTCTGGATTTCCTGAACGGGTGCCACAGGATTCAGGCAGAATATCTCCACCAGGGCGCCGGTCGGTTTTCGGAACAAAAGACGGGCATGGATCACACGGGTATCGTTCACCATCAGCAGCCCTCTTTCCGGAAGATGGCCGGCAATGTTCCTGAAAACATCTTCTCCTATCTGCCCGTGTTTGTAGATCAGGAGTTTTGACTGATCCCTTTCAGCCAGGGGTAACTGACTGATACGGCTGGCAGGCAGATCATATTGATAATCACTGATCAGGAAATCCATTTCATTTACACAGTTCCCGATTCATTTCACGGCAGTAAATATGCCTGAGTTCCTGAAGCTGGCCAGGCGTGCAGGATTCTGTATAGATCCGCACCATTTCCAGCAAACCCCGGCGGGTATAGGCGGAAGCCAGCGCTGCGTCATAGCGTTTGAATTCCGAATTTCTCCTGATCAGAAGAGTAATCTCTTCAAACGTTTTCCAATCGGGCATGTAGGGGATTGTGATGAAGAACTCTTCAGGTCTCAGGGTATGGCGATAGACTCCTTCTTTCATCTCTTCCAAGGTAAGGAAGGTCTTTATTTTAATGAGGCTTTCATAAGGCTTAACCTGTTTATAGCGGACAAAATCCCAGCCCGCGTTCTTATAGGCGTCAACAAGGGGAGGGATGGTATCCATTTTCTGGAGCCGAATCCGGATACACGGATGAAGGATGTTGAATGCTTCCAGTTGTCCGGATGCGGCATCAAATTCAATTCCGGTAGCGGATTTGATCGAAAGGGTCTTCCGTATGAATCCGTCATCGTTGAAATAATCAAATCTGCTGAGGACAAAAAATAAGTGACTGGGTATCAATTCCTTATCCGGAAGAGGTACCTGGAAGGAGTCATAATATCCGGGGAAGGGGGCAAGATCTTTCAGGATTAATTCATGAAAGGGCACACTGGTCTCATATGATGCCAGTTTCTCTTTCTTGATGATCAGTCCTGTTGTTTCCATTCGTTTCATTGGAACAGATTTGAGATGATTAAACAATGAAAGGCACCTTTTTCACAGGCAAATATAGGGATATTCAGACGGGAATCGTTGTATTTTTGTACAGTCAACCAAGATGCGTTTCATTAAAATTCTGCAGGATGCACATACAAAGAAACATACCCAATGTCGTCACCCTAATGAATCTGTTATCCGGTATTCTGGCCATCCTCTTCATCCTTCGGGATGAACTGGTGCTGGGTTCTCTCTGCATCACCATTGCCCTGGTGCTTGATTTTCTGGATGGTTTCCTTGCACGGCTTCTCCACGCCCAGTCACCGATCGGGGAGCAGCTGGACTCGTTGTCTGATCTGGTCTCTTTCGGGATTGCCCCGGGATATATTCTGTGGTCCCTCATGAGGTCAACCTATCTTCAGGAGGGAGTTTCCATTTCGGATCTCCTACCCTATGCCGCCTTTCTTGTCCCGGTCTTTTCAGCCCTCCGCCTGGCCAAGTTTACAATAGATACATCGCAGAAATATACTTTCCATGGGTTACCCACCCCGGCCAGTGCCATTTTCATTGGAGCCATACCGTTGTTGCTTGTCAGCGAAAACACACCTCCCCTGCTACAGCAAATCTTCTCATCACCCATCGCACTACTGATAACAGCTGTGGTTATCTCTTTCCTGATGGTAGCCCCCGTCGACATGCTCTCCCTGAAATTCAAGGATTTCTCCTGGAAATCCAACTGGTCGAGGTATCTGTTGCTCCTTCTGGCCGTTCTCCTGGTCATTTTGCTTGGATTTGCTTCATTCCCGGTCATCATACTCTGTTACGTACTTCTGTCGGTAATTTTTTTACCTCAGCGAAGGGAATCTCCTAAGGCAGGCCAATGACGGGCGGGAAACAGCCGGATATTTGCCACGAATTCGGATAATTTGCTTTGTTTTTTCGTAAATTTGCGCCGGCCAAAACAAGAATAGGGAAGCACAATGAGGCATTTTATCAATAATAAACTGCTGCGTCCGGCGCTGATTCTTTTATTCTTTTTTTTCTTCATCTATACCGAGAACAATTATGGTCTTCAGAGTATCTCCAATTCAGAGGTACTGACGCTGGATGAGGAGGATCATCTTTCCGATCTGATATTCAAACAGATGTATCAACGCTTTGATTCAATCGTGGATGTGAGTACCCATTCCTATGGTTTCAATGGCAATCTGCTGATCGCCTCCGGCGATGAGATCATTTATCAGGCGTGTTCAGGTTATGAAAACAGCCATTTGGTCAGGTTAAAGCCGGAAACCGCATTTCAGCTCGCTTCTGTGAGCAAGCAATTTACAGCGATGGCCATCCTCATCCTTCTGGACGAAGGAAAACTAAGGCTGGACGATCCGCTGCAGTGGTTCATCCCTGAGCTCCCCTACTCTGGTGTGACGATCCGTCATTTGCTGAACCACACATCCGGGGTTCCGAACTATCTATGGTACATTGACAATTACTGGACATCCGACAGCGTTCTTCCGACCAATGAAGACATGATCCGAATCCTTTCGCAATACGGTACAGAGCTCAATTTTGAGCCAGGGACAAGGTTTTACTATTCCAATACAGGTTATGCCATTCTGGCCAGTGTGGTTGAACGGATCACGGATCAATCGTACAGTACATTTTTAACGGAGCATATTTTCAGGCCTCTGGACATGCAAAATGCCTCGGTACGCATTCCATCGGACCGTGCACATGATCCTGACTATCTGGCGGGGTACCGCAGGAGCCGTGGCCGTTCAAATTCCTATGAAACTGTCATGCACGACGGTATAGCCGGGGATAAAGGGGTATATGCTTCCATGATCGATCTTTTCAAATGGGACCGGGCATTGAACAACGACCTGCTGGTGCCTCACCAGATCATGATCCAGGCGTTCACTGCCGGCCGGCTTGAAAACAAGCGGGAGATCCCGTATGGTTTCGGATTCCGACTGGATCATGAAGGCAGCTCAAAGGTGGTATACCATTATGGCCGTTGGAGCGGTTTCCGGACTGCCTTCGTCAAGTATCTTCCTGATGACCTGACCATCATTGTGCTGAACAATACCAGCTTCAATGGTGTGAATCAGATGGTTGCCGCGTGCCGGCAGGTATGGGATGAACTGGCGACCTGTCAAACAGTGAAACGGATCGTGGAAACAGTGCTGGCTGAAGGCGTGAACGAAGGGATGATCCTTTATTCAGCTCAACCCAGCATAGATAAAGAATGGATGGTAAAAACCGATCTGATGACCAGGATAGCCGATTATCTTGAGGATCAGGGCAAAAGTACCATGTCCAGAGCCATTCGTGAATTTTACAGGCAACTACCTTCTTAATTCAAATTTCTCTCCCAGGTAAACCTTTCGGACGTGTTCATCCTGTGCCAGTTCTTCTGATGTTCCCGATTTCAGGATTGCACCCTCAAAGAGAAGGTATGAGCGGTCGGTGATGGAGAGAGTTTCGTGCACATTATGATCGGTGATCAGTACGCCGATGTTCTTATCTTTCAGTTTGGATACGATATACTGGATATCCTCCACGGCGATCGGATCAACACCGGCGAAGGGTTCATCCAACAGGATGAATTTAGGATCCACTGCAAGGGCACGGGCAATCTCCGTTCGCCGCCTTTCCCCTCCCGACAAGGTGATCCCTTTGCTGTGACGGACGTGCTGAAGCCCAAATTCATCGATAAGGGATTCCAGTTTGTCCTTTTGCTGAAGTTTTGTTCTTTGAGTGAATTCCAGGACAGCCCGCAGGTTATCCTCTACGGTCAGCTGGCGGAAAACGGATGCTTCCTGCGAAAGGTACCCGATTCCCAGCTTTGCCCTTTTGTACATAGGCTCGCGAGTGATCTCCAGGTCATCCAGGAATACCTGTCCGGCGAAGGGCTTGATGAGCCCGACGATGATATAGAACGAGGTGGTTTTCCCGGCACCGTTGGGCCCCAGCAATCCCACGATCTCACCCTGTTCTACCTTAAGGGACACGTTATCAACGACGGTGCGGTTTTTATATTTTTTTACCAGGTTGTTTGTGTACAGCAGCATAGGTGGCCTTTCTATAGGATCCCTTCCTTAAGTATATCATGCAAGTGGATGACGCCCACATAGCGTCCCTCATCCATGACCAGCAGCTGGGTGATATTATTCTTGCGCATCATATCCAATGCCTGGGAAACAAGGGTATCTTTTTCGACCGTTCTGGGATTTCTTGTCATAATGTCTTTTGCCCTGATCGTCTCAAGTGGGATATTCTTTTGCAGCATCCGTCGAAGATACCCGTCGGTGATGATCCCCACCAATTGATCATTTTCCATCACGGCGGTGGCTCCCAGGCGCCTGGATGAGATCTCGATGATGGTTTGGTTGACATCGGCCATGGAATCGACACGGGGTACTTCATTATTGATCGACAGGTCGCTGACTTTCAAGTACAACCGTTTTCCGAGGGACCCACCCGGATGGTACTTCGCAAAATCCTCCATGGTGAATCCGTGGCATTCAAGAAGGCAGATGGCCAGGGCATCCCCCATGGCAAGCTGTGCTGCCGTACTGGATGTTGGGGCAAGGTTATTGGGACAGGCTTCCTTTGGCACTGCAGTGCAGATGACCCGGTCGGCCGAACGGGCAAGGTAGGAAGAGGGGTTCCCGACCATGGCGATCAGTCTGTTGCCCAGCAGCTTCAGCAACGGCAGCAAGACCTTTATTTCCGGCGTTTCGCCACTTTTGGATATACAGATGATAATATCATCATCCCTGATCATACCCAGATCACCGTGGATGGCATCGGCTGCATGAAGAAATATGGCCCTGGTCCCTGTGGAATTAAGGGTTGAGACGATCTTGTTGGCTATATGTGCGCTTTTGCCGATGCCCGTAATGATCACCCTGCCCGTTGAATGAAAGATCATTTCCACACAGCGGTAAAAATCGTCATTGATATAGCCGGTCAGGCCAAGGATGGCTTCCGATTCATCCCGGATGGTCCGCTGTGCGATCTGTTTTATCTCCTCAGCTGATTTCAATGCCGGTATCTTGATGTAAAAATAAACAACGAAGTCGCAAAGTTACTATTTACCTTTATCATCCCCATGACAAAAGGACCAAAATAAAAAATTAGAATGTTGAAACCGACGGTTTATTGTATTAAATTTATGAAAGATTTTACTGAACTCTTGGTCATTATTTAAAAAGTATTTTATATAAATTTGTTAAAGGCGAACCCAACGAAAAACGGATTTCAAAGAAAAGTGCGAATCAGGTGTTTTTTGAATCATAATGAAATGGAGACGACGATCGATCTTTCGCTACATCAGCTGTTAAAAAAATTTTTTGGATTCGATTCATTCAAGGGGAATCAGGAAGCCATCATCAATAACTTGCTGGAGGGGAGAAATACATTTGTGATCATGCCCACAGGTGGCGGCAAGTCCATGTGCTATCAGCTTCCTGCGCTGATCAAGGATGGGACGGCCATCATCATTTCGCCGCTTATTGCGTTGATGAAAAACCAGGTAGATTCGATCCGCAACTTCGGAACGGAGACAGGCATTGCTCATTTTCTCAACTCTTCCCTTTCAAAGAACGAGATCACGCAGGTAAAACGCGATCTGGTCAATGGCAAGACAAAGCTCCTCTATGTGGCGCCTGAGTCCCTCACCAAGGATGAGAATGTCGTGTTTCTCAAGGACATCAATATTTCCTTTTACGCCATCGACGAGGCGCACTGCATTTCGGAGTGGGGTCACGATTTCCGTCCTGAATACCGACGGATCCGCCCGATCATCGAGAGCATCGGCCAGGAAGTCCCCGTGATTGCTCTGACCGCCACGGCCACCCTCAAGGTTCAGCAGGATATCCAGAAGAATCTGAAGATACAGGATGCCATGGTCTTCAAGTCATCCTTCGACCGGCCCAACCTGTATTACGAGGTCAGGCCGAAGACCAAGGAAGTGGTCAAGGACATCATCCGTTATATCAAGAACAATTCCGGTAAATCCGGGATTGTTTATTGCCTGAGCCGGAAAAAGGTCGAAGAGCTTGCCGAGACCCTGAAGGTGAACGGCATCAGGTCCTTGCCCTACCACGCCGGTCTGGATGCCTCCACCCGAAGGATCAACCAGGATAAATTCCTGATGGAAGAAGCCGAGGTCATTGTGGCCACCATCGCCTTCGGGATGGGGATCGATAAGCCGGATGTCCGCTTTGTCATCCACCACGACATGCCGAAGAGCATCGAAGGATATTACCAGGAAACAGGCCGTGCCGGACGCGATGACGGAGAGGGAAACTGCATTGCCTTTTACAGCTATGATGACATCCTGAAACTCGAGAAGTTCAACAAAGACAAAGGCGTTGCCGAGCAGGAAATTGCCAAACAGCTGCTGATGGAAACCGTGGCTTACGCAGAATCCTCTGTTTGCCGGCATAAACTGTTGCTTCATTATTTTGGGGAGATCTATACTCGTGACAGCTGCGGAGCGTGTGACAACTGCCTGCATCCCAAGACACGCTTCGAAGGCAAGAAATACGTCGAACTGGTACTGGAAACCATTGAAGCTACCAAACAGCAGTTCAAAGCCAAGCATATTATCAACATCATTACGGGAAAGCCCTCTTCCACCATCAAACAGATGCGGCACCACCAGCTGGAGATGTTCGGAAAGGGAATGGAAGAGGATGAGAAGTTCTGGAACGCAGTCATCCGGCAAACGCTTATTGAACGCCTGCTGATCAAGGATATTGAGAATTATGGCATCCTCAAGATCAGCCCGGAAGGAAAAAAATTCCTGAATAAGTCCTATTCGATCATGCTCTCCAGGGATCATGATTATGATAATCCGGAGGAAGAGGAGGATATGATCGGCAGTGCACATAAGACCAGCACCACGGATAAAACCCTGTTTTCGTTGCTTAAGGACCTCCGCAAGGAGATCTCCCGCAAGGAAAGCCTTCCGCCGTTTGTCATCTTCCAGGATCCTTCACTGGAAGACATGGCCATCCAGTACCCGGTCAATGAAGAAGAGCTCAAACAGATCACCGGGGTAGGTATCGGAAAAGCTCAGAAATACGGCCGGCCCTTCCTGGAACTGATCAAGCAATACGTAGAGGAGAATGAGATCATCCGGCCCAACGACATGGTTGTCAAATCGGTGATCAATAAGTCAGGACTTAAAGTGTACATCATTCAGAATATTGACCGCAAAATATCCCTGGAGGACATCGCCTTCGCTAAAAACCTCTCACTTGGCGAACTGCTGACCGAAATCGAAAGCATTGTCTCCTCCGGTACGAAACTGGACATCAATTACTACCTTGAAGAGTATGTGGATCCCTATCATCAGGAGGAAATCTTCGATTATTTCCACGAGGCCGAGTCCGATTCGGTTGAACAGGCACTTGCTATTCTTGGGGAAGATGAATATACGGAAGAAGAGATCCGCCTGATGAGGATCAAATTCCTGTCAGAACTGGGTAATTAATTCAACTAATCCATAATACTATGCACGAAGAAACCACGAACAATGTCGGGGAAACGATGAGTACCGCCGACCACATTATGAACAATGCAGATAAAAAATTGAAGATCAGTATGTTCATCAATGCGATCCTTTTCATAGCTGTCGTCATCCTCTATATCCTGTTTTTCACCGAGAAAAAACAGGCACCCGTGAAGGATATTCAATCGCAGGACCTTACAGGATCAGTATTGAGAGTAGGTTATGTTGAATCAGATTCCATCCTCGCCAATTATTCACTGGCCCTTGAAAAGAGTAAAGAACTGGAAGCAAAGGGGAAGAACCTGGAGGCCACGCTAAATAAAAGGAAGGATCAATATGAAAAGGACGCTTCCTATTTCCAGGAGCAGGTTTCCAATAACAAGTTGTCGGAACAATCCGCCCAGTACATTTACAATCAGCTGATGGAAGAACAGCAGAAGATCTATGATCTTCAAAATCAATACAGTGCAGAACTTGCGGAGATGGAAATGCAGGTCAATATCATGTTGCTTGACAGTGTGACCAACTTCCTGGAACGCTACAACCGGCAGTTCAACTTTGATTACATACTGGGCCACAATCCGGGCAGCAATCTTCTTCTGAAGAACCCCAAATACAACCTTACCAAACAGGTCATTGAGGGACTGAACCATGAATATGCCGGCAAAGCGGGCGAATAAATCCCTTTTTCACGGGATCAGCATCCTCATCCTGCTGTTCATCGTCCAATGCCAGCCAGGAGGCAGAAACGGTGATCATCCGGTACCTGCCAACCTCATACCGGCCGATACGATGATCACGATCCTTGTCGACGTACATCTCATTGAATCCTCCCTGAAAATGATCCATACAAAAAAACTGGACAACGAGCGCTACACCGACAGCTATTACCATACCCTTTTCGAGAAGCATCACATCACCCGTCAGCAATTCCTTCAGAGTCTTGAATATTATGAACAGGATGCAAAAATGCTGGAAAAGATCTACGAGGATGTGATCATTGAACTGAGCAAGATGGAGAGCCAGGCCAGATGAGGCCCACTCCGGGTTTTTCCTCTTTATCGGATCCGCTGATAGACGGCCGTGTAGGTGAAGCTGTCACCGCCGACTTCGACCGTATATTCCCAGTGGATTTCATTCTTCGAAATATACTGTCCCGTTCCATAAACGGTAATACTTTGGTCGTAACAAACCTGCTGCGTGGGTATTGTCACTGATTCACCGTCCACCAGGCCAAAGGGAGGCTGCTCATCCTCTCCGATGAAAGCAAAATTCCGGAGGATGATCCGGGAATCGTCGGCAGGATCTTTCGAAATGGTTACTTTGTAGGTCATTTGCAGTTTACCGTAGAGATATTCCTTGCAGTTCCAGTCACCGGCAAACAGATCACGCATATCTTCATCCACAGGATCCTCCAGCAGGTCACAGGCAGGGAAGGTAAAAAGAAGCGCGACCAGCAGGAGGAAAAGATATGTAATGCGGGAATTCATGCGGGAAGGTTTATCAAGTATTATACCAGGATGAAATTCCTATTCAGTATTTCACTCTATGGTTGTAAAGTTTATTCCAGTCTGGCTTTCAGGTCATTCCACAGCTGGTCAGCCAATCTGCTGGCACCAATTCTAAACAACCGGGGATTGAGCCATGCATCACCCATGATGTGACGTACAAGCCGGTAATACCGCATGGCCTGATCCGGTTGCTGAATTCCCCCGGCCGGCTTTATCCCGGCTTGTTTTCCGGTTGTCTGTGCAAACTCCTTGATGGCATCGAGCATGATCAGGACGGCCTGCTCCGTGGCGGCAGGCTGAATCTTGCCGGTGGAGGTTTTGATGAAGTCAGCTCCTGCCATCAGGGCCAGTTCACTGGCTTTTCTGATCAGCTGGACGGTTGCCAGCTCTCCTGTTTCCAGAATGATTTTAAGCACTTTCCCATGGCAGATCCCGCGGATGGCGACAATCTCATCGTACACTTCATTTTCATTGCCTTCCAGGAGCTTTCCCCGGCTGATGACCGTATCGATCTCGTCGGCTCCCTGATCGAGGGCATAGCGGATCTCCTGGCACTTGAGCGGGAGTGGCAACTGCCCGGAAGGGAAACCGCCGGTTGCGCAGGCGACCTTAATGCCGGAGTCCGCCAGGGTATTTCTGGCCACGGTGACAAAGGGTGAATATACACAAACAGCGGCTACACTCAGCCGATCCAGGGTTTCATCACGCATACGCAACGCCTTTTCGCAAAGCTGCACGATGCGTTGCCGTGTATCGCTTCCTTCCAGAGTCGTCAGGTCGAGGAATTCAACCAGTTGCCTCTTGATCAGGGGTAAATGATCCCGGTCTGGCTCCGTTGACAAGATGTCCCGTACGCGTTGATCGATCTGTTCCCGGGTGGCGTCATAGGGTTGAAAGATGCTTTTCATACCATAAAGTTCAGGTTGGGGCGATATGATTGTAAATGGAATCGATCAGATTTTATAGCGCTTCAGCTTCACAATATCGCGGCGTTGTTTCTTTGTCGGACGACCCAGTCCGCGTTCCCTCTGCTCATAGTTGGCCTCCCTGACCATTTTCCGGCGGGCATATTCCTCTTCCGGCGTCAGGTCGGTGGCATACTCCGGCACCAGCCTGGCAGACACACGGTTGTCCAGAAGGGCCTTCACCTGAACTGTCCGGGAGATAAAGCCCAGGTTGACTGATATCACATCCATGGGATGCACTTCGCGTGAAGGTTTCACGGTCTGGTCGCCCATCCTGACTTTTCCTGCCCGGCAGGCCAGCGAAGCCTGATTCCGGGTCTTGAACAATCTGACCGCCCAGAGCCATTTATCAATGCGGATATGTTCTTCCATACAACGGTACTTTTTACAGTAAGGAATCCATCCTGATGCTATTCTGTGGGAGCGCGATCATCACGAAATATCATTTGCTTCTGAAATAGATCTGTATGGGAATGCCCGAAAAATCATAATGACGCCGGAGATGGTTTTCGACAAACCGTTTGTAGGGATCTTTTACGTATTGGGGTAGATTACAGAAAAATACAAAGGATGGATAGTGGGTCTTCAGCTGGGTGATGTACTTGATCCTGATCTGTTTGCCCTTGTACATGGGTGGCGGATTCTCTTTCAGGATCGGTAGCAGCATGTCGTTGAGCCGGGATGTCGGTATTTTCCTGGTCCGGTTTTGAAAGACCTTCATGCAAGTTTCCAGTGCTTTGTGTATCCTCAGTTTGCCGGTTGCCGATATGAAGAGGATCGGTACATCGGTGAAAGGGCTGATCTTCTTTTTGATGTCAGATTCAAAAGCAAGGTATGTATTCGTTTCTTTTTCAATAAGATCCCATTTGTTTACCAGGAGCACGATGCCCTTGAAGTTCTTCTGGGCGAGGTGAAAGATGTTCAGGTCCTGCCCTTCAAAACCCTGGAGGGCATCGACCATGATCATGCACACGTCGCTGTTCTCGATGGCTCGGATGGAGCGCATGACCGAATAGAATTCTATATCTTCCGACACTTTCCCTTTTTTCCTGATACCCGCCGTATCTACCAGGAAGAAATCGAATCCGAAGCTTTTGAAGCGGGTATAGATAGAATCCCGGGTGGTTCCTGCTACCGGGGTGACGATATGGCGATCCTCTCCCAGAAGTGCGTTTACAAGTGATGATTTCCCGACATTGGGCCGCCCAACGACAGCCACCCTAGGCAGGTCGGCGATCTTTTCCTGCCTCTTCTCACCGAGTTCTTTCACCAGGTCATCCAGCAGCTCCCCGGTTCCCGAGCCATCCATGGAGCCTATGGGGTATACCCTGCCCAACCCCAGCTTATAGAATTCATTGGTGCTGTTGTAAAGATCGATATTATCCGTTTTATTGGCCAGCAGGAACACCTTCTTATCCGACCGGCGCAGCAGTTTTGCCACATCTTCGTCCATCGGCGTCAATCCTTCGATGGTGTCAACCATGAAAAGGATGACGTCGGCTTCCTCGATGGCAAGGATCACCTGTTTCTGGATCTCTTTTTCGAATACATCATCCGAACCCATGACATAGCCACCGGTATCCATAACCGAAAACTCGATGCCATTCCAGTCGGAATGACCGTAATGCCGGTCACGCGTCACTCCGCTGGCAGAGTCAACGATGGCCTGCCGGGTGCCCGTAAGGCGGTTGAACAATGTTGACTTACCTACATTGGGCCTGCCCACGATCGCAACAAGATTGCTCATGAGATCCTCATTTTACCCGGTACAAATTTACAACTCATAGCCGAATCTTTTCAACTGGATGGGGTCATCACGCCATTCGCTCCTCACTTTAACGGTCAATTCGAGGAAGACTTTGGTTTCCAGAAACTTCTCGATCTCTTTCCGGGCATCGACACCCAGTTTTTTGATCGCATTCCCCTTATTACCGAGGATAATGGCTTTCTGCGAATCCCTTCCCACGATGATGAATGCAGCGATGACGGTGATGTCATCTTTTTCCCTGAACTGATCGATAACCACCTCCGCCGAATACGGAATTTCCTGGTGATAATTCAGCAATATTTTCTCACGGATGATCTCCGATACAAAAAAACGGAGAGAACGGTCTGTCAGCTCGTCTTTAGGATAGTAGGGAGGGGCGGCAGGGAGTTTATCCAGAATCCTTTCAAACACTGAACTCAGATTGAAACGGAGTAAAGCGGAAACGGGAATTACTTCTGCGCCCGGGAAATATCCCTCCATCTCACGGATCTTCGATTCCACCTCAGGCTGGTTTGACAGATCGATCTTATTGATGATGACGATGACCGGGACACCCGATTTATTGATGGCTTCAATGACTCCGGCTTCATACGATCCCTCGTCTGGCTGGGTGACATAAAGGATGATATCAGCATCGGTCAGGGCCGTCTCAATATACTTCATCATGGATTCGTGAAGCTTGTAATGAGGTTTGATGATACCCGGGGTGTCGGAATAGACCAGTTGAAAGTCCTCGCCATTGACAATACCCATGATACGGTGGCGGGTGGTCTGGGCCTTGGAAGTGATGATGGATAGTTTTTCACCGACCAGGGCGTTCATGAGGGTGGATTTACCCGTGTTCGGATTCCCGATAATATTGATAAATCCTGATTTATGAGCCATTCCGGAACTTTTTTCTTCCCATGTAAATTAACATAAAAGAAATAGTTAGTATATTTGCACACAAATTTAATGGAATATCAGGGCTGAGAGGAATAATTAACAAGAATTAAGAGATATACTGCGGGGTGGAGCAGAGGTAGCTCGTTGGGCTCATAACCCAAAGGTCATAGGTTCGAATCCTATCCCCGCTACCAGGAAAACGGCAGTGGCCTGCGCTCAAAAGCAATGCAGGCCACTGTTGTTTTATCAGGTCAGGCGAATCATTCCGATTCCTTCTGTTCCAGTTGATTCCTGAGCTCGTTGTAATTCGTTTCCTTCAACAGCCTGCCGTCCTCGGCCCAGAATTTCCATATCCCTGAACGTTGACCGACGATGTAGTCACCCTCGTAAAATTTCTGCCCGTTCTGGTGCCATACCGTATGCCTTCCATGATTCATATCATGCTGAAAAATCCCTTCACTCCATTTGGTCCCGTCCTTATACCAGGCTTTCCAGAGTCCATGTTTTTTACCGTCCAACACCGGGCCTTCAGTTTTCTTGAGGTGATTGGGATAAAAATCAATTTGCCCGGTAATGTCACGGATGCTGTCGGCTGTGCTGTAAAACCGAAGGGTCAGCGGAAATCCGGTTGAATCCACTTCCATTTCATATGAACCGGCAGTCAGAAGAATCCCATCGAAATCCCAGACCTGCCAGTCGCCTCTCCGCATTCCATTCCCGAAAGCAGCGGTCGCATTCTTTTTCCCATCTTCATACCAGATGGTCCAGGTGCCGCTCATGCGGCCATCGGCTTCCAAATCACCTTCCAGCTGTTCGTTGCCATTCTGGTATAAATACTCCGACCGAATCCAGAGGGTATCTTTTCCTTCCAGTTGGTAATAGTTAATTTGCTTCGGATCGCCTCCTTCGTAGGTGCTGATGATCTTTTTTCCCTGTTTGGAAGAGCAGCCCGCACGGAGAAAGACACTGACCAGGGCGGAAATCATCCATGTATTTCCTGACGATATGCGCAGATGACCTTTCATAAGTTTGGATTACCGTTTAAATGTCAGACGCTGTCCATTCATTGAATCGTAGATCTGTCCCCTTTCATGAACCAGGTACCCGTTCACAAAAGTGTGTGTGATCCTGGCATGGAACTGCTGTCCCTCCATGGGTGACCATCCGCATTTGTACAGCAGGTTTGAAGGGTCCACAGTCCATGGATCATCCGGGTTCACCAGGACGACATCAGCCCAGTATCCCTCGCAGATAAAACCCCGCTTTTCGATCCGGTAGAGGATTGCCGGATTATGACACATTTTCTGTACGATCTTCTCCAGTGATATCTTTCCCTGATGGTAAAACTCAAGCATGGCGACCAGCGCGTGTTGAACGAAAGGAGCTCCTGAAGGGGAGTTAAAGTAATTTCTGTTTTTTTCCTCCAATGTATGGGGGGCATGGTCGGTGGCTACGATATCAATCTGATCCTGTAGCAGTGCCTCAAAAAGTGCTATACGGTCACTTTCTGTTTTGACAGCAGGGTTCCACTTGATCCGGTTACCCAGGCGGGCATAATCCGCCTCGGAGAACCACAGATGATGGACGCATACTTCACCCGTGATCCTTTTTTGCTCGAGGGGCGACGAATCATCCAGCAATTCCGCTTCTTCAGCCGTCGACAGGTGAAGGATATGCAGTCGTGTGTTGTATTCCCTGGCCAGCCTCACGGCAAAGGAGCTGGACAACAAGCAGACTTCATGGTTCCTGATCTTCGGGTGCACGGATGCCGGCGGATCTTCGCCATACACTTCCCTGCAGATGGCCTCGTTCTTCTGAATGGTCCACTCATCCTCGCAGTGCACTGCAATGAGAACGGGCGACCGGGCAAAAATGGTCCGCAGTGTCTGGAGATCATCCAGCATCATATTTCCGGTGGATGATCCCAAAAAGATCTTGATGCCGCACACCCTCCGGGGATCGGTTTTCAGTACTTCATCCAGGTTGGAGTTGGATGCACCCAGGTAAAAGGAGTAATTGGCCAGGGATTTTTGGGTGGCCAGCTGAAATTTTTCTTCGAGTTGAGCCTGTGTGAGGGTCGGTGGAAGTGTGTTCGGCATATCCATAAAAGAGGTGATCCCTCCGGCCACAGCCGCTCTGCTCTCGGAAGCAATATCACCTTTATGCGTTAGGCCTGGCTCCCTGAAATGGACATGATCATCGATGACTCCTGGCAATATCCATTTATGTCCGGCATCAAGCGCGATAAGGTCTTTGTCATCCAGTGATCTGTCGCCGTGATAGACCGTCTCGATCAGTCCGTTCCGTATGACGAGCCCGCCTTTGAACACCTGATGTTCATTGACAATCCATCCGTTGAAGATATGGTAGTTGTTATTCATGGAGATCATGAAGGAGCAGGATTACTTATTGTTTTCGGTGGATCTTCCTGATATTTTTGAACCTCAGGCTGATCACCCCCAGAATAGCTTCCTTGAAAATATTGGTGTTCATTTTCGACTCTCCCTGCGTGCGGTCCGTAAAAATGATAGGCACCTCCACGACTCGGAAACCCAGTTTCCAGGCCGTGTATTTCATTTCGATCTGGAAGGCATACCCTATAAAACTGATCCTATCTAGGTTGATGGCTTCCAAAACCCTGCGTGTATAGCATTTGAATCCGGCTGTAGTATCCCTGACCTTCATGCGTGTGATCAGCCGTACATAGGCGGAGGCATAATACGACATCAAAACACGTCCCATTGGCCAGTTGACCACATTCACTCCATTGATGTACCGTGATCCGATGGCCAGGTCGGCCCCGTCATTTGCACAGGCGCCATACAGCCTGACCAGGTCATCCGGATTATGGCTGAAGTCAGCGTCCATTTCAAAAATATAATGGTATCCATGGTCCAGCGCCCACTTGAAACCGTGAATATAAGCAGTGCCCAGCCCCAGTTTTCCCTTCCGCTCCTCAATGAACAGCCTGTTCTTGAACTCCTTCATGAGGCTTTTCACCTTATCCGCGGTTCCGTCAGGTGAATTGTCTTCGATGACCAGCACGTCGAATGGTTTCTCAAGTGAAAAAACCTTACGTATGATCCTTTCGATGTTTTCAATCTCGTTGTAGGTCGGTATGATTACGATGCTGTCAGACACTTCATTGCGGATTTAATGTGGCTAAAATAGTATATTTACTGGTATCAACGATCATGACCAGGAAAGATCAGTTTCCATGTGCCATGGTATTGGCTGGTTTGTACTGTGAAAAAATAACATCCCCGTGCCGGGTTGAAGGTTTTCAGGCCAAGGACCTGGATTCCCGGGTGCAGTTCCGTCGCACCGCTTTGTAAAAGCCGCCCACAGACATCTGTCAGCAGGTAACTAATTTCAATCGGTGTAGTAGAATTCCATTCCAGGAATAATTCTGCGCATTGACTGTCCGGCCATACACAAAGCCCGGCAAAGCCATCTCTCCCGGGGATGCCGGTCGTCACAGTGAAGGGATGAACAGAGGGAAGCATCACATTTCCGCTCAGATCCTGTACATTCTGAACGCTCAGTTCATACTTTCCATTCTGCAGGCTGGAAACGTTCAGGTAAATGTTTCGTTTCATATTTACCTGCTGATTGGCGTCCAGAATGGTAACACCGTTATTAATGGCATAATTCGTTTCCGCCTCCGCCGAAAACTGATCGGGGGTTTCGGAGAACTGGATCCTGACCGTAGAAGAGTTGACCACTTCCACCATTTCGACAATTGGCGGAGTGATGTCGACAACATGGAGCACATCTTTCTCCGACCGGAGTTCGATGAACCAGGAACTTCCGGTATGGTTCACCGGTCCTGTGACCGTATACTGTTCGCCTTCCAGGGGCTGATATTCAAAAATGGCCGTATTGTACACCTTCATAAAACCAGTGCCATCCTGTACGGTCCACATCCAGTCGTTGTTATAGTAATCGGATTCGGTACACTCGGCCTTCAGAATGGTGATGAGCGTCCCCTCATACGCTTCGTTCATTTCGGAGCACGTGATCTGCACAGGTTCGGGTGTCAGGTTGTTTGTTTTGAGGGTGTAATGGTAGGTCACATCCCTGATCTCCGTAACTTCTTCATTTTCAATTATTTTACCTGTAATTATAATACTGTCGCCCGGATTCTGGTAGCGGTTTGGGTCCCACACACGGATGCCTGACCAGTGTCCGACACCCTGCTGGAGGTAATAATACTCGCCGAAGGTGGCAGTCACAACACCAGTTGTAGTCACCTGCTGGTTGATCAGAGGAGATTCCTCCTGCTGACCCTGGATCTCATAGATACTGGTCAACAGGCCGTCGTATTTATTCTTAACGACATATGCATAGGTTGGTGAACCGGACTGCAGGATTCCGTCAGAGGCTTCTATGCGGTAGTGCACGCGGGTGCCTTCGGGCTGGCCCGTAATTTCGCCTGTATAATGACCGGAGACGATCTCCATGGTGAGGGAGTGGATGAGTTCAGAAGAAGAAAGCCCCCAGTGCAGCGTGGCCGTGATTGCCTGGGAACTGCCTGACACACAGGCACTGATGATTACCTCCTGGTTCTCTTCCGGTGTGCCGGGGTAGGCCTGGATATCTCCGATTCTGAGGGGGCTTGCAGCTTCGGCTTCCCAGATCAGTTGCGCGAACTGCGGGTGATCGATGAACGGATTGCGGTTTTTCTGCCAGGCATAGATGACCTCATTCCTGTTCATCTCAAAGGGATCCGGAGGGTCCTGCAGGTTCCACTCCAGCAGCGTGGACAGCCGTCCATGTTCAGGTGCAGGTGAAGTATTGATCTCGTCGACCACTTCAAGGTCAGTCTCACCTTGATCCCCTTCATATCTAACCGCCATGTAAAAAATGATCCTGGCAATGTCTCCCTTTTCACTGTCACGTGGTTCCCAGGTATACGTGGTATAATAACAGCCAATGGCTTCCAGGTGGGCTATCCCTCCTTCGTCGAAATCCTTGTTGCCCTTGTCGTTGTTCACGGATGCATCACAGGGTTTAAGGTTGTGCACATCGCTGTACATGGGGAGCCAGTCCGTGAACGAGCCATGGGATTTTGCCCAGACATGCTCCCTGTTGAGTTGGTTGTTCCCGGTACCATAATCGTCGTTCGGGTGGGATGTACCCGTATAGACAAGGAGGACATGGTACGGATTGTCCGGATTCTGATCGGAATATTTCATCATTTCCTTTGTGGAATAGTATGAAAAGGGTTGATGACCGTCGATCAGGTTGTGCAATAAGTCCTTCAGCTCCTGACCGTCCTTGCCTTCCGTCCCGTTATAAAACCCTGACGGCTGGGCGTGTGTGCTAAAATTTAAAACCCGACGCCA